>LRTP01000277.1 GCA_001550305.1 Streptomyces diastatochromogenes
CCCGGCTACCGACTTCATGTCGGTGGCCGGGCCACGGCCCCACTTCTTTTGCGGTCGACGCTTACGACCGCCCCGCGGTGATCGGCGCGCCTGGCAGGCCGACAGGGGTCCGGCGCAGCCCGAAGCAGGAGGCGCGGTATGGGCGCGGCCTTGAGTCGATCGAGCGGTACAACGACCTGGTCGTCGGCGCGTACAGCCGGGTACCCGACGACGAGCATCCCGGCCCTGCTTCCGCCCTGTTGGAGGAGCTGCACGTCGACTGGCTGAAGGACTGGGTCCTGTGCCTGCACATCGAGTGCGGGCTCGGGCCCGACACCGTGCTGCACCGGCTGTACGGAACGGTGACCTTCTACGATTCCGGCGCCGGCCGGATGGAGTTCCAATCGGCGGTCGCCCGGCCATCGCGGTGCCAGCCCACCGGATCGTCGCGCTCACCGGCGCCCGGCAGCGCCGCAGTGCCTGGCAGGTGCCCGCTCACGAGCCGTACGTTCACCAGCCACACAACTGAAGTCCGGCGCCGGCCCTGTCGGACGGGAACTGCCCGTATGGGACTGCGCCTTCGCTCTTCACTCAAGCGCGGCCAGAGTCGTGCCGGGGGCGGGGGGGACGGATCACGGTCCGCTCACGGCCTGCTCGCCCGGCAGACGGCCGGGACGCGGGCGTCGCGGCGGCGAGCAGCAGGTATGGCGACCGGGTCACCGCGGACGGAAACGGCGTGGCCACGCCTGCCGGGACGGCGGTGAATTCAGCGCTCTCAAAGAATCTTGCCGGAATGGTGGTGTTCGGTGTCGACGCTTCAGCCTCCGCACCTGGATAGCGTGTTGGCGTATGAGCCGTTCGACGCGTTTGCGGTTGACGACCACACCGCCCGCGCGAAGCTCGGCGGTGATCCGCTTAGCCCCGTACGTCTTTCCGGACTCCGCGTGGACCTTGCGTATCCGCCGGGTGAGTGCAGCGTCCACGGCCTGTTTCGCGGCGCGGGCCGGGGCGGTCTTCAGCCACCGCTAGAACCCGGACCTCGACAAATTCAACACGATGCACAGCCGCTTCACGCCGAAGGCGCCACGGTGGTCGGCAACGAACTCGAAGCGGCTCACCCGTTCGTCTCGCCCGCAAAATACTTGGCCGCCCGGCGCAGAATGTCACGTGTCATCTCCAGCTCCCGCACCTGCTTGCGCAAGGCCGCGATCTCCGCGTCCTTCGCCGACTCCGCAACTGCCTCGGGCCGCTCGGCCTTCTCCGCCGTCTTGATCCACTGCCGCAGCGTCTCGTGATTCACACCCAGCTCGGCGGCGATACGCGAGACGGGCCGGCCCGACGAACGGGCCAACGCCACCGCGTCGGCCCGGAACTCCGCCGAGTACTTGTAGGTCCCCACCCGGGACTCCTCTCCCTGGACTCAAGATCCAGTGTCGAGATGTCCACGATCAAGGTGGAGGGCCCTGTCTCGCAATGTGCCGACAGCCATCTGCACCTCGTCTCGTTCTGGCGATTACTGCGTGACCTGTGAGTGGCGGTCGCGTTCATCGGCTGTGCGAAAGATCATCACGTGTGGCCGCTGGATCTGGTGTGCTCCGGGGACCGGCATTCTCGGTAGCGTGACCATCTGCTGCATGGAGTGTCCATGTGTCCGGCTGGTCCGTGCGACGGCTTCCGACGGAGAGTGATGAGGCTGCAATGAGTGAACTGACGAAGCCCGAGGTCGACGTTCCAGAGGGTGACGCTCCTACCGAGCTGACCATCCGGGACCTGGTCGTCGGGGACGGGGCTGAGGTGAAGCCGGGCATGGTGGTAAGGGTCCACTATGTCGGGGTGACCTTCGAGTCCGGGAAGGAGTTCGATGCCTCCTGGGACCGGGGCCAGCCGTTCAAGTTCGCCCTGGGCAGTGGCAAGGTCATCAAGGGCTGGGACCGGGGGGTGAGGGGGATGAAGGTCGGCGGTCGGCGCGAGATCATCGTTCCCCCGCGTCTCGGCTACGGCAATCAGTCGCACTCGCCGTTGATCCCGGCGGGCTCGACCCTGGTCTTCGTGGTGGACCTGCTGGACTCGTATTCCAGCACAACCGGGTGGAGCAACGCCTAATGACCCTGGCCGCTCCTCCCCTACGACGTGCTGCGTCGTCCCTCGGGGTTGGCCCGCCGCGCTCCTCGCTGCCGCTCCTGCTGCCGCCTCCGCAGCGTGAACCGCCCCGGGTTCGGTGGATTCGAACTGGGGTGGTTCGCCTGGCGCACCGTCAGTGACGAGGTCGAATGCGCTCACCGTCACAGCCCCCTCTGGAGTTCAGGCGTGGGGACGCGCTCCTGGGAGGTCCGTACCATATGGCGGGACACGGCAGACTGGGATATCTGTCCGCGAGCTTCACAGGCTGTGCCCCGTGGCCACCATGAGCACCATGGCCTCGATGCAGCAACGTGCGGCGAAAGCGTCCTGCTGGTCCTCCAAGAGCGCGGTCGGCATGACGAACAACAGGCACCAGGAGTTGAGCTCCTGTTGGATCCACCAGTCGAGCCCCATCAAGGCGGCGACCACCATGGCTGATTCTCGTGTGCGGACTCGCATCGGGTTCCTCGCCTTTCTCCTGGGGTGGTCCAGAGCCTTTCGGCGTCAGGAACGGCGATGGCCGCCAACGTGGGCGTTCTTCAAGGGTGTGCCGTGTGCGCATTGTTGAATCGCCGTACCGCGATCACACACGTTCAACGGTTTCACCGGCCAGCCGCTCGGCGGAACCCGGACGAACCTGGACGAACCCGGTCGGGCGCGGAGGGGCTGAAGGAGGGCTTCCGCAGCCTCTACACTGGTGGGCACGTTCGCACACGACACCGGGGAAGCCGAGGGGCGCAGGTGGCGAGTCCAGAGCCGGTAGATGACTTCCCCTTGCCGCAGGACGACATGGACGTGGCGGACTTCGTCCGCGGCCTGCGCTCGATCAAGTTCTGGGCCGGCGACCCGTCGCTCGAAGTGCTGTACCGCAGGACAGGCGTGGCCACCAGCACACTGTCCGACGCATTGAATCCGCAGCAGCGGCGCCTTCCTTCACTGGAACTGGTCCGGTCCCTGGTTCGTGCCTGCGGCGCCAACGCCGTACAGGCAGCGCAGTGGGAGCGGGCGTGGCGTTCTGCCAGAGTCCGTGACAGCCGCTTCGCTGCAGCCAGACCGCTGACAACAAGGGGCTTGCTTCCGCTGGCCCAGGACTGGACGCCCCGTCAACTTCCCTCAGATATCAGTGGATTTACCGGTCGCGCCGACGCCCTCGTGTTACTCGCCGGGATACGTCGGGACGCGCCCGCCACCGTGATCACCGGCACGGCCGGCATCGGCAAGACGGCGCTCGCCGTGCATTGGGCGCACCAGGTAGCTGCCCACTATCCGGACGGCCAGCTGTATCTCGACCTACGCGGACGCGCCACCGATCCCGCGCTCACCGCCTCCGAGGCATTGTCGTTGCTGCTGCAGTCTCTGGGGGTGCCGGGCGAGCGGATCCCCCTGGACCTGAACCTGCAGATGGGCCTGTATCGGTCGGTGCTGGCCAACCGGCGGGTGCTGGTGGTTCTGGACAACGCTCTGGACGTGGCGCACGTTCGCCCGCTGCTGCCCAGCGGCCACAACTGCCACGCCCTGGTGACCAGCCGTGACACCCTGACCTCTTTCAGGACCCTGAGGAACTTCCCTCCTGGCTCGCCGAAGCCGACATCGACACGCTCGCGACCGAGTTCACCGAAGCTGGGTTCACCAGCGCTCTCCACTGGTACCGCAACTGGCAGCTGACCGCCCCGTGGGAGGGCGCGCAGTACCGGATGCCCCGCCGCTACGTCACCGTGACCTGGTCTACGGGTTCCCGGGGATGGACCAACTGATCCCCGCCCTGCCCACGCTTCACCCGGACATCGGACCGGCACACATCCTGCCCGGCTGCGGCCACTGCATCGCCGAGGGGCACTCCAACCAGGTCAATGCGACGCTGCTGGAATTCCTGGGTTCGCTGAAAAGTTGACCGGCTGACAAGTTGACGGGCACCGGATAGCACGCTTCCGGAATACCGCCTCAACACCAGTTCGCCAGTCACCCCGACCGCGAGGCGATCATCGATCGCATGTGCGAGCCCGGAGCGCTCACCGCTGGCAGGGCCTGAACCATGGGCAGGTGCGCCGCCGCAACGACTGCCGCGCCCTGGATGGTCGCGGCTCCATGTCAGCTGCATCACCGCCCGAGGTCGGTTACGTTGATAAAGCACCTGGCCAGAGGGGGGTAACAAGCCGTAACCCATCCGGGACACTCCATGACCGGCCTGACCGTCATCCTGCTGCTCGTGGTTCTGGCCACCGCCGTGGCGACCGGTGCCCGACGCTGGAGCTTGCCCGCCCCCTCGCTCCTCGTAGTTGCCGGTCTGGTCGTGGGGCTGATGCCCTGGGTTCCAGAGGTGCGCCTGCCGCCTCACGTGATCAACGTGCTGGTGCTGCCACCGCTGCTCTACGCCGCGGCCGGGGAAATCTCCGTCCGCGACCTGCGCACCGTGTGGCGGCCTGTGACCGGCCTGGTCTTCGGCCTGGTCCTCGCCTCGGCCATCGCCGTCGGATACGTCGCCCACGCGATCACCCCGCTCACGGCCGCGACCGCGTTCATCCTCGGCTCTGTCCTGGCCAGCACCGACCCCGTGGCCGTGACCGCGCTTGGCCGGCGCCTGTCCCTCCCACCGCGCGTGCAGGCCATGGTGCAGGCGGAAAGCCTGTTCAACGATGCCACCTCACTGGTCCTGTACAAGGTCGCCGTGGCCACCGCGGTGTCCGGCAGCGCCATCAGTGTGCCCGGGACCGTTGAGCAGTTCCTGATCCTTGCAGGCGGAGGAGGCCTCATCGGCGCGGCGGTCGCCGCAGTGGTGGCCCTGATCCGCAGACGGACCGAGGACCCCATGCTGGAGACCGTCATCGCATTGGTCACGCCGTACGCCTCTTACGTCATCGCGGAGCAATCGCACACCTCCGGCGTGACCGCCGTCATCGTGTCCGGGGTCGTCCTCGGCAGCACCGGCCACAAGCTCAGCAACGCCCCCGTCCGCCTCCAGGTCCACGCCGTCTACGACACCGTGACCTTCCTGCTGGAGAGCGTCGTCTTCGCCCTGATCGGCCTCGAGCTCCCCTCGGCCGTCCGTCATCTCGCGCGCGACGAGCACGGCTGGCCGCTGTGGGTGCCGGTGATCGCCTTCACTCTGCTGGCGATCCGCCTGCTGTGGATCTTCCCGCTGTCCGCCCTGATCCACCACCGGCACAGGGAGGTCGACAACCGCCTCTCCTGGCGCGTCCCGGCTGTCCTGTCCTGGGCGGGCACCCGAGGCGTCATGCCGCTGGCAGCCGCGCTCTCCATCCCCCTGGTCACCCACACAGGGGCGCCGCTGCCGCACCGGGCGCTCATTCTCACGCTCACCACCGGGACCATCGCGCTCACTCTGATCTTCCAGGGTTTCACCCTGGTCCCCGTCGTCCGCCGCTCCGGCATCGCTCTGGAACCGGAGCGCACCGCCCGCGAGGAGGCCCGGACCCGCCGACACATTGCAAACGCCGCTCTCGAAGAGCTCAAACAGCTTGGCGATCTGGATCAGCTCGCTGATCTGGGTGCCGCCGCCGAGGCCGCCTTGAAACAGGCCCGTCGTCATCTGGAAGCGCGCATCCACCAGGCTGAAGACGCCCACTACAGCGACCCGGACGCCCGTCCTGCCGACGCCTACCGCGAGATACGCCGGACACTCATCTCCATCGAGGCGGCCGAGCTCCAGCGCCTCTACGAAGCGAACAAGATCAGCAACGTCACCCGGCGCCGGATCCAGCACGAACTCGACCTCGAAGAAGCCAGCCTCCGTGACCGCGGCTGACTGCCAGTCCCGACCCTCGGTCATGTCAGCAGCCCGCTGGTCGCACGAGGCCGACAAAGCCGGCCGCTCTCGTTCGTCCATTGGTCGGGGCGGAAGGCTTCGCCCTAGGGGCCCCGCTTCCGGTTATCCGCGCCGGGTCGGGCGTCCGACCCGGCGGGTCCCTCTCGTCGCGAGTAGTGCCTCCCGTCTGCGGCGAGGAAACGGGAAACAGTGCCATTTGCCTTGTCCGTCCAGTCAAGGGTGCCGCACTCTTTCGTGCAGCAACCCGCGCCGGGCCGTACATCAAGATCACTGTTGTCATGGCGCGAACCGTAGGAGGCTCTGTCCCATAGCGTCGCGGGGACGGCGGCGCACCACGTCCCCGCCGCCGTCCCCGTTCGTTGCATCGACGCCTGGAGCCACGTCCCGCATCCCGGCATCCATCAACTCCAAGGAGCCGAGGAGTACCTGCGCAGCGTCGCCGCCCGCAGGGGCACCCATCGCGAGATCGCCGCCATGCTGAACACAGTGATCCAGGAGTGGGACGAGCAGCACAGCGGCACCGGCATCCCGCAGCCGGCCACCGCCTGAGACCGGCTCCTCCCCCGCCGCAGCATCCGGTCGTGAGCTGGCTGATCATCCCGCTGACACGGCCTCAGCCCCCGTGGCAGGGTGCGATGATCGGATCGGCAGACGGAGGGGGCTCCCGTCGAAGCACGGATGCGGATCGGCCAGGACGCACTCGCCGGGATCGCGGAGCTCGCGAACATCGCCGCTGCGGCCGGCGCAGACGAGGTCGTCCTCGCCTGGGAGACCCACGACGTCGCCACCGCCTGCGAGCTGCCCATCGTCGGCCCGGCGCCGTGCCTGAACATGGTGCTCGCCAGCCGCGACCGGCACGTCCTGCACCAGTTCCCCTACACCGAGCAGCTCCTGTCCCGCAGCCCCGAGGGCTGGGCGTCGGTCGCCCCCGACTGGAGGCCCCCGGCGCCGCAGCCCGGCGGCGAACCGGTGCCACCCATCCAGACCGCGGCAACCGGATCGCCGATCCCCCATCAGCTGGGACGCCCCCGGGCAGTGCACTGAGGGCTGAGCGCAAGGAAGCTCCGGTGATCGCTCCGCCACTCGTCGCTGACGCCGAGGCCGAGTTCTGGCGCGATGCGCCGGAGCGCCGGAGCGCCCAGACGTGCCCAGGGAAACGGTGGACCCCGATGGCCATGGGTGTCTTCCACCCATGCGGTACAGCGCTCTGCCACGTCGACCTGCTCGACCTCGACGAGCAGGACACCCGCCGGTGCGATGAGCTGCGTACACCGTCGGAGCAGGGCCCGGGGGTCGCCGCCGATACCGATGTTCCCGTCGGCCAGCAGGAGGGTTTGCCAGGCTCCCTCACCAGGAAGGGGGGCGAACACCGACCGGCACAGTGCCGTCCCACCGAGAGCGATAGTGCAGGCGACCGCCCGCGGGGCAACGTCGATACCGACGGCGAAGATGCTCTGGTACAGGAGTGCCCTGCACAGCCGGCCCGGTCCGCAGCCGACGTCCAGAACGGGGCCGGCGCAGCGCTCCAGCAGGGTTTCGTCGGCCCTGGTGGGCTGTGCGTACCAGCGGTGCACCGGCAACCAGGTCCACCGTCCGTCCGCCAGCCGTAGGTACACCGGCCCGCCGCCGGTCCGCAGGGCCAGTGCGTAGGGGTCCCGGCGTGCGGGTCGGTTCTCCTCGGTCGTCACGGGGGGCCGTCACGATCGGGCGGTGGGCGTTCCTCGTCGGCGCGGGCGGCCAGGAGGACGCGGCGCAGTCTGAGTGCGAAGGCCAGCGCCGAGGCACCGAAAAGCACACCGGTGATCGCCAGCCATCGGCCGAGGTAGACGCTGTCGGACAGTCCGGTGTCTCCGGGGTATGGGACCGCGAGGCGGAAGATAAGGGGGAACCAGACCAACAGGAGCAGACCTGACAGGAAGGTGGGGACTCGCAGATAGTTGATCCATGGCACCGTCGGGCTGTCGACAGCGCGGTGACGGAGTACGTAGAGGGCCGACAGGTCGGCCAGCGAGTACAGGGGCAGCAGGATCAGGTCGTGCAGGATCGCCGCCCCCACGAACCAGATCGCCACCTCCCAAGGCTGGACCGCGAACAGGCGCACCATGGCGTAGCCGGTGAGCGCGAACGAGGCGATCAGGACGAGAAGGTGCAGGGGGCCGGAGCCGTACCAGCGGACGAAGCGCGCCATGGTCACGCCCTGAAGGTGAGCCGGTGGACCCACTTGGTGTTGTTCACGCCGGGGTTGGCCGGGACGATGATGCGGGCCGGGTATCCGTGGTCGAGCGAGAGATGTGCGCCGTTGACGCGCAGAGCGAGCAGCGCTCGGGGGTCGCGGATCTGGTTGCCCCGCAGCACCACCCTGGTGAAGGGGCCGGGGGGTTGAATCGACTGGACCAAGACGCTTCCTGCATCGGGCATACCGGCCATGGCGGCGAGGTCGGCCAGCCGGAGACCGCTCCAGTGCTGGTCTTCGGTCGACCATCCCTCCACGCAGGCGATCGGGAGTGCGGCGGCGTGCTGGGGCATGGCCAGGAGCTGCTCGCGGGTGAAGACCTGTGGCGCTCCGCGCCCGTGGACCTCCAGCCGCCAGGTGGGGCCGACGAGTGCGGGGGTGACGCCCACTTTCGCCGCCGTCTTGTTGATCTGGAAGGCGTTCGGGCCACTGCCGGGGTCGCGGTTGTGCGGTGCGAGGAGCGCGGTGACGCGCATCCAGCCGCCGATGCTCTGTCCGGCGGTCACGACGAGGAGGAGCAAAGATCCCGCTCCCACCATGCCCACCGCGCCGCGGCGGGTCATCGTCGGCGGGGCGGGGGCGGCTGCCACCAGGCCGTCGGGGTCGGGTGGTTCAGGCACGGTGCGGGCGAGGTCGGTGCGCAGTTCGGTACTCAGGCTGCGCGAGCGCAGGGCCCGTGTCATCCGGCCGAGTTTGAGACACACGTGGACGACGAAGGCGGCGATGAACACCCAGGCGCCGTAGAAGTGCAGGCGGTAGAACGAGCCCGGGAAGACGTAGTAGAGCTGGATGTTGATGATCCCGGTAACGAATTCGAAGATGACGCCGCCGACCAGCAGCAGCAGGGACAGCCGCTCGAGTCCGTGAGCGACGGAGCGTACCGGCAGCCATTCGAACAGCTTCGGGATCACCGACCACAGCTTGGCCAGCAGCACCGGCACCAGGACCACACCCAGCGTCACGTGCACGCCCTGGAGCAGCCGGTACAGCCAGTACGGGTGCGTGGGCCAGCTGAACAGATAGAAACCCAGCACGCCCTTGTCGGGAGTCTCGTCATTGAGGGGGCTCAGCCCTGGGTTGTAGGAGGCGTAGGAGAGCAGCCCGGTGACAAACAGCAGCGGGATGCCGATCAGCAGCACCAGGCCGAACACCGACGTCAGCCAAGGCCCGCGGATCGGACTGCGCCAGAACCCAGGACGGAACGGACCCGGGGGCGGGGGCAGCTGACCGATCCGCCGCGCTGTCGCCCGGGTACGAACGGTCGCAGCCCCCAGAGCAGCCTCCACGCGCTCACGCCACGCCCGCATGCGCTCTCCGGCCGATCCCCGACGTTGCGACCCACCGGACGGTCCCGGCCCCGACGGCCGTCCGCCACTTTCCATCGGCCCTCGCCTCCAGTCGCTGAGCGGCCCCAACGACGGGGCGGTTCCATGCCTCGCCCCGTGCCTGACGGACGAGACATTCACAAGCTGACACACACCAGGCCGGCTGACCGGGCCTGAGGTGCAAGCGGGTGTCGCCACCAGCCGAACGGTCGAACCACTGCTTCAGGCAGTCCCCCAGATCCCCCATGCCCCGGGCCATGATGGAAAGGTGCGACGCCCCAGCGCCTCCGACCGGCCCGGCCACGCCACCCTGACCAGACAGGCCGGCTGGTTCGCCGTGATCGGCGTCGCCTCCACAGCCGGTCAGGCCCTGCTGTACTGGGGGCTGCGCCACTGGTCGCCTCCTCTCGTGGCCAATCTCGCCTCGCTCGGCGTCGTCACCGTCCTCAACACCGAGGCGAACCGGCGGCTGACCTTCCGCGGCTCTCCGGTCCGTGCCGTCCGGGCACACCTGGTGGCAGGCGTCCTGTTCGTCCTTGCGTACCTGGTCACATCCGGAGCAGTACTGCTCTTCCGCCACTACCGGCCCACCGCCTCACCTGCACGCGAGACCCTGGTGCTGGTACCCAGCTTCGCCCTGGTGACCATGGTGCGCTTCACCCTGCTGCGACTGGTCATCGGCGGGGGCCACCACCGCTGAGTCCTCACACATACGTGCCACACCGTCAGGAGACCCCGCGAGTGAGAGCCCGCGCCGGTAGGCGTGTGGTCATGGTCGGCGGTTCGGGCGTTCGGCCCAACGGTTGAGTCGACTGGCTGTGGCAGTCCCCTCGCGAGTCGTTTCGCGCTCACTCTGGGAGCCATTCAGTGACCCGTTCCAAGGTCAACACCGACGAGATGTGACGTCGCACTGATGTACGGAAATCGGGTGTGGACCGTGCGGCATCTGGAGTTGGTTCGCGGGGCGCCCGGGGATGAGGTCTGAGCGGTCGGTGCGGGGCTCAGACTGTGCTGGTGGCCGTGGCGGCACGTAGTGTGCTGACAGCTCATCCCGCGCTCAGGGGTGGGTGGTGTGCCGGGAAGTCTGGTCGGCGACGTATCCGTCGCGCCCGGAAGGCTTGCCGTGCAGCTCAGGCCCCCTCCCCGCCATCGCGACCGGACCATCGTCCGGCTGCGGGGAGAGCTGGCTTCCGGCAAGGCGCCTCGCGTCCGCAGGAGACTTCTGAGAGCGTTCGCCCGGGCCCCCAGCGTCATGGAAGTAGACCTCGGCAAGGTCACTTATCTCGCCCCCGAGGTGCGCGGACTGTTGTTGGCTGCCGCTGCCTCCGCCCGCCGTTCCGGGCATGTTTCGTCATCACCCGTGCCTCGCCCCTCAGCCTGCGTGTGCTGGAGGAGTTGGGCATGCGGCGCCTCACCGACGCGCCCCTCCCTCCCGGCCCGTAACTTTGCAACGAGACAAGAGTCTGGCGATGTCATCCCCAAACACCCCGTCCACTCCGCCTCCGCCCACCCCGCAGGAGCGTGCCGTCCAGGAGGTCCTCACCTCCTTCGACGCCTATGTCCGCATCCGCGCGTCGCGTGACAGCCTCCTCTCCGCCTCCCGCGTCCGGCCGCGCGAGGAAGAACGCGCCTTCGACGATCTGCAGCAGGCCATCTCCCGGCTCCGCACCGCTTCCCGGCCCCGGTAGCTCTTGTCCCGAGGGAAGCAGGCGGCCTTGATCCGCCGCTCGGAACGGTGCCGGGCCCGGTCGTCGCACTCGGCCACGCAGAGACTCCCGCAGTCACTTCGAAACGACTCCCAACTCACGTACAAAGCCACCCGGTAAAGGGGCCTGTGACACCGCGGTGTTGTCAAGGACCCCTTTGCCTGCTCCCCGTGAGGAGTTCGCCGAGATGGCTCACCGCGCAGCCGACAACGTCACCCCGCGCCAAACCGAGCGGGCCCGGGGCTGCGAGGTGTGCCTGGGATGCGGGGACCACCACCGACCGCTGGCGTCATGAGCTGTGTCCGACCTGCCAGACCACTGAGCGGCCCGCCGAGCCGGCAGCACGACAACAAACGGGAGCAGCGAGTCCACACGCGGCTTCATCCCTCGCGGGCCTGGTCAGGACGCGATGTCCCGGCCTTGTCCGACAGGTGAGTTTTTGGGCAACGCGTACCCATACCGCACGCGAATGGCGCGGCGGCGGGCACACTGACGCCGGAGGGGGCGGCATACCAGGCCGGGGGCCGGTGAGCCGCCGCTGGCCGCGTGCGCCTCGAGGGCGCCGCAATGGCGGTGGGGGGATGAGTTGACGCACTCGATTTCCGGGCAGCGCCGTGCCGAAAACGGCCCGTACTCCGGTCTGAGGGGCGGGCCGGTGGTGGTGGTCGGCGCCGGTCCGTACGGCCTGTCGGTGGCCGCGCATCTGCGGGCGGCCGGGATGCCGGTGCGGGTCTTCGGCGAGGTCATGGGCAGTTGGCGGCATGCGATGGCGACCGGGATGTTCCTGAAGTCGACGCCTGCGGCGACGGATCTGTCCGCCCCGGTTCCGGGGGGCCGGTTGGCGGACTTCTGCCGGGAGAGGGGTGAGCCGGAGCTCACGGAGTTGACGCCGATCCCGTGCGAGACCTTCGTGCGCTACGGGATGTGGTTCACCCAGCGATACGTAGGCACGGTTGAGTCGGCCCGGATCACGTCGGTGGAACGGGACGGGGCGGGCTGCTGCGTCCGTCTGGAGGGCGGCGAGGAGATCGAGACCGCGGCCGTGGTGGTGGCCACCGGCCTGGCCACGCTCGCGCACCTCCCGGACATACTGCTGTCGCTGGCGCCGGGCGGGCCGGGGCCCAAGGCGGCGCTGTCCCACACAAGCCAGCACACCGACCTGTCCCGGTACGCCGGGCGGCGCGTCGCGGTGGTCGGGGGCGGCCAGTCGGCGCTGGAGAGTGCCGCGCTGCTTCACGAGGCCGGCGCCGACGTCCAGGTGTTGGTGCGTGCCTCCCGGGTGCGTTGGGGCGAGCGCCCTCAGCTGCGGCGGCCGTGGACGCGGCGGCTGGCCCAGCCGGCTTCCCCGCTGGGCACCGGCTGGATCCTGGCCGCAGTCTGCCGCGCTCCTGGCACCGTTCGGCCCCTGCCGGCCGCCGCACGGATGCAGCTGTTCCGGCGCGCCCTCGGCCCCTCGGGCGGCTGGTGGCTACGTGAGCGCGTCGAAGGCGTCGTTCCCGTCCGCACCGCCTGCCGCGTCGAGCAGGCGCGGCTGGCCGGAGACGAGGTACAGCTGCGCCTCGGCGGCAGGGGCAATGGGCTGGCCGAACTGCTCGTCGACCACGTGCTGGCCGCCACCGGCTACCGACTCGACGTGGACGCCCTGCCCTTCCTTACGCCGCCGGTGCGCCAAGCGGTGGCCCGCGTGCCCGGGGCGCAAGCACCGCGCCTGTCAGGCGCGTTCGAGTCCAGCGTGCCGGGGCTGTACTTCACCGGCTCCCTGGCCGCGCCCACGTTCGGGCCCATGCTGCGCTTCGTGGCCGGCACCGAGTTCGCCGCCCGGCGGATCAGCGAGCGGCTGGTACGTCAGGATCTGCGCCATTGACCGCCCGCACCGGAGTCCCCGCACGCGTGTCCGATGGGCCTGTCGTACACGGCGAGCGGCCACACCTGGGTCCGCAGGCGCATCCGGCGCCCCCTTGCAGGAACATCCAACGGCGTCGGTGCTGGTCACTTAGGAGGGCCGGGCCCCCGCGGCGCGGCGGAGCCGGTTGGCGGTCGCCTCTCGCGGCCTCGATGTGGCGGTCCCCGCCGCGTCCTGACCGCCCCGGGCGTGCTGCTCAGCCTCTTCGGCGAGCCGGGGGCCGAAGCGGAAGGACTGAGACAGGGCGAGCTGGGTGCCGTCGAAGTCGGTCATGACGTCTTTGGCGCCGCGCCAGTCGTAGATGGCCTGGGCGGAGTCTCCGACCATCACCAGCTGGGCGTGGCTGCGTTGGGCGAGGAAGATCTGTTCGACGACGGGCCTGGTGTCCTGGGCCTAGTCGAGCAGGAGGAAGTCGGTGTCGAATTTCGGGCTCGTGAGGGCCCAGATTTTCAGGTAGCGGTCGTGGTCGAAGCGGACTGCGCCGTCGTCGGGGTGCTGGAGGTCGCCCCACGCTTTTCGGGCGAAGGGCACAAGACGGGCGGCGAGTTGGGCGTGCAGGGCGTGGTCTTTCAGGCCGCGCAGGCACGGGAGGTGGCGGCGGGTGATGGCGGGTCGGCGGTGTGGCAGAAGCGGGCCACGGTACGTAGGGCGGCATTGGAGAGGGTCTTTTGTGACAGGTCGTGTTCTCCGATGCGGATGCGCCCAGCGTTCCGGCAACTGTGGCTACGTCCGACTGCCTGGAGGCCTGCTGCGCGGCATGCGGCTGCATAGCCGAACCGAGCTGCGGGAGGAGCTGGAGCACGCCCACTGGCTGCGCCGCACGGCAGCCAGACACCCGCACTTGGAGGCACAGTTACTGGATGCGGTACTGCTGTCCCAGCAGCCGCGTGACAGTTCCGCGAACGCATCGCGTCCGCCGCGCAGCGGCAGCACACTCATCCCCACGGACTTCCTTGTGAACTCCCGTACCTCATCGCAGAGTTCAGGATCACGAGGAAGGCCACCCTCATACCCTGCGATCACTCCAAAGAGTGACCACACGATCGGGCCCGAGGGTCGGGTGGCCCGGGGGAATCGCACCCCCGGGCTCCCACGGAACGGAGCGTGAAAGTCTCCCGTCACTCCGCTCTTCTCATCGAGCCCACACGAACTCGCGGTCCCATGCCCAGTGTTTGAAGAGTCCCGGTGCTCGTTGCACGAGTCCGGTCCACCATGCACGGAAGCGTTTGTAGCTCCGCAGCCGTTTGTACTTCTTCCGCGCCCATCGCATCAGGTAGGTGTTGATGCGTCGCAGGAGGGGATACAGCTGCGACCGGTAGAACCGGCCGTAGTACGTCATCCAGCCCGACACGATCGGATTGATCCAGTCGGCGAGCTCGATGAATTCGAGTCTGGTGCGTCGGTGAATTCGCCATTCGCGGACCTGCTGGCCCATGGCTTTGCGGGCCTCCGGACCGACCGCGGGCAGGAACGACGTGAATGCTTTGCCGTCCGGATACCGGGCCTTCCGAGGGGCGAACGTATACCCAAGGAACTTGAACGACGTGTGCTCAGCGGAGCCTCGCCGTCTGCTGTCCATGCAGTAGACGAGCTTGGTCTTGTCGGGATGCAGCCGCAGCCCGACTTCCTCCATCCTCGCTTCGAGTGCCGCCCACACCTGCCGGGCTTGGCGCTCGGTCACACAATGCACCACCACATCATCCGCATAGCGTTCGAAGTCCACGGACGGGAATTCCCGTGCGAGGAACTGGTCGAACGCATAGTGCATGAAGAGGTTGGCGAGCACCGGCGAGACCGCAGATCCCTGAGGGGTCCCCCGGTCCCGTTCTTGAAGGGTTCCGTCAGGCAGTTGAAGCGGCGCAACAAACCATCGCTTCACATAGAGCACCACCCAACGCTGGTCGGTGTTCGCCTCCACGGCTTTGACCATGAGGGCGTGATCCACGGAGTCGAAGAACTTCTGGACGTCGAGGTCCAGGACCCAGTCCTTCTTCCAGCACCGCTGTCGGCACCGTTCGACCGCCTGCAACGCCGACCGCCTGGGCCGATACCCATAGGAGTCGTCATGGAAGATCGACTCCGTCCTGGGCTCCAGCGTCAGAGCAACCACCGTCTGAGCGATCCGGTCGGCCACAGTGGGCACCCCGAGGATTCTCGTTCCTCCGGGCTTGGGAATCTCGACCGCCTTCACCGGTGGCGGAAAGTACGTTCCCGAGGACATCCGGTTCCAGATCTTGTAAGGTTTCCCCGCAAGTCCTTCTCGAAGTCCTCGATCGAGCACTCGTCCACTCCGGCCGCGCCTTTGTTGGCCTTGACTCGCTCGTATGCCTCCCACACCAGTCGCTTCGAAATGGCGAACGGCTTGTCCGCCGGACCTGACATGCTCACCCGCTTCCTCCCGGAGAACGTCCGGTTGTTCGCGCGAACAGATCATCAATGAGCCGGCCCCTTCGCTCCACCCTGATTACCGGAGCTTCATCGCTACTACGAGCCGGTCCGCCAGCGCGTGCCGCATCGGTACTCAACGCCTCACGGTTTCCGCCGCCCGGCGCGCTCCCTCTCGCCAACTCGCCTCTCTGAGGCAGAGTTGACCGTATCGGCACTCGCCTTCCCACGTTCCATGCAGAAGCCGCAGACCGGACTCGCGCCGCCTCAATGCCGGACACCGCCTGGCCAATAGACGGGACCCCGCCAGGCTCATCCCGGCGCCCTTTAACCGCCCCGGTTTTGATGTCAGCTACTTGTTTCGACACTTCGTCAGCGGTTCGCTTTCGCTCGCCTTTCCGGTCCCCACCTGACGCCTCCTGGACGCCTTTTCCTCAACGCTCACCACGACGGTCTTCAGCCAACGCAGCTTGAGGTGGTTTGACGCCTCCCCCCGCAGGGCGACGCCGAAGGGCCACAAAACCTTCATCATCTGCACAGCACCGCATCAAGTGGGTCTACCTACATCAACCTCGCTCTCTGCGCTCGTGGCGCACTTAGAAGTCATCTCATTTGGCAGGGCCGGTAGGCTGTCGGTCATGGCGGGGATCGTTGAGCGGCTGGCGCCGGATGAATTGTGGGAGTTGTTCCAGCGTGTGGTGCCGGATGCGCCGTCGCGGCCTCAGGGCGGTGGACGGCGTCGACATGGTGATCGTGAGGTGCTGGCCGCGATCGTGTTCGTGGCCACGTCAGGCTGCACGTGGCAGCAGCTGCCCACGGCTTCGTTCGGGCCGTCCGGGGCAACGGCTCATAGGCGTTTTTCCGAGTGGACGAAGGCCAGGGTGTGGGCCAAGCTGCACCGCCTGGTCCTCGACGAACTCGGCGCCCGCGGCGAGCTGGACTGGTCCCGCTGCGCGATCGACTCGGTGAACATGCGGGCCCTGAAAAGGGGGACCTGACAGGTCCGAATCCTGTCGACCGGGGCAAGTACGGGTCGAAGATCCACTTGATCACCGAGCGGACCGGTCTGCCCCTCTCCGTCGCAATCTCGGGGGCGAACCTGCACGACAGCCAAGCCCTGATCCCCCTCGTGCAAGGCATACCGCCGATCCGCTCCCGCCGCGGACGCCGGCGCCGCAAACCCGGAAAGCTCCACGCCGACAAGGGATACGACTACTCCCACCTGCGACGATGGTTACGCCAACGCGGCATCCAGCAACGCATCGCGAGGAAAGGAGTCGAGTCCTCACAGCGACTGGGCCGCCACCGCTGGACCGTCGAACGCACCATGGCCTGGCTCGCCGGCTGCCGCCGTCTCCACCGACGCTACGAGCGCAAAGCCGAGCACTTCCTCGCCTTCACGAGCATCGCCTGCACCCTCATCTGTTACCGCAGGCTCACCAATTGAGATGACTTCTTAGGACTCCCAACGAAAGTGGTGGACTTGACCTCGTCAGAGGTCGGTGTCGCGCACGAGGCCGCCGGGTATCGGGACGCGGTCAGCCGCGTAATCGCCCGCGATAAACCCGGCGACGTCGGCGATGATCCCCGGGATACTGGTCACCCATGGATGAGGTCAAAGTCGTCGTCGCCCATTCCGAGCGCGCGACTCTACGCGTCGGTGACGTGTTCTTGAAGGTGGACGTCGATCAGGCGCGCATCGACGTCGAGGTCGAGGCGATGTCCCTCGCGCCGGTCCCGACCCCGGAGGTCCTGTGGCGCAAGCCGCCCGTGCTCGCGCTCACCGCACTCCCGGGGACGACGCTTGGGCGCCTCGGCGGGCCGTCGACCGGGTCACCGGCGGCATGGGCCGCCGCGGGCGCCGCCATCCGGAAGCTGCACGACGCGCCGCTGCCGCCCCTGCCGGGCCGGGCCGGCCGGAGCATCGTCGCGCTGACGGCGGAACTCGACGACGAGTGCGAGTTGCTCGTGACGAACGGTGTCCTGCCCGCTGACCTGGTCACCCGCAACCGCCAGGTCGCCGAGGCCGCGCTCCGGCCGTGGACTCCGGTGTTCACGCACGGCGACCTGCAGATCGCGCACGTCTTCGTCGACGGCGGCGAGGTCACGGGCATCATCGACTGGTCCGAGGCGGGCCAGGGTGATGCCCTCTACGACCTCGCCACCTTCACGCTCGGACACGAGGAGCACCTCGACGACGTCATCGCCGGCTATGGCACCGACATCGACCTCGACGTGATCCACGCGTGGTGGTCGTTGCGAAGCCTGCTGGTGGTTCGCTGGCTGATCGAGCACGGCTTCGACCCGTTCGAACCGGGCTGTGAGGTCGACGTGCTGAGATCCCGGATGTGAGGTCGACGTGCTGAGATCCCGGATGTGAGGCTGCGCGAGCCCGACTGCTACGTATGCGTTCTGACGCATCGAGCAGGCCATCCCCTGGGGCGCATCGTCTGCCCTTTCTCTCGACACAGTACGGTGCGCAGTCGTCGCCGACAGATGACGGCGCAGCCGAGGGTGACGAGCGCGTGGTGGATGTCGTCGCGAATCTCCCAGCGGATGCGCAGGCGGCGGAACCAGTGCAGCAGCGCGATCGCTCCTTCCACGACCAAGCGCTACACGCCCAGGCCGGAGCCGTGCCCGGTGCCGCGCCTGGCGAGGTGCGGGGTGATCTGGAACCGGCGGACCTTGTCCCGGTAGACCTCGTTGTCATAGCCGCGGTCGGCGTACAGATAGCTGGGGCGGCGTAGTGGCTGGCCGCGCTTGCCGCGGATCGGCGGGACGGCCTGGATCAGCGGGACCAGTTGGGTGACGTCGTTGCGGTTGCCGCCGGTGGTGTTGCCGCGAGCGGGATGCCGTGCGCCTCGACGATCAG
Organism: Streptomyces diastatochromogenes; assembly: GCA_001550305.1. Classification (GTDB taxonomy): domain Bacteria; phylum Actinomycetota; class Actinomycetes; order Streptomycetales; family Streptomycetaceae; genus Streptomyces; species Streptomyces mirabilis_D. The sequence continues at coordinate 18,309 of LRTP01000277.1, forward strand.
GTGGTCCTTGCTTCCGGCCTTGCCCCGGTCCACCGGGGACGGACCGGTGGCCGGCCCGCCCTTCATCGCGCAGATGTGGCTGGAGTCGACCGCTGCGCGGGAGAAGTCCAGCAGGTCTGCGGCCCGCAGCTCGGACAGCAACAGCTCGTGCAGGCGCTGCCAGACCCCGGCCTCGTTCCAGTCCCGCAGCCGTCGCCAGCAGGTCATCCCCGAGCCGAAGCCCGTCGTCATCGATCTCCCACGGTCTGGCAGCGGTCTTCCTCGTCTCGGCTGGCTCGCACCGCCTTCGGCCAGCATCAACGAGAACTGACACAGCGTCATCCCAGAGGTCCAGAAACCTCCTTGACTACCGCTGTCTGAACTGGCTATTTGGCGGTCCAACGTCCCGAATCCTTTCCGCCGACGTCTTCCGCTCGCCGCAGCACCTCCGGGGAACGCAGCATGCCCTGCGGCAGATAGCCGGACCGGACGCCCAAGTCCCACCCATGCACTTGGACCGCAAGGGCGGCCAGGGCAAGGGCGCTGAGCGGCAGCAGAGTACGGGGAACGGGATCGGATCCCACGCACTCCCGGTGCTCGGAGAGCCAGGCCACGAGAGCCTGCTCAAAGGCGTGCTGGTCGTCGTCGAGAAGTACGCGAAGGAGGCACTGATCCGGTGTCAGGGGGCGGGCTGCGTCCAGTTTCCGGGCCGCCTCGGCGCGCTCGTCGGTGTCCGGCTTGCACAGGGTCACGGTGGGCCAGTCCCGGGGCAGGTGCCCGCGCGCCTGGGTCAGGTAGCCGCACAGTGCGTCCATCGCAGCGAGGTCCGCCGGATCCGACGTCGAATTCAGCTTCGAGTACGGCACCCCGTCGCGGATCGCGAGCGCGTAGTCGCTCCGCAGCAGCAGTCCGATCACCCGCTGCCGCTCCCACACCAGTCCGCTGACCAGGCACATCGCAAACGTGTCGCACCACCATCTGGCCGTGGGGACCTGCTCGATGGCATCGCCGAGGGCGATGTCCTCGCTGCTGAGCGTCTCGCCGATCAGCGGGAAGTGGATTTCCTGGTCACCGTCGGGGAAACAGCCAACACTCAGCGCCCCCAGGGAGCACTCCGCCGCGGTCCGCAGTGCCGTGCGCGATGACTCGTCGAATGCGGGATCCTCCACGGTGCGGGCGGCGATGTGGTCGAGGAGCTCGTCATGCATCTCCTACAGATTCTCCGGGGACGGGTCGTCGTAGCGCATCCAGTGCGACCGCCGCCGGGTCCGTCGGCCGATGTCGTCGAGCGCCTGGGCTATGCGCTGTCCGCTGACCTCATGGCGCATCACTTCCTGCACGTCTGCCGTCCCCCCGTGATCTCTTCCGCTGGACGCGGCACGCCATCAGCGGGTTCGGGCATCGCCCCCGGGTCCGGCCGCGCGACCCCGGCCTCGAGGAGCAGCTCACCGACGGCGCCCGGCAACCCGCCGACGAGAGCGAGATCTCCCATACGGGCTTGGAGACCACCCTCGTCGAGCTCCACGGCGTCCGTCCCGGAGTACGTCGCCCCTGAGGCCCCGACGCCGCCGGCAACGTCCTCGGCACCTCCCCCTCGATCCCGATCCGAGCCTGCCCCCTTCCGCGACGCTTCGTCGTTCCTCGTGGCCGTGCCGGGGATTTCGCCGTTGACAGGGTTGGCTAACTCTATTAGCTTTTAGCTAATAGAGTTAGCCAGACAGGGGATGTCATGACCGAGTACCTTGCCGTCGACGGCGGCACGATCGCATACGAGGTGGCGGGGTCCGGCCCGCTGATCGTTCTCGCGCACGGCATGGGCGACAGCCGCGCCGCGTACCGTGCCGTGATCCCGCCACTGGTGGCGGCGGGCTATCGGGTCGCCGCGGTCGATCTGCGCGGCTGCGGCGAGTCCAGCGTCGGCTGGCCGGCCTGGAGCCGCACCGCCATCGCCGGCGACCTGCTCGCCTTGATCCGCCACCTGGGCGGCCCGGCCGTGCTCGTCGGCCACTCCATCTCCGGCGGCGCCGCCACCATCGCCGCGGCGCAGGAGCCCTCGCTGATCACCGCGGTCGTCGAGTTGGCGCCATTCACCCGCAAGCAGTCGATCCGCCTCGGCGACCTGCGGGTGAAGCGATTCCGGCAGGGCATGCTGCGGCTGCTCGGGGCGGGCGCGTTCGGCAGCGTGCCGCTCTGGCGCTCGTACCTCGACGTGGCCTACCCCGGCGTGAAGCCGGCCGACTGGTCCGAGCGGCTCGACCGCATCGACTCCCTACTGCGCGAGCCGGGCCGGATGAAGGCCATGCAGGGCATGGGCCGCAGCGCCCCGACCGATGCCGGCGCGCAGCTCGGCAACGTCCGCTGCCCGGTCCTGGTCGTGATGGGCACGCTCGACCCCGACTGGGCCGACCCGCGCGCCGAGGGCTCGGCAATCATTGACGCCCTGCCGTCCGGCCTCGGTCGCCTTGAGATGATCGAGAGCGCCGGGCACTACCCGCACGACCAGTTCCCCGAACAGGTGGTTTCGCTCATGCTCGCCTTCCTCGGATCGGACGCCGCTCGTGCCTAGGGTCGGCCTGGACCCGGCGGCCGTGGTCGCGGCCGGCGCCGCCCTCGCCGACGAGGTGGGCCTCGCCAACCTGACGATGGGGTTGCTGGCCGAGCGGGTGGGCGTGCGTACGCCGTCCCTGTACAAGCACGTCGGCGGCCAGGAAGACCTCAACCGGCGTATCGCGGCCTTGGCGTTGAGCGAGGCCGCCGACGCCGTCGGCGGCGCGGTCCAGGGGTACGCGGGTCGCGACGCCCTGGCGGCTGCGGCGCGCGCCTTCCGCGCCTTCGTCCTGGAGCACCCCGGCCGGTACGCCGCGACGATCGGCGTGGAACCGTCCGGCCCGGACGATCCGCTGGCCATCGCGGGCCAGCGGCTGCTGGGCGCGTTCATGACGGTCCTGCGCGGCTACGAGGTCCCGGAGTCCGACGTGGACCACGCCCTGCGTATGCTCCGCAGCCTCTGCCACGGGTTCGCCACGTTGCAGGTGGCCAACGGCTTCCAGTGGAGCGCCGACATCGACGAGAGCTTCGAGTGGTTGATCGCCTTCGCCGACCGGGGCCTGCGCTCCATGTGAGAGTGCTGCCGCCGCCGACGATCATCACGTTTCCGGGGCCAGGCGTACGGCTTCCGGCGCCGGTACAGCCGTACGTCGAAGAAGCCACGCGCCCGCACCGAGTCGTCGTACATGGATCGGAACATCGGATTGAGATGGGCGGCTGGAAGCAGGTGACCCAGGCTCGCGGTCACCGGGCTTGCGAGGGCCTACGGCGATGCGTAGTGCCGGAGGACGGCTTCCCACTCTTCACCGCGTGATCGCACTGAACCGCCGAACGGCCAATCGAGATGACATGTAAGGGCCCACGCGCCGTCACCCCGGCCCCGCCCTTACGCCTCCTGACGGCTCAGCCATTCCTTCTCCTGACCCGGGTCGGGCAGGACCTGGCCGCCTTCGACAGCGGAACGCGCGGGACTGTCCTGGATCACCACCAGGATGCGGCGCTCGAGGATCCCGGTGATGCGGGAAGCGGCCGCCGACAGCTCGAGTGCCAAGCGGGTCGTCTCCTCCTGCGGGTGGCCGCGGCGCGCCCAGCCGCCGATCAGGAGCGGCGCTCCTGGTTCTCCACCGACGTAGACGCTGTCCTGAGGCAGTTCGGAGAAGACCACGTTGACGTAGGCGGGCGGGACGCGGTTGATCTCCGCGTGGATCCTGGTGATCTCGGTAGCCAGTGCGCCCTTGGCATCGGCTCTCAGCGTTCCCTGGGCGGTGGTGCAGGTATAGATGGGCACGTCGACTCCTGAACTGGCATCCCTGTGGCCCCTGCCGCACGGAGTGCAGTTCCAGCTGATGCAGGGGAAGACGCCCTCCACCTTTCCCCTCCGTGACTGCGACGAGTGCACAGAGACGGAGATCGACGGCACGGTCGCGGCTTGCGGCCCCCTGTCCATCGACATCTCCTGGTTCTCGGCACTGCGCGGCCTACCGAACCCCAACCTCTGCGGCGTCCAACTGTGCCCCAACAGCACGTGGACCGAGCAGTGCAGTGAACCTGATCCAGGCAGGCACACCGTGTACCTGTCCATCGGCACACGTAACTCCGATGTGGACGCACGGGATTGGCTGCAAGGCACCGGACTTCGTTTCGGGGAAACTCAACTGGTCCGGTAGACAGTTCGCCAGACCCCTCAGGCTCAGGCGGCGAGGAGAACGGCTACCCGTCCACGGTGAAGACTCACGCAGCACTCTCCGAGAACCCAGCGTCACAAACCGGCGCACCCATGTGGTCACGCACTGGAGCGGGTGCCGAGTTCAGGTCTTCAGCCGCGCTCGCGCCTTCGGGAGCGGCGCCAGGCCGTCGAAGATGATGGCCAGCATCCGGTCTCGTACCTCTTCCTCGATGTGGGTCTGTGCGGAGGCTCGTGATGTGGCAACGAGCAGGGCGTACACCTCGGGCAGTTCGACGTCATCTCGGACGGCGCCGGCGCGTTGGGCATGCTGAAGCAGAGCACCGACGGCTCGGCGCAGTCCGTACGATGCCTGAGCGGCGTTGCCGCCGTTGTCACCACCGGCCTCGAACAGCGCCTCGGCTATGGCGACTTTGCCGGCCGCGTCGGCGACGAGGTGGCTGAAGAAGTCGAAGAACGCCGCTCCCGGGTCCGGGGCGTGAAACAGCGTTTCGGCTTGCTCGCGCAGGCGATCGAACCGTTGCACGAGAACGGCCTCCAGCAGCGCCGCTTTGGTGGGGAAGTGACGGAAGACCGTGGCGATGCCGACGTTGGCCAGGCGGGCCACCTCCTCGGTGGACGCAGACTGGCCCCCCTTACCGAAGACCTCTTCGGCGACGTTCAGGATCCGCTCGCGGTTGGTTCGCGCGTCAGCGCGTTGCGGCCGTCTGCCGCCCATGTCTCGGTTACCTGAGGTGCTCATCGCGCTTTCACTCGTATCTCGCCGTATCCCGCCGTATCTCGCTATCCGAAGTCACGACTCCGTATACTCGGAGTACGCACTCCGGATAGTAGTGCGACACCACTGCACGTCGGCGCCGACGACAGGAGAGTGCCATGACCCAAGTCCTCAGCCCGCGGGAAGTCTTCCTCGCGCTCGTGAACGGTGTTGCGGAGGGCCGTTGGAGCGAACTGCCCGACCTGTACGCGGAGCAGACCCACGTCGTGCACCCGTTCGACCCGCTTCGTGCCGCTGCGCTCCGTACCCGTGACGAACTGCGCGAACACTTCAGGCCGAGCGACGCGGGCCCCCGGCTGCAACGTCGGGCAGCCAACATCACGATTCACGAGACGACCGACCCCGAGGTCATCGTCGCCGAGTTCGAGTACCAGGGAACAGTCGCGGAGACCGAAGAACCCTTCGTGCTGCCCGGCATCTTCGTGCTGCGGGTGCGCAACGGTCAAATCATCAGCTCCCGCGACTATTTCGACCATGTCACCGCCGCCCGAGTCCGCGGGCAACTCGACACACTTGTCGAAGCCGTGCAGGCGAGCAGTGCCACCTCGGCCTAGAGCGTGGACCGATTCAGATCTACATCGGAGGCTGCGGAGACGGATGGCCGCGCCGCGTAGGACCAGGGCCTGCGCCGGGTGCCGGTGAACCAGCGCCCCGTGCTGTTGCTGCTGCGGGCGCTGGGCACCCAGGCGCAGCAAAGCCGCAGCGCGTCGGCGCAACCTCCGGATCTCGCTGACCGCAAGGTTGATCGCCACCCGGCGCACCCACAGCTCCGGCACGTCATAAGCCTGGATCCGGGGCCAGCGGTCCAGGGCCCGGATGAACGCCTCCTGCACGACGTCGTCGGCCTGGTCGAGACTGCCGGTGACCGAGAACAACTGACCGACCAGGCGCGCGTACGCCGACTGGTAGAACTCCTCGAAGCCCGTCAGGTCGGCCTGCCGCCCTCGGCTACCGTTGCGTTCACGTTCCACTCAGCTGGTGTCCACCGGGGCCGCCTCCACGCGCTTCTGAGCGGGAGTCAGCGCCAGCCACGCAAGTTGCGCCGCAGTGGCCCTGCCTTCCGCCTTCAACTGCCCGACCAGCTTGTTGGCCCTGGTGACGTGGGCCACGGTCGGACCACTGGTCGACGCCTTGATTTCTATCTGTATCTTCAAGAGCAGTTGGTTCTCCTCGGACATCTGGGACTTGGTCCCGTCGCTGGAGGACACCTTCCTCTTCGCGGGCCGCTGGGCCGCGGTCTGCGCCTGCTTGGTGCTCCCCGCCACAGGCTTGACACCGAAGGACGCCCCCGGCTTCGCAGCAGCCGTCTGCGACTGCTTGATGGCCTGACGCTCGGTTCCGTGATCGGACGAGGCGAGCGCCGTCGTGGCCAACACGGCGCAAAGACCCACGGCGGCCACGCCGACAGCGGCAAATCCCCATGTGCGGTGCTGCATAGTCGATCCTTCGTTCGTCCTGGAGGAAGGGTCCGACGGCCTGAACCGGTGGGGCGAGCCCCACCGCCGTCTCACCACCCCCACGCCACAGACGTCCGCCCAGCACACGCAACACAACTCTTCGTCATCAAATGGTGACGAAATGCGAGTGCCGCGACCAATGAGCACGGCCCAACCAGCAGTTGCGAGTACTGGACTACCGAACAACCGTCATCTTTCGGCGTCACCTGTGGAACGATCCTTTTCTTCGCCCTCTTCGGACGGGCGCCCCGGCGAAGCCGTAGAGCGGGGCGACGGACAGGTTTCGCGAGTCCTGCCGCGCCTCCCTGCCGGGTGGGGAAGCCCAGCCGACGGAGCCTGTTTGCGCGGACCTGTCGTGCGCCTTTCCCACGGTTGGTGGGACAGGCGATTAAATACCGGAGCATGACTACAGAGCCGCAGCGCTTCCGTATCTTGTTGGTACCTGAACACATCGAGGGCAGAGGCGGCGCCTCTGTGGAGGACTCGGCCGTGCGATCGGCAGTCGTCGAGGCGACGGGCGAGACGGGCGCCTCGGGCTACCCCCGCTACGCAGGGGACGGGATCGTGGCCGACATCGACCCCCGTACACGCACGGTCGAGGCGGTGCTGGTCGATGGTTCAGAACTGGACTACGGGCTGAACGCCAGGATCGCTTCCTGATCGTTCCTGGTCTCCCGGTGGCGCCGCGTAACGAATGCCACCGCCTGATCGATGGCCCGTTGAACGCAACGGGCCATCCAGCAAGGCGCCAGAACATTCGGGAGCGCCGACTGACTTCGTAACCGACAGCCGACACTGCTCGTCGCCGAGTTTGGGCTCCCCGAGCCGAACGGAAGTTCGCGCAGCGGCGCGCTTGCTACAACGGAAACTCGTCGAGCCAGTGCTTTGCGCACGGCGCCGGACGGCCGTCGGACTGCACACAGGGACACGACGTAGGTTCCGAACACCCTTTGCCTCCGGCATTCACTCCCGGGGCGTACTACTTTCACCCGTTCACCCGGTTGGAGTGCTGGCCGAGCCTGCCGGTGCGGACGCCTGAACAATCCGTGTCAGAGGTCTCACGGAAAGCGAGAACGGCATGCCAGCATTTCCGGTCCCGGGTTCACGGAGCCGAATACATCGCGCACATGTCATGGCGGCCGGGTGCGCCGTGGCCTTGTCCACGGTCCTGGCGGCCCCTGTCGCCGCGGACGCCGGCAAGACCACAACCACGGCCACGACCAAACCCACGATCGTGCTGGTGCACGGGGCGTTCGCGGACGCCTCCAGTTGGAATGGGGTAGTCGAACGGCTCGAACGCCGCGGCTACACGGTCATCGCTCCCGCCAACCCGCTGCGCGGGCTGTACACCGACTCCACCTACATCGCCTCCGTACTGGACAGCATCAAGGGCCCGATCGTGCTGGCGGGTCACTCATACGGCGGCGCCGTGATCAGCACGGCCGCCGCGGCCAACCCCCGGGTGAAGTCCCTGGTGTACGTCTCGGCGCTGATGCCCGATGTGGGCGAGAGCGGAATGTCCCTGGGGGCCAAGTACCCCAGCGAACTCGGCACCGCCACGAAGTCCGTTCCCTACCGAGCCGGTGGCGTCAACGGAACAGACCTGTATCTCAAGCCCGACAGGATCCATGCGGTCTTCGCCGCGGACCTGCCGGTCAACACCGCGAGGGTCATGGCGGTCACCCAGCGACCTGCGGCAACCACCGCGTTCTCGGAGACGGCCAAGGTGGCCGCCTGGAAGCACATCCCGTCGTGGTTCCTCGTCGCGAAGCAGGACAAGACCATCAATCCCGATCAGGAACGCTTCGAGGCGAAACGCGCGGGTTCACACACCGTGGAGATCAACTCCTCCCACGTGGCCATGGTCTCCCACCCCGACGCGGTCACCGCCCTCCTCCTCCAAGCCGCCACGGCGGCCGATCCCGCCCGGCCTACGCTGGCCGCCACCGGAACCACCCATGACGCCCGGGCCGAGACCGCACTCGCCGGCATCGCCGGCGGCACGTTGATCGCCGGCACCGGAGCCATCCTCCTGGGCCGCCGCCTGAGGCGCTCCCGGCCCTGACAAGCTCCGGGACTGCGTCATCCCGCGGCTGACGGCGAGAGTGGCGGGCGAGGAGCGTGCGTGGGTCCGCCGACCGTCCGGTCGGCGGACCCGGTGATCAGCAGCGGTCGGCTATCGGTCACGGAGTCCTTCGCGGCGGAATGACGTCGGGGACGGCTGCGGGAACGGAGGAACACGCGGCCTCCCGGCGGCGCGAGAAGCGCGATGGTGACGGATTGCCGGCAGTACGGCCAGTGCCGGGCCGCGGTCGGTCCCAACGGGTGGAGCTCCAGGGGCGGTTGGCGGGACGAGGCTAGAGGTCGCGCTGATACCAGGTGCCTGGCTTGCCGCCGACATCGGCCGGGTCGGCAGGGCCGACCGGGACGAACCCGGCTCTGGTCAGCACCTTCTGTGACGCGGCATTCTCTCGGGCAGTAGCCGCCCTGAGTGTGCGCAGCCCGTGCCGCGTCGCCGCCAGCTGGCACAGGTTCCGGACAGTCGCGGTCGCCACGCCGCGACCGGCAACGTGTTGCGCGACCCGGTAGCCGAGTTCCGCGGTGTGATCCTCGATGTTGACCAGGTTGAACCGGCCGAGCACCGAGCCGTCTTCGGCGACGAGCACATAGAAGGCGCAGGTGTCGGTCTCCTGCTCAGCCAGCAAGGCGTTGTGCCGGTCGGCGAACTGGTCGAAGTAGTCGTCGCCGCGGTCGGAGACCGCGGCAGCGAAGTAGGTGCGGTTCGCCAGCTCGAAGGCCAGGACCGCCGACGCATGGTCGGTCTGAAGTCGCTGCAGCTCGGGCATGGCTCGACTCTACCCAGATGGTGCTCTGAGGCCACCTGGGTTTCCGCCGGGCCCGCCGGCCTGCCTGGCGCTTGGCGAAGGTCATGTGGGCACAACGGCCATGCGACACGGCGGTGCCGACACAGTGGAATCTCCGTGGATGCGTTGAGTACCCACCCTTCGAGACCGTGCCCGAACTGTGGTGCGGTATGTCGCGGCAGAGTTGGGTGGCCGGGTCGGTCGGCGCACGGCTGTGACGGAACCATCGTTGTCGATATCGAGAGCCGACATCCGGTCGACGTCCTTCCGGACCGGACATCCGAGACGCCGGTCGCTTGGTTGCACGATCACCCTGGGGTCGAGGTGATGTGCCGTGACCGGGCAAGTGCCCATGCCCGGCCCGTCAAAGAAGCCGCCTCGCAGGCAATCGAAGTGGCAGATTGCTGGCACCTGATGCGCAACCCCTCGCTCGCAGTGGAGAGGACCTGCCATGAGCATCGCCCCTGCCTGCGGAAGTATGCCGAACGCACCCAGCGGGCCGGGCCGAGGATGCCAGCACAGGAGGCCCAGCCGCCGACCTTGATCGTGGACCGGGTCGTACGGCACCACGAGGAGATCAACCGGATGGTCGACGTCGGCTACCCGCTGAGCGAGATCGCCCGCTGCTTCGGGCTGGACCGCAGGGTCATGCGCCGCTACCGAGACACCAGCTTCGACGTCCTGCTCGCATCCGCCCGCGACCACAGGAACGTACCCTTCGACCGGTTCAAGCCGTATCCGCAGGCCGAGTTCGCCGCACGCAACACCGTTGTTCCATCCCTGCGCCCCGCAAGATCACCGAGTGGATCATGCGACCACGTGAGAACCTCCCACCGCGAGAAACGCGCGCCCCCGAACGCGGATTCTCACCCCACCGTGGTGCCGACCCCCGTGCCGAAAATCAGAACGAGTTGCGCGGAGATTCGTTGCGCAGCCTCCAGATTTCCTTCCACTGCCGGGCGTGATCGGCCGCCAACAGCGGGTCGGGCGTTTCGGCCCGCCGCACCGCGAGGCTGACCCCGCATTCCCTGCACAGCTGATGGATCCGGTAGACGCCGTCGTGCCAGGCGCTGGTGTTGTCCCGGCTTCCGCACACACGGCACGTCAGCGCAGGAGCTTCACGGGGCGGGACCGACGAACGGAGCACCCGCTCGACAACCCCTGGCAGCGGCTCGTCGGGATGGATCGTCGGCTCGGGACAGTACGCGATGTTCCCCCACCCACGCTGCCGGCCCCGCCAGGACTCGTCTGCCTTCACCTGCCGAAAGCCACGTGCTTTGTCCGCTCGACGACTGTTGGCATAGCCACGTTCGTCAGCGAGCCAGAGCTGTCGGGCGTGGTGCAGCTCCTCGACGGCGCGTATCAGGGAGCTCGGATCCTTCTCCAGATTCTTGGGAATCCCCGCACTGACGCAGAGGTGGTGATAGGTGGCTCGGAAGCCATAGGGCGCGAAGTGGACGAGGCAAGACCGCAGATTTGTATGCCGGACACGCGGGGGCCGGCCCTCGTCGTAGACCCGTCTCTGGTGCGTGTTGAAGCTGCTCATCCCAGGACGCTACGGCCTGCCGAGCCCGCATCGCACTTCACTTTGGCGGCCCAAGGTCTCGCCCCGGCAGTGCCCTTCAGGAAAATGCTGCCGGAACCAGATTTAAGTAGCCCCGGCGGCAGTCAGGGGAGAGTGCGTCTAAGCCGTAGTCGGAGCCGATGTCGTTGTGGAACCAGTCCGTATCGGCCTCGAAGTGGAAGCATGTGCTCTGCCTGGCATGGCGCTCCGCCTCGTCCGCGTCCGCGCCCTCCGGAGCGCCGCTGAGATCTACCCGTAGAGGCCATCACGCGATGCGTCGCGGCACGCCTGGTGTGCCCCGACGCATCGCTGTGTTCATTGAGAACCGGATATCCTCCGAACGCATTTTGATCCTCAGAGATATCTGCGATGCAGAACACGCTCCAGGCTGATCAATCGGAGAAACGATGACCCCCTTCGATCACATCGTCAATCCAGCAACCGTGGTCGGAGGGAGCCGGTGAAGGCAGACCTCCTGAGGGCGACGCCTGTGAAGACGCTGAGCTATGCCGTGACGGTCGGCTTGGCCAGCCTGCTCAGCTATTGGCTGACCGTCACCATCATGTCGGACGTCCACCTGTCACACGAAGACGGTCGACTCGGCGGTATGTGTGCCGTGATCGCCACGATTTTTGTGCTGCGGGCGAGCCGGCAGAAGAGCCTCCACGCGGCGTTCGCCCGCATGTCGGCGACGCTCGTGAGCTTCGCGCTGTGTCTGGCCTACCTGGCGATCTGGCCCTTCCACCCCTGGGGCCTCGCTCTGCTCGTGGCGATCAGCGTGCTGATCCCCGGACTGATCGGCCAGCCCGACGCCGAGGTGACCGCGGCCATCAGCACCACGGTCATCATGGTCGTCGCAAGTCTCAGCCCGCAGGAGGCATGGAAGGAGCCGATCCTGCGATTGGCCGACACCCTGATCGGTGTGGCCGCCGGTGTCGCTGTGGCGATCCTCCTGAACGAGATCGGCAGAGGGAGGCGGGGAGGCCGCCGTTCTCAGCACGAAGGGCCGCAGGCAGATCCGCCAGGCTGACCTCCTGAACATCGCCTCGATCTCCGGGCGCCGCGTCGTTCGCCCTCCGCGCCACGCACGCCTCAGTCGTTGGCGACCCGGCATCGCGGGCCCTGCTCTCCCGGCCGGCCGCGCCGGCGCCGAAGCCATGGAGTTGTCACGCCATTTCACGCAGGTGCGGTTCCCGTGACGTGCAGTCGCCACTAGTGTCTTCTTCTGCCCGACCCCCTCTTCGATCTCGATTCCTCGATCTCAGCACTCAACGTTTCTGCCGGCGCTGGAGCCGACGCCGACGCGGACTTCGATTCCGCCCCGTCGACGTCATCATGGACGACTCCTGGCGGCGGGAGGCGGTGCCCACGACGGGCGCCGTCCGCCCGGACCGTCCCACCGCGCAGCGGAAGGTTCACCGTGGCTCCGCGGCACTGGTTTCGTCGTACCGCACCGGATTTCCGCCGTAGCGTACGGGGATTTCGCCATGCCGTATTGGTTCGGACGGAAACCGTCTCCTACCGTTCAGCCCTGCAGACCCCCGGTGCGACGGCCTTCTTCCTGGCCTCGGCTCCTGCCCGGGTCGGGGTGGCCATGGCCGGCCTCGGCATCGTCTGGCTGGTCCATGCCGAGACCGGGTCGTTCGGGGTGGCCGGCCTGGTCACTGGCTCGTTCGCCGTGGCGGAGACCCTGGTGGGCCCGCAGACGGCCCGTCTCATGGACCGTTTCGGACAGCCGCGCGTCCTCGTCCCCCTCCTGTGCGCTCACGCCGGTGCGATCGCCGCCCTGGTCGCGCTGACCCTGACGGGGGCGCCCGCGGTCCCGCTGATGGCGGCCGGCCTCGCCGCCGGGGCGACCATCCCACAGTTCGGTGCGCTCTCCGCGGCCCGCTGGTCGGCCTTGCTGCACGGCAGGGCCGAACTCACCCCGGCCTTCGCACTCGAAACGATCAGCAACGAAGCCGCCTTCCTCCTGGGTCCCACGCTCGCGGTGCTGACGGCGACCCAGGTGCACCCGGCCGCGGGTACGGTGCTGGCGGGGGCGCTCGTGGTCGGCGCAGGACTGGCCTTCGCGGCGCTGCGTCGTACGGCCCCTGCGCCCGCCCCGGATCGTACGGCCGCCCGGGGCCCAGGGCCTCTGTTGACCCGGAACTTCGCCACCCTGCTGGCGGTCAACCTGGCCCTGGGTGTCTTCTTCGGCTCGATGCAGGTCTCGGTGAGCGCCTTCGCCGACGTTCACCACGCCGCCGCGGCAGCCGGGCTCCTGTACGGACTGATGAGCGCGGCAAGCCTGCTGGCGGGTCTGGCCTACGGGCGACACCGCCGGCACACCCCGCCCACGGCCCAGCTGCCCCTGATCCTGACCTTGCTCGCCTGCGCGTCGCTGCTGCCGCTCCTGGCCAACTCCCCCTGGCAGCTCGGCCTTGCCCTCCTGCTCCCCGGTGCGGGCATCGCTCCGTGCATCATCGTCTCCTCGACGCTTATCGAGTCGGTCATGGACCGGTCGGTCCTGACCCAGGCCTTCACCTGGACGAACTCCGCGAGCGCGGCGGGCATCGCCGTCTCTGCCGCCGCGGTCGGCCGACTCGTCGACGGTCCAGGCGGCCCACGAGCCGGCTTCATCGTCCCCTTCCTCGCCCTGACCGCAACCGCGGCCCTGACCTGGTCCAGCCGTCACGCACTCACTACGGGTACCACGGCATCCGGGCAGACGCCGTCGACCGGTAGTGGTCGGCCGCGGGGGTGATGTTGGTCCAGCCGGCGTGACGGCGTAGACCGCCTTCGTCTGGACGTCGCCCGTCTTGGTGTAGACGCGGCGTCGCTTGATCTCGACGGCTTGGAGGGCGTGGGGAAGAGGCTTGGGGGGCGTGGGGAAGAGTGGTCCGGCTTGGACGGTGCACACCTTCAGCCGTAGCGCCTCGCGTCGGCGGTGACGACCACGTCGCGCAGGTCGAAGCGGGCCAACAGCGCGGTGAACGCCGGGATCTCGTTGCTTTTGGCCGCTACCTGGCACTGGGCGATGACGGTCTGGCTGCCGTGCAGGGCGGCAGCCGGCGGGGGGACCGCCGTTTTGCTGCCGGTGCGCGAGCCGCGCAGGCTGTCCGGGTCGAGTCCGGCGCGGACCTCCGGATGGGTGTCCGCTGCGTACCCAGCGGTCTGCGCGAGGAAGCGGGCTTCGCCGAGCACCCTCGTCAGGCACAGGGCCGGCAGCACGCCGAGGTGGTAGCGGCGCCCGCGCACACGGCGGGGATCAGGCATGGCGGCCGGCACCTCGGATTGGGATTCCCGGCTCAATGAAGCTATCTCAATGTGATGCTTTCACCGATCGCCCTGGCGCAGTGCCCACTGCGGCTGGCCCGGGACGTAGTCCGGGAGGACAATGAGGACACGGCCTGGATGGATCTCGTCCGATACTTCTGCGATCGGAGGGAACGCGGTGGGAGACCAGGAGACTCGAGCGGCGCTGGACCGACACTGGGCAGCGTCTGCTGCCGGGGACCAGGACGCCGAGCACGCGATCTATCACGACGACGTCATCACTGACTATCCCCAGTCGGGTGAGCGCATCCACGGTCGCCGCAATCTACAGGCGCTGCGCTCACACCACCCGGCCAAGCTCAGCTTCACCGTCCGCCGGATTCTCGGTAGTGGGGATCTGTGGATCACCGAATATGTGATCGACTACGACGGGAAACCGGCATCCACTATCAGCATTATGGAATTCCACGACGGCAAGGTCGCCCACGAGACCCAGTACTTCGCGGAGCCGTTCACTCCGCCCGCCTGGCGTGCCAAATGGGTGGACTCGATGCCCCAGCTCTGAGTTCTTTCTTTGACCTTTCAACCGCTGCAAGGCGTTGATCGTCTTCTTGACACAGCGCCACCTTGCGGACGTAGACCGTAATGCGCGCCCCTGTGACACGAGTTGTTCCAAACTCACGATAATAGCGCTTCAAGGTCCTTGTTTTTGCTTCCTCCTGGGAGTTTGTGTCCGAGTGTGCACCCTCTGGATCGCGGACCGCGACGATCCGGCTGAATTTCAGAATGCGTGCCGGTATGTCTTGGGCGGGAAGCTCGATTCCGGCGAGCGTGTTAGAAAAAGAGGGGTCCTGTACCAGGGCCAGATCCGTCAGGAACCGCGTGTCTTCACGGTTGGCTCCGGTCCAGACTCGGTGTCGGCCCGGCAGATAGAGCAGTCCGTCGCCGGGACGAGCTGCATGCCGTACGGCGTTGCCGGTGGCGATCACGTCATCGTGTCGACTTTGGGGCATCCGCAGGTAAAGGCTCGGCGGGAGGAGCGCGGCCAGCACCGCAACGGCTGCGACCCACGAAGTCCGAGAAGACAGCTGCCGTCTGTGGAAACGATCGATCCCTGCACCCAGCAGCAACGCGAATCCGATACTGCTGTAGAGAACGTATCGGTCGACAAAAAGAGGCTTGACCGGTGAGAGAAGGAGCAGCAGGAGGCCGGGGAGTACGAGGATCGGCAGGGCCAGGGCCGGCAGTTGTATCGACCCCCTGACATTCATCGGACGCCGGGCACATCTCATGCCCACGGTCACCATGGCCAAGAACCCCAGAAACTGCACCGGATCGGGCCAGGCGATCCAGGAAACCTGTCCCGACTCCCCCGAACTGCGGATGGCCAGCGGCAGCAGCCCGACCACGATGCACGCGACAGTCACGCTCCACGCCCTCAACGCTGGACGTGGAACGCCGGATACTAGCAACGTGATGCCGTGTGCGGCCAGGGCGAATACAGCGAACTCATGGAGCAGGCAGGCAAGCAGCATGGTGGAGCCGTAGGCCGTCCACCGCCACCGTGTGTGGCGTACGACGCAGGCGACCAGCGCATAGGTCGCCCAGGTGACGAGGGCGCACACCATGGCGTAGGAACGGCCTTCTTGTGTGTACTGCTGGATCTGCGGGACAAGGGGAAACACCAGTCCGGCCAGCAGCCCGGCGCGAATTCCCGCCAGGCGTAGCCCCAGAAGTCCGACTCCGGCCGCTGCCGCGGACATCGCCAGCACCGACGGCAGCCGCAATGTCAGCAAACCGCCACCGACGAGGCCATAGATTTCGTGCATGATGGCGTAGTAAAAGGCGTGGACCAGATCAACGTGCTGGGCGGTGCGCCATATTTGGGTCAGATCGCGGTGCGCGAGCTGATAGGTGACGGACTCGTCGCCCCACATACTGTTCTGCCTGCGGATGCCCCACAGTCCAAGCGTGAACGTCACGGTCATGGGCACGATCGCGACAAAGGCCTTGCTACGGAATCGGGTGAGGCCGCTGGAGAACAGGGCAGCCTTTGCCGGCTGCGGTGCTTGCTCACGGATGCTACTGATCTCGAACTCCAAGGCTTGGACCGCATGGACGGGGACGCGGGAAGTGAGCAGGCGGAGCGGTGAAAGCGAAGAAAAAGCTCACAGCCTCAGCTCACCGAGCAGGGCTGTGGGTCCGGGAGGGGCGACTGTCCCGGGTACGGCGGGACCACGGTCGTCACTAGGCTTCGGCAGCAGGGTCTTTCAGAGGCAACAAGGGCGCCGTCAGCGTGCCCGGCCTCTGCTGACGCGATGCTGACCCAACCTGATCACGGCATCAGGAAGCCGTGCGGGGACTGTGCGACGCTGCACAACATGCGCATCCTGGTGATCGAAGACGAGATAGATCTCGCTCGGACCCTGCACACCGGTCTGACCGCCGAGGGCTACACCGTCGATCTCGCCCACGACGGCCGACAGGGACTGTGGATGGCCCGCACCGGCGAATACGCTCTCGTCGTCCTGGACCTGATGCTGCCCGGACTCAACGGTTACAAGGTGTGCGCCCAGCTGCGCCGCGAGGGCAACACGACTCCCATCCTGGTGCTCACCGCGAAGGACGGCGAGTGGGATCAGGCCGAGGCCCTGGACACCGGGGCCGACGACTACTTGGCCAAGCCGTTTTCCTACGTGGTGCTCGTCGCGCGGCTGCGCGCCCTGGTGCGGCGGGCTCCCACGACCGCACCGCCGGTCCTTGCCGTGGGCGACCTCTCGGTGGATGTCGCCACCCGCGTCTGCCGCCGGGCCGGCACCCGGGTGGACCTCACGCCTCGCGAGTTCGCGGTGCTGGAGCTGCTGACCCGCCGGGCGGGACAGGCGGTCTCGAAGGATGACCTGCTGCATCATGCGTGGCCCGACGAGGCGTGGGACCCCAATCTGGTGGAGGCACGCGTCAGCGCGCTCCGCAAGAAGGTGGACGCCGCGTTCGGCCGGCGGTCCCTGCAGACCGTCCGGGGTATCGGCTACCGGCTGGTGGACGACCGTGAACGCGCTTGAGCCGCGGCGCCGTTGGTGGCCGCGTTCGGTACGGGCCCGCGCCGCCCTCGCCGCCGCCTCGGCCGCCGCCGTCGTCCTGGTCGGCATCGGCTGGTGGGTCCACCGTGACGTGTACCACCAGAGCATGGACACCACCACGGCGCAGGCCCAGGAACAACTCTGGGGACTCGTCGGGCAGTTGGAGCAGGGGGTCGCTCCTGACGACAGAAGTGCCCTGCCCTACGAGATCGTCGCCACCGGCCGCCGCTCGTCAGTCGCCCACAGCTTCGTCATGGACGGCTTCGACTCCGGAACCCGGCACGTGCTGCCCGCCCCGCCTGCGGCCGGGAAGCCCGAGTGGAACATCCGTACCGTCCGCATGCCCGCGCGGCACGACGACGTGTACGGGAGTGCCGACCTGTCCGACCGGACCTTCCGGGCCATGACCGCCGACGTCGAGGCCCGCGCACTCGGCCACGCCAAGGCCACCGCCCTGGGCGTCACCGACGACGCCAGGCTACGGGTCTACGTCGTCCTGGTCCCGCAGGCCGCCGAGGCGGTCGTCACGACCGCCGACGGCCTGCTGCTGCGCGCCGGGATCGCCGGTCTCGTCTTGATCGCCGCTGTTGCCTACACCGCAACTCGGCTCGCCCTGCGGCCGGTCGAGGCCATCCGCGCCCGCACCGCGTCGGTCACCGCGACCGACCCCCGCGAACGCGTCGACGTCCCCGACACGGGTGACGAGATCGCCGCCCTGGCCACCACCATCAACGTCACCCTTCAGCGCCTCGACGACGCCGCCACCCAGCAGCGGCGCTTCGTCGCGGACGCTGCCCACGAACTGCGCAGTCCCCTCACCACGCTGCTGGCGAGCCTGGAAGTCGCGCTCGCCTATCCCGAGCGCACCGACTGGCCTGCCGCGACCACCACCGCCGCACGGCAGACCCGCCGACTCCAGGCTCTTGCCGAGGATCTCCTGCTCCTTGCCCGCCTCGATGCCCGCGTCCCGGTGCCCAGGCCCGCCACGGTCGACCTGGCAGCTCTCGCCTCCCGACTGACCGAGCAATACCCGCTGGCCGACCGTCCGTTGTCCCTCACATGTGACACCACTGGTCCCGCACTCGTTCACGGCAACCGGAACGAACTCGAGCGGCTGCTGCGCAACCTCGTCGACAACGCCGTCCGCCATGCCGCGGAGCACATCCTGATCACCGTCCGGAATCAGGGCGGCTGGGTCGTCACCACGGTGCACAACGACGGACCGGGCGTGCCCGCCGGGGACGCTGAGCGAATCTTCAAACGCTTCACCCGGCTCGACGACGCCCGCTCGCGCGATTCCGGCGGCACCGGCCTGGGGCTCGCCATCGCCCGCGACCTCGCCCGCTGTCACCACGGCACGCTCACCCTCACGGGCCGGACACCCGGCGCATGTTTTCTGCTGCGCCTGCCCGAGGCGCCCAGCCCAGGCGGAGAATAATGTGCCCTCCGCGGTGCGAGCAGCAGGGCCTTCATGGACCGAGGCTGGAGACATCTCGCGTGCCAGGTGATCCCGCGACGCCGGGTCGTCGAGCGGACCTGGGGCCGACTCATGCACACCGTCATCTCGCTCGCGACTACGAGACCCGGCCGCACCGCTCCAAAGCGCGGAGAGTCACGACTTCGCGGCGGGGCCGGGCCCTAGTAGGTAGCCGCCGTCGGCGACGAACTCCGCGCCGGTCGAGTAGCCCACGTCGTCCGACGCGACGAACAGCACAAGGCTGCTGATCTCGTCGACGTCGGCCAGGCGCGGAATCGACTGGTCGTCGATGCCGACGATGAGCTCGCCGGTGGCACGGCAGCGGTCCAGTCCTGTTCACTCGTGACGTCGAGCTGGGCAGGTCGGCGACCTGCTCCCGTTGGCGGGCCCCGATGACCACGCGGGCGTCCTCGGCGGCGAAGCGGCGGACCATGCCGACGCCCAAGGCACCGGCGGCGCCGGTGATGATGACGGTCCTGTCGGTGAAGCGGGGCATGCGCGGATGTCCTTTCCGGTGGGTCGGCACCAGGGCGTCACTCCGAGGGTGGGGTGAAGTCGTTCCGGTCGGTGGAGAAGGCGATCTCGCGCTGGGCCTCAGCGCTTTCCAGCCGAGCGGTGAGGGCGTCGCGGACCAGGCTGTAGGCGTCGGAACCGAGGAGCTGACGCCGCGGCGGCTCCTTGAGGTCGCCGATGCGGATCATGGCTTCGGCGACTTTTCGCGGGTCACCGGGCATGGCCTCCAGGGGGACGCTGTTCTTGCCGTGGGTGAAGTCCGCGGCCTGCGTGCCGGCGTAGGCGGGCAGCGCTGAAGGGGTGATGTCCGCCGCGCCGTAGAAGTCGGTGGCGACCATGCCCGGTTCGATCAACGTGGTGTGGATGCCGAACGGCTCGGTCTCCAGGGCGTACGCCTCGAAGAAGCCCTCGATGCCCCACTTGCTCGTGTGATAGAGCGACATGGCGGGGAAGGCGATGAGGCCGCCCATGCTGGAGGTCTGCAGGAGATTGCCACCGCCCTGGGCGCGCAGGTGTGGCGTCACCGCGCGGGCGAGCTGGATGGGTGCGATCACGTTGGTGTCGATCTGGCGCTGGATCTGCTCGTCGGTCAGCTCCTCGGCCAGGCCGATGAGACCGTAGCCGGCGTTGGACACCACCACGTCGATGCGTCCGAGCTCGGCGAACGTGCTGTCCACGACCTTCCTCATGTGCGCGGTGTCGGTCACGTCCAGCTCCGCGCGCCACAGCCGGTCGCCGTGGCGCGCGGCCAGGTCGTCGAGGCGCACGGGATTGCGCAAGGTGGCGGCGACGCGGTCGCCGCGCTCCAGCAGCAGCTCGGTCATCTGGCGGCCGAAGCCACTGGAGGTTCCGGTGATGAACCAGGTCCTCATGTGGGTACTCCTCGGGTCGGGCGGTTGGTTCCTGACCTTCACTAAAGCGCTGCGCCGCGGCACGATCAACGACGAACGCTCGCATGTTCAACAGGCAGAACCTGTCAATATGGTGGCATGGAGCTACGCCAGCTGGAGTACGCCGTTGCCGTCGCCGAGGAACTGCACTTCGGCCGGGCCGCGGCCCGGATGCATGTCACTCAGCAATCGGTCAGCGAGCAGATCCGCCGTCTGGAACGCGAACTCGGCGCCCCTCTGTTCACCCGCACCAGCCGCCGCGTGACCCTGACCGAGGTGGGCGAGGCGTTCCTGCCCGAGGCACGCAGCGCCATCGCCGCCGTCCGTCATGCTCTCGACGTCGGCCGCCGCGCCGCCACCGGCACGGTCGACGAAATCCGTCTGGGGTACGCAGAGGATCTTGGGCCGCGCCTGTTCCAACTCGCGGTGCCCGCGCTCCACGCCCGCTTTCCCGCCATCCGGCTGACCCCGCGACCGATGACCACTACCGCCCAGT
Source organism: Streptomyces diastatochromogenes (assembly GCA_001550305.1). Lineage (GTDB taxonomy): Bacteria > Actinomycetota > Actinomycetes > Streptomycetales > Streptomycetaceae > Streptomyces > Streptomyces mirabilis_D. The sequence goes on from LRTP01000277.1 coordinate 38,896, forward strand.
TGTCCGAGCTCAGCGACCGCAGCCTCGACCTCGGCTTCTGCTGGACCGCCCAGCACCCTCCCGAGCTGGCCTCACTGCTGGTGGCCCGCGAACCGCTCGTGGTCGCACTCGCCGCCGGTCATCCCCTCGCGGCCTCGGACACGATCGACCCCGTCCAGCTGTCCCACCAGCCCCTTGTCATCGTCGAGCGCGAGGTCAACCCCTGGCTGCACGATCACTTCGTCAGCCAGCTCGAGTCCCGCGGCGCCACGGTGACCGTCCACCGCGAGATCTCCAGCCTCGACCGGCTCCTCCCCTTGGTGCTCACCGGCTCGGCCATCGGACTCACCATCACCAGCGCAGCCGCGGCAAGGCCCTTCGCGGGAATCGTATACCGCCCCTTCACCGACCCGAGCCCCTACGCCGACCACCGCATCGTCTGGCGCCGCGACAACACCAACCCCGCCGTCACCGCGCTCGTCGACATCGTCCGCGAGCTGCGCGACACGGCGGCCTTCCTCCCGCCCGAAGTCCCACACGCATCCGACATGCCACACCGCGGCAGCACCACCGGCGGCGTGAGGCCGGACTGATCGAATTCGGTGGCGGCGGCAACGACTCGCCGGTTCCCGGCAGCCCCGAGGCTGCTGAAGATGAGGGGCCGGTACGCGGGTTGCGCGTACCGGCCCCTCATGTGTGTTCATCCGCCGCGAGGCTACTCCTGGGCGGTCTTGCGGCGGCGCATCCACCACACGAGCGCCCCGCCGGCCACGGCGAGGGCGGCGGCGATACCCGAGATCAGGCCGATCGGGGAGTCGTTGCCGGTGTGCGCGAGGTCACCGCCGGGCTCGCTGGGTGCGGGCGTGGCGGGTGGCGGGGTGTGCGTGCTTCCGCCGCCTCCACCGCTGTGGGTCGGGGTGGGGGTCGGCTTACCCGTGTGCCTCGGTGTCGGGGTCGGCGTGGGTGTAGGTGTGGAGGTGCCGGTGTCGTCGGCGGCCGTGTTCGCGCCGAGGAGGACCCGTCCCGTCGTGTCGGTGTTGTCGGTGAGGGTCTTCACGCTGGTCTGCGCCTGTCGGGGCAGGTAGCGGTGCTGGGCGGTGAAGCGTGCCTTGCTGACGTTGTGCTTGGGCTGCTTGGACATGTCGACGCCGCCCACGAGGTAGACCTGGACGGTGCCGTTCGCAGGAATCTTGTACTCGAACTCGCCGTGGGTGTAGATGTACCGGTACTTGTTGAACAGGGCCTCGCGGGTCCAGTTCTGGTTGGGCGCGCGCAGCGGCCAGCGGGAGACATCACCACTGTTGATGATCTTGTGGTAGTCGGTGGGCGCCTTGGCGTCCTGCTGGCGAATGTACTCGGCCGCGACGCGGGCGGTGTAGACGCGCCGCAGGTCGGCGTACTGGGGTGCGGTGTTGATGGTCTTCTCCACCGCGGGGACGATCATCTGGTCGATGACGCGCTGTGCCGCCTTGGTTTCGGCCTCGTTCGGAGTGCAGATCGGCGTGCCGGGGCCGGGAGTGATCGTGGTCTGCGCGGTCGACTTCAGACGCAGCGGGGTGTCAAGGATGTAGACGCCGCCGTCCTGCTCGCGGACCTGCGCGGTCTTCGGCTCGATCCAGTTGCGCAGGCCGGGCATGCACGGGTAGCCGTTCTGCTTGGGCAGGGCCGCCCAATAGCGTTTGCCGAGGTCGGTATCGGGGTCCATGGCCTTGTAGAAGTCGTGCTTCATCTGGAGGTCGGCTTCCAGGAGCACGCGGCCGGCGTCGGTCTTGCCGAACTTGGCGTCCATGATGCGGTCCGGCTCATCCGGGTTGAGGTTGACCCAGAACTTGTCGGGACTCAGGGCGAGCCAGGTGAAGAACGCGTCCGAGATGAGCTGGGCCTTGGCCTTGCCTCCCCATCCGGACTTCTCGGTGGGGTCTTCGTTCGCGTCGAACGCGAAGTCGACGCCCTTGCCCTTGACCGGCTTGCCGATGTACTTCAGGTCCAGGGTGGAGAAGTCGACGCCGCCGGGGCCACGGGGCAGACCACCCGGGTTGGCGACGTTCCTGCGGTTCAGGTATTCCGCCATGTCCTTCGGGGTGGGCCGCGACTCGCGGATCAGGTCGGTGGCGCCGCCGCGGGTGGTGCCGGACTGGCCCGGGGGCTCCAGCAGACCACTCGTGGCGCGCTGTCCGCCCTTGGGGGCGAGCTCCACGCGGTCGGAGCGGTAGTTGTACTCGGTGACCCGGTCCCCGGCGATCTGGCGCATGTCTCCCAGGAACTTCTTCGCGTCGGCCTTCTGGGGCTCGGCGAAGACGAACTTGGCGCGACTGTTCTTCCAGTTGGGGTCCTTGGCCCATGCCAGGTCCTTGGGGATTTCTCTACGGTCCGGGCTGCCGTTGGACTTGATCTCCAGGATCTGCTTGGTGCGCGTGTTGAAGGCGTCGAGCTTGCGCCGGTAGGTCTTGCCGGTGTCGGGGTCCTTGAACTCGACCTCCTTCTGGCAGATCCAGTCCGGTCCGACCAGCCCGTGATCCTTGATCACCTTCCGTTCGAAGGCCTTGCCGCGGGGGTCGTTCCCGGAGTTCGTGATGAACTTCGCGTCCCGGTAGTCCTCGAACTTGGGGTATTTGTCCTTCTGTTGGAGCCACCTCCACCAGACCCGGTCAGGCTGTGTCGCCGGGGCCTTGGTCAGCTGGGACAGTGCAGCTTCCTTGGCGGCGGACGGCGGCCCGAGGCCGTCCCACTCCTTCGCAGGGTTGACGTACTCGTATTCGTCCCACTGGGACTTCGCGCGGGAGGCGTCGAACTCCGGCAGATCAACGGTCGGGCTGGTGCTGCTGGGCAGGCCGTACAACTCGTCACAGCGCTTGCCCGGGTCCAGCGGCTTCGGTGCGGCGGTCGCTAAGGTGATTCCGGGAAGCCCGGTGAGGGCCATGACCGAAGCGCACGCGAGTGCGACGGCCGACCGGCGCAGCGCACGCAACCGCCGGTTGCGTATGGGTTTTGGCACGTGATGTCCCCGTGGGGGCCCAGTAGGGCATGGGGTGTTCGTGGCGCCAGGGGCCCCCGTGGTCGATGTGGCGCCGACGAACGGAGCTCACGCTAGACACAGGTGCGTACCGGCCGTAGCCGATACACGGTTCGACAACCGGGTCAACTCCCCTTCTCCACAAGACCGTTACATCCGGATCGCGGGCTGCGGCATACGCTCGGCGACATGAGTCCCGTATCCCCCGGAACGCAGGTGAATCCCCGTCACAGCGGGCACGCGCATCTGGTCATCGTCCATCCCCCCTTCGCGGCCCCGCTCCGGCCCAACGAACGGCCGTCTGCCACTGCCCACGACCCGGGGGCGGCCAGGGCTGCGGTGCTGTCCCTGTCGACCGTCTCGGCTATCCACCATGAGTACGCTCCGTCCCGGCTGGGGCATCCGGGAAGCCCTGCCAACCGGGAAGAGCTGGACGGCGTACGCGCGGCCGCGTGGGGCTCCACGGTGAAGATCAGTGACCCGGCGCTTGTCGAAGACGGGGTCATGGCCACTGCTTTGGAGGACGAGTTCCAGGCGCAGAGGAAGAAGCATCCGGACGCCCGGATCGTCGCTGTCTGCGAACGCGACTTCGGCGCCTCGTACACGAAAATCCTCGTTGCTGTGCCCGGTACCCCGGATCTGATGGTCGAGGGCTTCGACGAGCTGGAGATCACCGGCGACCCGCGTGCCACGCTGGCCGCCGCGGGGATCGACCTCGACCCGTTGGGTGAGGGATACGACATCAGCGATGAAGGGTTCTTCGACTACGACGGCTTCCTCCACATGCTCACCGGCGGCGCCCTGTCCGTCTACGCGGATGAGGAGCGCTTCGAGTCGGCGTTCGTTGTCGACCGGAGCGAGGGCGGCGAGAGCAGCATCCGCGAGGTCTGGTTTCCGTAGCAGGCACCCCTGGTGCCACCGCCGGGGTTCTTACGGCTGAGGACAGAGCCCGCCCGGAGCACGGTCGCCCACGCGCTCACGCACATCCCTCGCAGTCCCGCCTCGCCCGAGGCGGATGACGGACGGGACGGAACCGTCCACGACCTCGGCGAAGTCCGCGGGCCGCAGCCGTCATTCCGCGTTGCCTTCGAGCGCTACCGAAGCGGGCTCGCCTCTGCCCCCAGCGCGTGCTGATCACCTGGTCTCGGGCCGGGTGCACCCAGCAGCGCCGAAGAACTCCTCGCCATTCGGACTCCTGGAAACTGCCGCCCGCCTCCGGCCTTGGTCACCGCGGCCCAACGGCGCGGTTGCTCACGGTGTCGGCCGTCCTCGATGACAAGGTTGCGCGGCGCTTCCAGCGCAGTGCCGTCGACCATGACGCTGCCGCTGATCAGCAGCCCGTCGGACTTTCAGCGCGGCTGCACCGATGAAGAATCGCATGTCTCAATCAGCAGACTGCTGCTGTTCTACCAGTTCCACCGCCGCTCCGCGAAGGCCATTCGGATCGGCTTCTATGCGGCGCTGGGCTTCATGACCAGCGTGATCACAGTCGTCATGAACGACGCCGAGTCCCGCAAGGACGTCGGTTTCAACGTATGGATCCTGGCCTCCTCCGGGATACTCGCGCTGTTCCTGCGCTTCTGGGCTGTCTCCGCGGACTCTCCAGACCAACGCTGAGGCGATCCGCGCTGACCGGGGCTTGGATCGCCGAGGGGACGCACAAGAACTCCGGCTGTCTCATGTGACATTGCCCCCGGCGCGCAGATCCGAGAACGTCACATGAGACGGAAGCAACGTCGTCTGAGACGGAACAGAAGCTGTGCCTGAACCTCTTTCCCCTGGTCACAGGGTCATGAGGCGAGGCGGGCAACCTACTTGCCGTTCGGTGTGGCGTCGATGGACGGATCGGCGAACGGCAGCGGAAGACCCTCGATCGTTACGCGGCGAGGGAAGCGACGACTGCTGGGGCTGCCGGTGGTCGGCCAGACGGCGGGAGATGAGCGTGATAATCGCCCACAGGATGTGCACTTCGGCATGGGAGATCTGCGCTCGTAGTCCCTTACGTTGCGCCTGACCCGTATCGTCCACGAGTTACTCCGTTCCACCACCCGCCTCTTTGGCAGCACGAGACACGCTCAGGGCCTACGGCCGATGAAGGCGAGCAAGCGAGTCTGCACGTCGGCGCTTTCGGGTACCTCGACCCGTGGTCCGTACTGCCCGCTCTTGCGGAGCACGTCGTCGAGCGGCAGCATCCCGTCGAGCAACTGGGCGCACCTGCCAGGGTCGAGGCGCTCCTCCTGGCCGGTGGCCCGCGCCAGGTCCCAGGTGTGCATGAAAACGTCGGCGGTGTAGAACCGGTCGACCGCCTGGTCCAGCGGGACCTCTCCGATGTGCTGGTTCGACAGCATCCTGCGCGCCGTGGCTGGATCGTCGAGGAGGGCCTGCACCCCGTCGCTGTGCACCGTCCAGGCTGCCACCGGGTCGTCGTCCACCGCCGGCCCTTTCGGCAGTTCGACTCCGGCGCCAGCCTTCAGGAAGTCCGGGAACCACTCGACAAGGTGGCGCACCACATCCCGGGCGCCCCACCCCTCGCACGGCGCTGGGTTGTCCCATGCCCCGGGACGCACTCCGCGCACGCGGTCCGTGAATACTCCTGCGACGGTGCGGTGCTCATCGGCTGCCCTCGTCATGATCTCAAGCCTTCCTCTTACTCATCGAGTCGCGAGCCTCGATGGAGTCCATGAGAGATTTGGTGGTGACCCGGGTGCGACCGCGGAGCTCCTCGAAGGCGATTGTCTCCACGCTGACGCCGTCCGGGAAGCCGATTGGTCTGGTGCCAGGTGCTGAACGCACCGAGCTGTGGCATGGAGTAGCCGGACGGGCCGACCCCAGTCCGCCCACGATCAGCGCCATCAGGCGTCCACGCCGACGGAAATGCGGGCGGCCCGCACGTCCCCCAGGTAGCCGAGGGGACAGAACTCGTGTGTAGGGGGCAGCGGGTCCCTGACGGCGCTGGAGGCCGACGATGTGCCGGACGATCACCTTCGCTTCGGCCGGGGCCGCGGACCTGCCATTGCGCATCAGCCGGCAGGTCGGCATCTGGAGCAGCTGCACGTCCTCGTGCCCGGCACTGCAACCAGCGCCGGGAGTCAAGAAGGCCGTTACGCCTACCGCGTGGCGAGTTCGCGTACCGTCGCCATGTCGCTGAACGGCAGCAGTTCCTCGTTGACGATCTGGTAGGGCTCGCTGCCTTTGCCCGCGATCAGGATGACGTCGCCGTGCCCTGCGGCGGAAAGGGCGAAGGAGATGGCGCGGCGGCGGTCGGTGAACCGCTCGAAAGCGGTGCCGCTCGCGACCAGGCCCGGGACAATCTGATCCATGATCGCCTTGGGGTCTTCGTTCCGGGGATTGTCCGAAGTGAGAACGCACAGATCGGAGTAGGTGCCGGCGATCTCTCCCATCCGGGCGCGCTTGGTGACGTCCCGGTCCCCGCCGCAGCCGAAGACCGTGACGACCTGGCCAGAGGCGAAGTCGCGGATGGTGGTCAGCACCTTCTCCAGTGAGTCCGGGGAGTGCGCATAGTCCACGATGACGGCCGTGCCGTCCGGGGTCTCGTAGCGTTCGAACCTCCCCGGGATCGGGGGCATCTGCTCCAGTGCGGCGACCAGTCCGGCCAGATTGTGCCCGATGAGGTGGCAGGCTGCGACAGTGGCCAGCGCATTGGAGACGGAGAACCGTCCAGGCACGGGGATCGCCGCCGGATACTTGTGGCCGGCGTGGTGCAGGGTGAAGCGGGTGCCGACGGCGTCCATGGTGAGGTCGGTCGCCCGGTAGTCCGCCTCCGTGTCGATGCCGTACGTGACGACCGCGCCGGGCATCATCGCCCCGATGCAGGCTCCGACCGGGTCGTCCGCGTTGACCACCGCACGCCTGCACAGCCCCTGGAACAGACGCAGTTTGGCGTCCCGGTAGTTCTCCATGGTGCCGTGGTCATCCAGGTGATCCTGCGTCAGGTTGGTGAACACCCCTACGTCGATGAACGAGTGGTCGAGGCGGTGGGTCAGCAGGCCCATCGACGTGGCTTCGAGCGCCACGGTGCCGACACCGCGGTCGCGCATGCACCCGAGCAGATACTGGAAGTCCGGCGACTCCGGTGTGGTCAGTGCCGACATCGGCATCGGGATCAGTTCCTCGCCGATCCGGCTGCCGCCCGTCCCGATGACCCCCACCCTGGCGTGCTCGGCGACCTTCAGCACTGACTCCACCATGGAGGAAACCGACGTTTTCCCGTTGGTGCCCGTGACGGCCACCATCTTCATCTGTCGGCCTGGCTCCCCGTGGTAGCGGGAGGCGACGACCGCGGCTGCCTTGCGCGTGTCCGCTACGGCTACGACGCATACACCAGCTGCCGACGCCCAGGTCGCGACCGGAAGTTGCGCCGTCGCGGAGTCGATGAGTATCGCCACCGCGCCGCGTGCGAGAGCCGGTCCGACGGACTCGGGGCCGCCCTCGCGATGGCCGGGTACCGCGATGAACAGGGACCCCGGAGCGGCGCGGTGGGCGTCGAAGCAGGTGCCTCCGGTGATCCTCGTCTCCGGATCGCCCTCGATGACTTCATGATCGTGCCCGGCGAGCAGCTCGCTCAACTTCACAAGGGTCCTCTCGAAGATGCACCGGCTGCCGGTCGTCCGGCGGTCGGCGCGCAGGCGGCGCCAGGGCGCCAAGGGATGACAAAGCAGGAAATTATGGCGAGGACCGCTGCCGTGCGGTTACAGAGGTGGGGAGGGGCGCCCGTGCAGAAAATGGTCCGCCTGCAGGGGCGGAATGACCTGGGAAATGCCGAGAGTTGCCCTGAATCGCTAGCCGTGGCCGTGCAACGCGCGACAGTAGATCGCCGACGCGTTCACCGGATCGACGGCCGTCGCGCACGCGGTGGACGGGCACAGGGCATGAGCGGCCTGGAACAGGCACTCCCTCGCTGCGCACGTGCGATCCATGTGTGGAGTGTACGTCCAGCCGCGGGGGCGATCGCCCACCGCTCGTTCGCACATCTGCGTTACTGCTGCCGCACTGTCTCCGGCACCCGCGCCGCGAGGAATGCCGTGCGGTGACGCAGCCGGAAGTCCAGCGACTCGTACAGCCGGATGGCGTTGATGGTGCGCGCGGAGATGTGCAGGAAGGGTCTCTCGGCGCGGACACGGACGCCGGGGGCAACCGCCAGGACCAGTCGGGCGGCCACGCCCTGCCCGCGGAAGGCCCGGTCGATGCAGACCGCACTGATCTCCGTGGCTGGAGCGGATCACGGCTCGCCGCAGTGAACTGGACGCGCTCGCCGAGGAGCCGGCCAAGCAGCTGCAGGGACCCGCGGTCGCCTGGCACGATCGGCCGAGATCTCGAAGGCCAGCAACGTCCGGCCCCGTAGACCAGATGACGGACCATCTCGCCACTCCTGAAGATTCCCTGGACTTCGCGATGCTCCCCAACACTCGCCGACCCGTGGCGCTCGCGCTCGCCGGAACGTCTGCCCTTGCAGCGTGGCAAGCAATCGCAAGAAACGAGAGGCTTGGGCACGCACCTTTTGCTCAGCTGCCTCCTCGGATTACTGAAGCTGATCGTCGGAAACTCTCACCTTCCAGAGCGTGGCGACCGCACTGGTCAGCAGGCCGAGCACGCTCACGAGTACGGTGATTTCCTGCCACTGGCGTGACCCTCTCTGTGTCCGTGGCTCGGATACCTCGTCTCGTAACCGAGCCCGAACGCGGTTTGGAGCCGTCCGCTGCCGAGCGAGGCGTAGTCGGACTCGTCTCTGTGGTTCGTTGGCCAAACGGGATGCTCTTGTGTTGACAGTCCGCAGCTTGTGGCTCCTACTGGCCGCTCAACTTCGCCCAGGTGCAGCTGTCCATACTGTCCTGAGGGCCGATCCTGGGGAGTTCCGAGCCGTCGCGCCCCACGGCCACGATGAGCGGTCGTATCCCCCCGCGGCCTGTGGACGGGGACTTCCAGACGACGATGAGGCTGCTGTTCCCGGGCACCTCAATCCGTCGCTCGCCGAGGAGGAGATGGTCCGCCTCCGCGGCCATCTGGAGCTCGTTGGATCCGATCCAGGGAACCGTCCCGATCGAGTGCGGATGCGGATGCCGCAGGCGGTAGGCACGGCTCAGAACGCCTGCACCTCCGCCGAGCTCGATCATGCCGACTTGTCCGGGCTGGCCTTCCCGCAGGCAGGTCACCATCTGAACTGCTGCCACCGCCCGTGTACTGCCACTTTTCACCGCAGAGCTCCATGAGCGCGGTGTGCATCTCGGCTTTCGCAGCCCTGGGCCGCCACACCAGCCAGACTGCGCCGATATCCGCGTCGAGGTCGACGTCACCCGACACCACGGTCAGCTGGCAGCGAGGCAGCCAACCGGGCTGCGGCGCACGACCGTTGATTATGCGCCGGATCACCCCCGGCAGGATGATCTCCATCCAGCGGTGAATCCGGCGCAACCGACGCAGCTCCGTGGAACTAGTGCCGCATCAGGCAACGTTTGCCCTGTCCACGAGGGCGCGTAGGCGCCGGTCATCGGCGTGGCGGTTTCGCCAGATGATTTAGCGGCGGATCATGCTGCCCTGTTCCTTGTGGCTGGCGTAGTCGGTGCCGTCGAGGGTGAAGTAGCGCAGGGCGGTGAACTGGGCTTCGATGCGGTTGAGCCAGGAGCTGTTGGTGGGGGTGTAGGCGAACCAGTGGAGCCGAAGCCGCACCGATGGCCTGAAGAACGCCCTGCGCGATCCGAGAGGAGACCCTGGCATCGTGACGAAGCGCAGCATCCGTCTCACGACGTCGTGAGTCGGTGGGATTGACTTGTCCCCTTCCTGAAGGAGGGGAATTCTTACGGCTCGCGCCGTGAGGGTTTCTGCTTCGTTGCCGACTGCCCGTCCGGAGTACTCCGTTGAGGTCTTACACCAGCTCCACAGACTG
>LRTP01000278.1 GCA_001550305.1 Streptomyces diastatochromogenes
CCTGGATGGTCGTCATCGACGCGGCGGGGCAGGCCATGGCCGAGGTCGACGCGGTCTTCCCGCAGGCCCTCGCCGACGCGGGCGAGGATCCCCGGCTGCTCGCGCTCGTGCGCTACCAACTCGCCTGGCGGGCCCTGCTGGTGGAGGGCGAGATGGCCAAGGGCCGCGAGGAGGCCGCGATCGCCGCCCAGCTCGCCGCCCGCGCCGGGGACCGGCCCACCGAACTCCTCGCGCTCGGCTTCCAGGCCCAGATGGAGACCCTGATGGGCCACCCGGGCGCACCCGCCACCATCCAGCGGGCGATGCGCGAGCCGCAGGACCCCCGGGTGGCGTGCGACCACAACGGCGCCGGCGCCGCCCGCTTCCGCTGGCTGATCATGGGCGACCAGCTCGGCGAGGCCCGCACCACGATCACCGCCCTGCTGCGCGAGGTGCGGCGGCGCGGGATGGTCGAGAGCGAGGTGCACTTCCTGCGCGGGCTCGCCGAGACCGAGCTGCGCTCCGGGCACTGCGGGCGGGCGCTCGACCTGGCCCGGGAGAGCCTGCGGCTGGCCCGCGACACGGGAATCGGCGAGGCGGCCACCGCCATGTTCACCTCGCTCGCCGAGGCCGCGGGCGGCGACGTCGACCGGGCGCTGGCGCTGGCCCGGGAGGCCGTGGACCGCGCCGAGGAGGACGGCGACCTGGTCTACCTCTCGCGAGCCCTGGGCGCCCTCGGGCACGCCCAGCTGGTGGCCGGGGACTCGCTCGCGGTCGTGCAGTCCCTGCGGCGGGTACGGGAGCTGGAGGAACGGCTCGGGGTCACGGACCCGGCCCGGGGACGCTGGCACGGCGACCTCGCCGAGGCGCTGGTGCGGATCGGTGAGCCGGTCGAGGCGCAGGACGTCATCGACGCCACGCGGGCGCAGGCGCTGCGGCTCGGGCGGGAGAGCGTGCTCGCCGTGCTCGACCGGGCGGAGGCGCTGGTGCGGGCCGCACGCGGTGAACAGGGGCCCGCGGTACGTCAGCTGACGGCCGCTCAGGACCGGCTGGGCAAGCTGGGCTACGGCCTGGAGGAGGCCCGGGCGGCGTACGCCCTCGCCGGGCTGCGCACCCACCGGCCGGGGCCGACCTCCTACGACGAGGCGACGCGGCTGTTCCGCCGCTGCCGGGCGCTGCCGTGGCTGCGGCAGGTGGAGTCCGCGACTGCGGCCGGGCCGACGGTGGCCTCGGCCACGACGCCGCTCGCTCCCGCCGCGCTCGACAGCCTCGCCGCGACGGAGCGTCAGGTCGCGGCGCTGGTCATGGAGGGCGCCACCAACCGGGAGATAGCCGCGCGGCTGTTCATCAGCGTGAAGACCGTCGAGGCGACGCTGACGCGGGTGTACCGGAAGCTGGGGATACGGTCGCGGGTGGACATCGTTCGGCTGGCTGCGGGGCGCCGGAGCGGGTGAATTTTCCCCGCGCCCTTTCAGGGGCGCGGGGAACTGCGCGAGCAACCCCCACCGGCTCGCAGCCGAAGGACAACGGGCTCGGATCCGGGGCACAGCCCCGGTCTTGAGAGCGCGGGAAACTGCGCCGGCAACCCCCAACGGCCCACAGGCGAAGGATCGGTGGCTAAACCCCGTGTCTCTCGAGCAAGGGTTTTCCCTCCCGCAACTCGCCTAGGGGGTTCCCCTCTTGGATGCGGAACCTTCCGCCTTCTAGCGTGAGCGTCGTGCCGCTCGCTCGGGCACACGGCGTCAGCCCACAGACGCCGTGCCTCACCCCCCACACCCGCGCGTCCCCCCACCGGCAACTTCTGAGGAGATCCATGTTCGGGCTCAACCGTGCCAAGAAGACCGCCGCTCTCTGCGTGGCCACCGCTGCCGCCGCCGCGACCGCTCTCCTCGGCGCACCCGGCGCCGTCGCCGCCCCCCAGCCGATCGTCGGCGGCACGACGACGACCACCACCGCGTACCCGTTCATGATGCAGATCACGGACGCCTCGCAGAACCAGTTCTGCGGTGGCACCCTGGTCGCGGCGAACAAGGTCGTCACCGCCGCCCACTGCATGGTCGGCGAGACCACGAGCAGCGTCCGCGTCATCGGCGGCAGAACGTACCTCAACGGCACCAACGGCACCGTCAGCAAGGTCAGCAAGATCTGGATCAACCCCGCCTACACCGACGCCACCAACGGCGACGACGTGGCCGTACTGACCCTGTCGACGTCGATGTCGTACACCCCGGCGTCGTACGTCGCCTCCACGGACACCGGCGTGTACGCCACCGGCGCCACCGCCCGCATCATCGGCTGGGGCACCACCTCGGAGAGCGGCAGCTCCTCCAACCAACTGCGCACCGCGACCGTCCCGATCGTGTCCAACTCCAGCTGCGCCGGCTCCTACGGCTCCGAATTCGTGGCCAGCGACATGGTCTGCGCCGGTTACACCAACGGCGGTACCGACACCTGCCAGGGCGACAGCGGCGGCCCGCTGCTCATCGGCGGCGTCCTCGCGGGCATCACCTCCTGGGGCAACGGTTGCGCCGAGGCCGGCTACCCGGGCGTCTACACCCGTCTGACGACCTTCTCGAGCCTGGTGAAGACGCAGATCAACTCGTAGCCACCAGTCGCCGGTGACTGTTCGTCAGTCACCGGCGGCCGACGGGCTCCCCAGACTCCTGAGCACCCCTCAGGTGAAAGCCAGGGGGCGTTGCGGGCCTCCACGAGCGGCCCGCAACGCCCCCTATCCATTTCCCCCCGTTCCTTCCTGTCGCTCCCCGTTGCTCCCCCTCTACTTGTCGGCGGTCAGCTTCCCCGCACTGCCCCAGCTGTCCGCCGGCACCTCGTGGATCCAGACGTGCACGCTCTCGGCGGGGATCCTGTAAGCGTCGACGAAGGCGTCGGTGACGCGTTTGACGAGGTCCCGCTTGAGCTCGACGTCGCGCGGACCCTGCTGGATGGTGACGATGGGCATGGCTGAACTCCCTCTCCTGGGGCGGCTCCGGCCGCATTCCGGGTACGGGTTCAGTTCATCGCGCGGGGGCTCGTCGACCAAGAAGCGGACGGCGACCGCAGCGATCAGTTCTCGTGATCGCCGCAGGCCGCGAGCAGGGCGTCCAGGTGAGGCGTCGGCGTCGCGCCGTGCACGGCGAGTCCCGTGGTGAGCGCGAGTCCCGGTGCCCGGAAGGGGACGAAGGCGACCCGGGGGCTGTGCAGGACGCGGGCGTGCGAGGCGTAGACGACCGTCCACAGCGGCCGGGTCCCGATGCTGGCGAGGGTGTCCTGGAGGGAGCCGCTCACCGGTCCGGGCAGTGGTTCGAAGCCGGCGTCGTGACAGGCCCCGACGACCAGGTCGACCAGGGTGGGATTGGTCCGGCGCGCGGTGATGCTCAACGGGAGTGCGGCCAGTTCGGCGAGGTCGATCCCGTCGCGGGCGGCCAGGGGGTGCCCGGCGGGCAGCGCGGCCACCAGCGGATCGGGCCACAGCGGCAGCACACGTACGCCCGCCAGGGGCTCCGCGCCCCGTACGAACGCGGCGTCGAGGCGACCGTCCACGACCCGCGCGAGCCGCTCCTGCGCGGGAAGCGAGACCAGCTCGACCTGGACCGCGGGCTTCCGCTCGGCGAAGCCCGCGAGCACCCGGTCCAGGTGAGCCCCGAGTCCGGTACTGGTGCCCAGACGCAGCACCTCGGCCGGGGCGACCGCAGCGCGGGCCCGGTCCACGGCGGCGAGCACCGTCCGCGCCTCGGGCAGCAGCCGCTCCCCCGCCCCCGTCAGCCGTACGTGCCGCGGTGAACGGTCGAACAGTTCGGCGCCCAGCTCCCGCTCCAACCGCCGTATCTGCTGGCTGACGGCCGACTGCACGATGTGCAGACGCTCCGCCGCCCGCCCGAAGTGCAGCTCCTCGGCGACCGTGACGAAGTAGACGAGTTGCCGCAGTTCCATGTCCGGGACTGTAGGGCCCCTGTTTGAATGGCGGCCGTTGGGGGTGATGGACATGGTGTCCACGGACCGGTTCCTGGCGTTCGCGGCGATGTCGCTGCTGGTGATCGTGATTCCCGGGCCGAGTGTGCTGTTCGTGATCGGGCGGGCGCTCGCGCACGGCCGGCGCACGGCGGTGATGACCGCGCTGGGCAATGTCGTCGGCTCGTATCTGCTGGTGGCCGCGGTCGCCTTCGGGATCGGCTCGCTGGTGGAGCGCTCGCTGACCGTCTTCCTGGTGGTGAAGCTGGCGGGCGCCGCGTATCTGGTCCTGCTGGGGGTGCGGGCGTTTCGGCACCGCAAGGAGATGAAGGCCTCGGCGTTGCGGCAGGAGCCCGCGGCCGCGGCGCGCGGCGATCTGCGGACCGTCCTGGACGGCGCCCTCGTCGGCCTCACCAACCCCAAGGGGCTGGTCTTCTTCGCGGCGGTGCTGCCGCAGTTCGTGGACCACTCGGCGGGGCGGGTGCCCGTGCAGATGCTGGTGCTCGGTCTGATCCCGATCTCCATCGGGCTGGTCACCGACACCCTGTGGGGGCTCACGGCGTCGGCGGCCCGCTCCTGGTTCGCCGGCTCGGACCGTCGGCTGTCGCTGATCGGGGGCGCGGGCGGCTGCACCCTGATCGGGCTCGGGGTGACGGTGGCGGTGACGGGTCGCGCGGACTGAGTACCCCGGACGGTCGTACGGGCGCTACGCGACTTCAGTGACGTGCGTGGTTCGGGTGATGCATGTGGTTCGGGTGACGTACGTGGCTTACGCGGCCACGGTCCCGAAGCGGATGTCGTACGACGCCGACGCGCCGGCCAGTGTCCGGAGCAGCCCCTCGGCCTCCGCCACCACCTCCTCCCGCTGGACCTTCGTGAGCCGGCCGAACGGTTCGATGGTGAGCACGTCCCCCTCCTGTCGCCACAAGCCCGCGAGGAAGCCGTCGACGAGCAGCGTGCAGTACGCCTGGTTGCCCGCCCAGGTACGCCCTTTGAGACCGTCTGGCACCACCCGGGAGCGGTCGGCGTGCGAGAGGAGCAGGTTGTCGAACTCGGGCAGGAAACGGGGCGGGGCCGGGGTGTCGGCATCGGGGCGGGGCGCGTCGGGGAGGTCGAAGAGTTCGACGCCGTTCTCGTCACGGAAGGTGAGCAGTCGCGGGCGGAGGCGTTCGAAGGCCTCGCGCAGCCGGGTCAGTCCCGCCCAGGTCTGCATGTCCTTCACGGAGGCGGGCCCGAACGCGGCGAGGTAGCGCAGGACGGCCGCGTCGGGGCCCGGGGAGGGCTCGGCGGGACGGCCCAGCCAGTGTTCGGCGGTGGTCAGCGCGACCTGGCCGCTGCGGCCCCACAGCCCGCGCGGGGTGACCTGGACGAGCGGCAGTCGGCAGCGGGCGGCGACCGAGAGCGCGAAGGGGTCGGCGTCCGGCCAGTGGACGAGCAGTTCCTCACGCAGCTGCTTCATCGTGCGCGGCTCGGCCTCCACCAGCTCCCGAGCGATCACGGCGAGCCGGTCCAGGTCGACGCCCGCGAGCCCCTTGCGGAAGTTGTTCAGCTCCCGGTCGCGGGCGCCCTGCACGAGCGGTCGCAGGGTGAGGGCGTCGTCGGCGGTGTGGGTGTGGATGGTGGAGCGCAGGGTCACGATGCGGACGACGGCACGGTCCTCCATGGCCGTCGACAGCTCCTCGGGCCGGAACCCTTCGAGTCGGGCGGCGAGGGCGTAGTACGGCGGCTTCACGTTCTGCGCCTGAAGTCCCACGAGGTGCCGGACGGCGTCCGTGACGCCACGACCGGCGGAGCGGCGCAGGAGGAGCTGGCGGGCGAGGGTCGCGCGGTTGAGGGCGCGGGGTTCGAGTAGGGGTGCGGGGTGGGCGCCGACGCCGCGCCCCCTGTTCCCACCCCCGCCACTGCCAACCTCCCTACTCCCTTCCACGCCGCTCGTCTTCGTCTTCGCCTTCGCGTTCGCCTTCGTCGTCATGGTGTGCACGCTAACGGGACTTGCGGACACCTTCTGTCCGCAAGCCGTGAGGCCCTCCACGGGCACGCCCGCCGGGACGGTACGCCCACTGCCCGCCCGTGACATTTGACCCGTATATCCTTCTCCGTGATCACAGCGACGTACCAGCGACTTGGGAGGCAGCCGCAATGTCCGAGCGACGCCCCCGCCCGACCGCCAAGAACGGCAGAAAGCCCGTCTGGCGACGCGCCCTGAACCCGCCGGCCGCGACCGGCGTGACGCCCCCGGCGCCGCGCGCCGACCCTCCGGAGCCGGAACCCGCCGCCGCCGACAGCGTCGTACAGGCGGCCCTTTACCGCGACGGCGTACGGGTCTCGACCCCCGCCTCCCTCGCCGACACCTTCCGAGAGCTGCGCGACCAGCCCTCCGGCATGGCATGGATCGGCCTCGCCCGCCCCACGGAGGCCGAACTCCTCTCCCTGGCAGCCGAGTTCGACCTGCATCCGCTCGCCGTCGAGGACGCGATGGAGGCACACCAGCGTCCGAAGCTGGAGCGCTACGGCGACACACTCTTCGTCGTCCTGAGCGCGGCCCGCTATCTGGACGCGGCCGAGGAGGTCTATTTCGGCGAACTGCACGTCTTCGTGGGCCCCGACTTCGTGATCACCGTCCGGCACGGCGCGGCGCCGGACCTGTCGGCGGTGCGCCGCCGCATGGAGGACACCCCGGAGCTGCTGAAACTCGGTCCCGAGGCCGTCCTCTACGCGATCCTCGACTCCGTGGTCGACGGCTACGTCCCCGTCGTCGCCGGCGTCCAGAACGACATCGACGAGATCGAGACCGAGGTCTTCCGTGGCGACCCCGAGGTGTCCCGCCGTATCTACGAACTCTCCCGCGAAATGGTCGAGTTCCAGCGCGCCACCCGCCCGCTGGTCGGCATGCTGCACGGCCTGATGGCGGGTTTCGCCAAGTACGGCACCGAGGAGGAACTCCAGCGCTACCTCCGCGACGTCGCCGACCACGTCACCCACACCAGCGAACGCGTCGACGGCTTCCGCCAGGCCCTCACCGACATCCTCACCGTCAACGCCACCCTCGTCACCCAACAACAGAACGCCGAGATGCGCGCACTGGCGGAGGCGGGCTTCGAACAGAACGAGGAGATCAAGAAGATTTCGTCTTGGGCGGCGATTCTCTTCGCTCCGACGCTGGTCGGGACCATCTACGGGATGAACTTCGATCGCATGCCGGAGTTGCACTGGGTGCTCGGATACCCCTTCGCGATCGTCCTGATGGCGGTTGTATGCACCAGTTTGTACGTCATCTTCAAGCGGAAAGACTGGCTCTGAGTAATCGCCGCGAGAGGCGATGCCGTGAGGAGGCGCGGCCTCGATCGCGGGCGCCGACGGAGCATCTGAGGCCCCTGGGGAGAATCTGGGGAGAATCAGCCGCGGTCCGATGCGGGCGGGCAGCTGCGATCGCGGGTGTTGACCTGCGAGAGCCTCGGCGCTGTGGCGCAATCTGGGAGCGTTGGCCAGCACGGAGAGTAGCGGGCTTCCGGAGTGAAACACCAAAACGGATGGGCACAGCAGGTTGCTGTGCCCATCCGTTTCGTGGGTTGTGGAGAGCAGCCGTCTACGCGGGAGTGACGACTGCAGCAGATTGGCCGAGCAAGGCGTCGATGGCCCCGCGCCCCTTGCCGCCGGCCTCGGGCATGAAGTGGGCGTAGTAGTCCAAGGTGATGGTCGGGCTCGAGTGGCCGAGCCATCGGGCCAGGGTGACGACGGACTCGCCCGCTTCGAGGATGACCGAGGCGTACGTGTGCCGGAGCACGTGGAAGCCGTCCTTGCGAGACGCTTTCCACCGCTCGCCCTTCTTCCGCAGGGGGATGACACCGCCGGCGGCCAGGGCCGGCTTCCACACCTCGACGTTGAAGATGTTCGCGCGAAGGGCGTTGCCGTACGTCGTGGTGATGACGAGCGGGAACTTCGTCTTCTCCCGATCGGGCGCCGGACCGCCCCACGGCAGCTCCACCTCGACTGCGGGATACTCCATGAAGTACTGGCCCAGCGCCGCGGCGACCGACGGAGGCATGTCGACGACGCGCGTCTTGCCGCCCTTCGGGAGGGCGAAGTACAGGCGCCCGCTGAGGAGTTGAACCTGTCGGCGAATGCGCAGAACTCCGCGAACGAAGTCGACGTCCTCCGGAGACAGCCCGAAGACCTCACCCTGTCGTAGCCCGCAGCCCAGCGCGAGCACGACTGCGATGCGGTATCGCGCGTTGATCGCGTCCCGTACACGCCGCGCGGTCTCCAGCGGCCAGGCTTCCCTTTGATCCTCCGGCACCTTGGGCCAGCGCACGGACTTGGCCCGCATCGGGTTACGCGCCAAGCGCTTGTCGTCGATGGCGGTCTCGAAGATGCTCGAGAGCGAGGTGAGGATCTGCCGGGCGTAGCGCGGCGAGCATTCGTTCTCCAGCGCGGCGATGTAGCCACGCAGTACCGCCGGACTGATGTCCCGCAGGGCGACGGTGCCCAGCTGAGGCTGGATGTGGAGACGGACGCGTTCGTCGATGCGTTTGACGGTGCCGGGCGCTCCACGAACTCCCGCCTGCCAGAAGCGTGTCACGTAGTCGTCCAGCGTGATGGAGCCGTCGCGGAGATCGACGAACTCGCCGCGTTCGCTGTCGGTGCTGGCCCTGCGCAGCCACGCCTTGGCGTCTTCGCGCGTGTCGAACGACTTGTCCCGGACCCCGGGGATACTGGCGACCCGGTACCGGGAACCCTTGCCGTAGCGGGCAGTGCGTTCCCGCTTTCCGGTGACGGGGTCCTTCTTCTTGATCCAGCGGTCTTCTATGTAGCCGGCCAAATACTTCCCTCGATGGCAGGTTGCGTGCGGTAGGAGTCAGCAGGGGGTCACGCGCTCGTGGCGTAGTCCGAGCGTTTCTGCGGTGTCGCATCCAATGGGCTCAGGGTCATGTTGGTGCGCGAGTCGGCCTGCTCCTGCTCGCTGATCCAGGCGTCGAGCGCCTCGATCCGGTACATGACGCGACCACGCGGCCCCATCCGGAAACTGGGCGGGCCGTTTCGGCGATGCCTCCAGACATAGAGAGTGTGCGGCGACAGGCCGAGGTACTCGGCGGCGTCTTTCACACTCAGGAATGCCTGGCGCGCTGCGGTGGTGGCGTCCGTTGTTGGAATGGAGCTAGAGCAGGCAGCAGAAGACTGATGTACGGGCACAGTTGACCTCCATGGGTGTGGTTCGGGGGCAAATGCAAGTCTGCCGAGCGGCATGGCTATTGATCAGGGCGCTGTCCGCCCGGCTCCGCTGCCAAGCACAGTCGGCGAACACCATCAATGGTGTGGAGGATCGCCGGTTTCGCTAACCGGGGATCCCGTGCGAGGTACCGCGACAAGCGCGGGCATTACTGCCTGCAGGTGAGCGCCCGAGGAGCACCGAGGCAGAGATGTGTAGTGCCTCGGCGATGATGACGAGGTCGTCGATGTCGCAGCGGCGCTGGGCGCGTTCGATGCGGGACAGCATGGAGTTGGACATCGGGTGGCCGAGCGCGGTGACACGACCGGCGAGTTGGCGCTGGGACAGACCGCGTTCGGTGCGGAGTATTTCGATGGTGCGGGCGGCCCGTATTCCTGCGGGTCCGATTTCCAGAGAGCGTGCTGCCATAGCTCCAGTTCTAGCTCGTGTTCGCCGGTTTGGTGAACCGGCGATCGTGGTCTATGTTCCGCCTCGCGCTGTCCGCATGCGAAGCGGTTTCCCGGGCCGGAAAGCACCGAGGACCGTCATGTCAATCGGCGCTTCGATGCGGCCGTGACGTGGGGTTTTGTGTTGTAGCTTCACCGTCGACGGCACGTCAACGGGTTCCCGATGTGATCCTTCTGGCTCGGCGTCAAGGACAACTATTTGGTCATCTGCGGATCATGACCTACGGTTTTGGCACCGCCCTCTACAACCTGCTTTTCGGCAGCCTTTCTGCGATAAGAGATTGCGCTGCATTGGGCTGGACTTGCGCGGCCTGGGTGTGGCTATGTTGACGACACCCCGGAAAGCGAGAGCGGCTATCGGCACGCCCCGTGCCACTGGCCGGCCAGCTCCCCACCCCTGACACCCGTACCGCCACGTTCGACGGTGAACCGTGGGCGCCTGCCCACCTGCAACCGAGTGAGGACCGCCCCCTCTTGGCACGAATCCGCACCATCAAGCCCGAAGCCTTCGTCTCCGAGTCGCTGGCGGCGACACACTCGCCAAGCAACTCGCCCTCGCGGCTGGCGCGGCAGGCGTGCCGGACATTGCGATGGTCGGCGACAACGGCACCGCCGCCGCCTACCTGGCCTCCATCCTCCGCCCCGGCGACGTCGTCCTCGTGAAGGCGTCCCGCGGCGGCCAGCTCTGGCAGATCGCCCAAGCACTCACCGGGCAACCCATCACCGGCCTGTAAGCAGCCGCCGGCCTGGAGAGACGGCCGCCGCGCTCACCTCTACGCCGCGGCGTGGCTGACCCGGAACAGGTCATGGACACGCTCCAAGTCCTGCTCCAAGCGGAGTTGTACCTCCAGGCCCCCCGTGCCGTGGTGGCCGCGTCCCGTTACTTGCCGAGTGAAGTCGGGCACAAGGTCGACGTCCTTCGGATCGGCCTTGAGGTGGACGAGCAGCTTGGTCTGCTGCGGCGGGCAGACGCGGGTGAAGTTCCGCAGGCGACAACGTCACGCCCCGATACGGGACTGCACAAGGAGATCAGCGCCGACCCAGCACGGGACGGGTTTCCTGGGGTGGTCACGGGTAGGAAGACGAGTAGTCCGAGGTGGCCACCAGGGTCCCGGTCATCGTCTGGAACAGGGCGCCGTGCGGACCGATGCCGTAGCGGGCCACGTGCCTTGACGCAGGTGACCTGACGGCGGCTTGCGCACAGGCTTCGGATCGCGCGAAGGATCCGGAAAAGTACGGCGACAGCGAGGAACGGTAGCCGGATGAACACGCCGCCCGGACGGAGGACGCGCCGGACGTCGCGGACCAGGGCATGGATCTCCTGGGTGGACAGGGCCATGCACAGCAGCATGTGGGCGTAGATGGCGTCCGCGGAGGCGTCGGGAAGCGGCAGCGGCTCGCGCACGTCGTGAACAGCGGTGGTTACGCGCGCGGCCAGGCCCTGGGACTGGGCGGCGCCCTTCAGCTGTTCGAGGCCGGTGGCGCTGAAGTCGGTCGCCTGGACGGTGAAGCCTTCATGGGCGAAGTACAGGGCGTCGCGGCCGTGTCCAGCGCCGAGTTCCAGCACGTTTTTGGCGCCGTTGGCGTGGAAGACCTCGGTGGCGTGGACGGCGGGGGCGGAGGGCTCCTGGCCGTACATGCCGGGGTGGGCGCCATAGGTGCGCTGCCAGTGTTCCTGCTGGGTGTCGGCGAGGTCGCCGTTGTGGTGCTGCATGGCGTCTCCCGTCGGGGGCGCTGGGTGGTGTTCGTCTGGCGTCATGGCGGATCTTTCCATGCGGGGTGGCGTGGCTCAGCTGCTGCCCGGGAACTTGCCCGACAGCTCGAACGCGCTCTCGCCCTTCTCAGGGAGGAAGGCAGCGATGAACACGAGCGCCTTGACGTTGTCGGCGCCGTAGGCGGTGTCGCTGATGACCGAACCTCCGTAGGATTGGCCGGCAAGCACAACCGGACCGTCAATGCTGGCCAGGAAGTCCTTGATGTAAGCGGTGTTGCTGCTCAGCCCGCGCAGCGGATCGGCCGCGGCGATCACCGGATAGCCGTCCCGCTTCAGCTTCTTGACGACGTCGTTCCAGCTGGTGGAGGCGGCGAACGCGCCGTGGACGAGGACGACGGTCGGCTTGCGGTGCCGCGAGGAAGTGGCTCTTCCGGCGCTCGCCGGGACGACCGATGCAGCGAAGAGGGCGGCGGCGACGGTGGCGGTAGCCAGGAGGGAGAGAGGAGTGCGGGCGCGTCGGTAAAGCGAACGGTTGTTCATGAGAGGCCCTTTCGAGACAGAGAATTCGGCCGTGTCCGGACCCACGGACATGGCCGCGGTTGCGGCAGGACGCTGCCGCGCGTCATGGAGAGGCAGGCCGGAGTCGGCGAGCGGGTAGGAGCTCCGGGGCGTACCTGGAAGTGCTGCGGCCGAGGATTGGCTCGGCTCGATGAATCGGCCGGGCTTCCCGTGCACGGTTTGGCAGGGTGCCACAGCGACCGTGCGGATCGGCTCGCCCACATTGCTCATCGTGACCGTGGGGCCGGTGAACACTGAGGACAGGGATGGTCACTGTCCTGCGCCGATGGGTTCACGGCGCACGAGCGCCGAGGGTGGGCAGCAGCTTCGTCGCTGCTGGTCCTTCAGATGCTGCGGTTGAGCTGCGGAGAACTGTCAGTTGCCGCGCAGGGCGGTGCGCAAGGTGTGAATGGCCGTCTCCACTGCGGCTGTTGTGGCCTGCGTGGTCCGTAGGGGGTTGAGCATCATGAAGTCGTGCAGGGTGCCGTTGATACGGATGCTCGTAGTGGGAACGTCAGCCTGGGTCAGCCTGCGTGCGTACGCCTCTCCCTCGTCCCGCAGCACGTCGCTGTCGTCGACGATGACGAGCGCCGGCGGCAGCCCCTGCAGCTCCTGCAAGCTCGCCCGGAGCGGCGAGGCGGTGATCTCCGCCCGCTGGGCGGGGTCGGTGGTGTAGCAGTCCCAGAACCAGGCCATGGCCTTCGCTGTGAGGTAAGGGCCGTCTGCGAATTCCCGGTAGCTTTCGGTGTCCTGGGCCGCGTCCGTGACGGGGTAGTACAGCGACTGGTGCACGAAGGTCACGTCACCGCGCTGCTTGGCCATGAGGGTGAGTGCCGCGGTCATGTTGCCGCCGACGGAGTCACCGGCCACAGCCAGACGGGCAGCGTCCAGGCCTTCCTCTGCGCCCTTCGCGGTGATCCAGTGGGCAGTCGCGTATGCCTGCTCGATGGCGACCGGGTATTTGGCCTCCGGCGAACGGTCGTACTCGACGAACACGACGGCGGCATGCGTCCCGACAGCCAACTCGCGCACCAGACGGTCATGAGTGCCGGCGTTGCCGGTGACCCAGCCGCCGCCGTGCACGTAGAGGACGACCGGCAGCATGCCTTGAGTACCGACGGGCTTGACAATGCGTACCTGCACATCGCCCACCTCGGCGGGCACCGTGATCCACTTCTCCTCCACGTCCAGCTTGTCCACCGGCGCCGCCTGTAGCTCGTCCAGGACCTTCCGGGCACCCTCTGGGCCGAGCTCGTACAAAAGCGGCGGGTTGGCCGTCGCGTCCGCGAGCTCCTGCGCGCCAGGCTCAAGAACGGACTTGGTCATCACTGCACTCCTTGGGTCGGCAGGCTCTTCCTGCTTCCACCCCTATGACAGGGCACCTGCTGCCGGTGTGACACACGCCCCAGGAAATGGCTGGCGACACCGGAATCCAGATCATGGAGCGCGCCGCGAAAGGGCACTGTCATTTCGCTCACGGGCCGCCCCGGCAGCGGGCGGTTCAATTCCGCGGTACGAACTGGGCACAAATGCCCGACTGTTACTTCGATACCCATTGCGTACCCCAGCCCCTAGCGCGGGTGGAGCATGACGACGAGACCGAAGCGTGGAAGAAACCGGGATACCGGCCCATCCTCGACGATGACGTGGTGTCACCCGCGAGCCCCGCCGCCCCGCCCCCTGGCAAGTAGGTCGCTGATCCAGATCATGGAAGCACGGAGGGGCCATAACGCAGAAATCGTTGCCGTCCGGATCCGCCAGGATGTGCCATGTCCTGCCGGTCTCGCGGACCGGACGCCCGTGAGCACGGCCGCTCCCAAGTCGGTGACCCGGCGGACCTCGGCGGTTAGGTCCCGGGTACGCAAGTCCAGGTGAAGACAGTTCTCCGCGACCTTTCATGTCGGCGGTGCGCTGCAGGAGGATCTCGATGCCCTGCCCGTCATGCGGGCGCAGCCTCCGGTACATGCCGCAGCTCGTCTTCCCCGCGGCCGCGCCTTTCACGGGCTCGCCCTCGGCGACGGAGCCGAGCGCGGCGGTCCAGAACCGGGCGGGACGGTCCAGGTCATGGCAGCCGATCACCACGACAAGGTCGCCGCGCGCGTATGGATGCTGTGTCCGCGCCACATCGAATTGTCACCCGTTGTCGTCCGCCTACCGTGTGGGCGGGCGTACCTACCCGGCCGCGCGGTGACGGGATGGTGACGGGATACGGTCCGGTCATGGGATCAACGTTTGTTCTAGTACACGGGGCATGGGGCGGTTCGTGCGGGTTCAGGATGGTGCGCTGGCCCTGCGCGAGGCCGGGCACGAGGTATACACACCGGGCCTGCCCGGCATCGGCGAGCGCACGCACCTCACCAGCCCGCAGGTCGACCTGACCACGCACGTGACGGACGTCGCCAACACGATCCTGTACGAGGACCTCAGCGACATCGTCCTGCTCGGCTACTCCTACGGCGACATGGTGGTCACGGGGGCACTCGAACACGTCGCGGACCACGTGACGCTCCTGGTGTACCTGGACGCATTCCTGCCTCGCGCCGGGGACTCACTGAACGACCTCGCCAGGGCCAGCTACAGCAGGGGCCGGCCGGCCCCGGCGCGGAATGGCTCGCCCCGCCTCCGGGCCGGTCGTTCGACAACCCGGGCGAGGCCGCCTGACAAGGGGTCCGTCGAGTACCGCACCCTGCCCGCTGCTTCAGCAAGCCGGTCTGGCTGCGCAAGCCACTGGAGGATTACTCGTTCACCCGCACCTATATCAAAGCCCTGGACGAGCCGCGCCCCGCGCCAGGCGCACCGCCGCGGACCAGCACCATCATGTCCCGTTCCGGACTGAGCAGCCCCCGTACTCGGTGTTCGTCCGTGGTGCCGAAGCCGGCGCGCTGCCGGTTGCGGGCAAGTACGGGCTCGGAGCGCTGACCTGGAGCCCGCTCAACAGCGGCTGGCTGACCGGCCGCTTCCGCCGCGGCGAGCCGGTCGAACTCACCGCATTCCGGAAGGCGGTTGCCTGGAAGTTCGACCTCATCCTGCCCGGCAACCAGCGAAAGCTCGACGCCGTTGAGCAACTGAGGGCCGTGGCTGAAGAAGCAGGCGTCTCCCTGACCCACCTGGCACTCGCGTTCGCGGCTTCTCACCGGGCTGTCACCTCGGTGATACTCGGCCCTGGCACAGCCGGGCACCTTGACGATCAGCTCGCTGCGGCTGACGTCCGGATCGATGACCACATCCTGGACCGAATCGACGAGATCGTCCCGCCCGGCACCAACCTCAACCCGCCCTACACCGACTACACTCCGCCCGCTCTCGCTGATGCCGGGCAGCGCCGCAGGGCGGCCTGTCTCACTGAATCCGGACCATCGCGGGCCGTACTACCTGACGGCGATTCACGACCAGGGAAACCATCGCTACCCACAAGTCTTGATGCGATGCAGGGGCGCGGCCCCGTCCCCCGTGGTTGCCCTGGGTAAGTCTCGGGTGACTACTGCGGCACGACGAAGGAGGGGACCACGGTGAGCGAGTACGAAGGACACCAATACGTCGGTGTCGACCTGCACCGCAGACGGTCGGTGATCGTGCGTCAGACAGAGGACGGTATCCAACTGAGTGCGGTACGCATCCTCAACGACCCAGTGGCCCTCGGCCTGCAGATCGAGCAGGCCGGATGCCACCCGGACGTGGTACTTGAGGCCGCCTACGGCTGGTACTGGGCAGCCGACGTCCTGCAGGCGGCCGGGGCACGCGTCCACCTGGCTGACCCGCTGGGCTGAAAGGCTTTGCCTACCGACGGGTCAAGAACGACGTGCGTGACGCCGCGGACCTGGCGGACCTGCTGCGCATGGGACGACTGCCGGAAACCTTGAACCCCCCGCCACCCGTTCGCGAGCTGCGGGAACTGGTGCGCTACCGGGCCTAGCTCGTCGCGCTGCGCTCCGGGCTGAAGTCCCAGGTGCACGCCGTACGGGCCAAGGCGGGAATCCTGATCCCAGCCTCAGACCTGTTCGGCATTGACGGCAGGGCCCGCCTGGAGAAGACCGCGCTGGCCGGCCCCTATGCCCAGGGCGTGACCTCCCGGTTGAAGCTGATCGACGAACTGGACACCGAGGAAGCCCTGTTCAACACCCGCATCGCGGAACGCCTGCAGGGCCACGCCGGCTACCAGGCCATCCAGCAGCAGCCCGGCATCGGCACCATCCTGGCCGCGATCCTGGTCGCCGAGATCGGCGACATCCACCAGTTCGCCTCACCGGACCGACTGTGCTCCTGGGCGGGCCTGGCTCCGCGGCACTACTAGGGCCTGTCCGGCGGATCATGCCGGAGACGCGGGGTCTGGCACGCCCATCTGCGGCGTTGTCGTCACTCGCCGACGCTCCGCGTCGACTCCCTCCTCCGCCTTGCAGCTGCACGGGCCAGACCCCGCTCACCTGCGCTGATGAGGTGCCGTTGCTTCCCTCCGTCCTGATCCGCCGGACAGGCCCTAGTCCGACACCGTCGTCCGCCGCGGCCACGTCACCAAGCAGGGCAGCAAGCTGATGCGCTGGGCGGTGGTGGAGGCGATCCAGCGCAAGACCACCCCCAAGATCGCCGCGGCACGCAAGCTGCTCACGCTGGTCTCCTACGGGCTGCGGGACGGAGAAATCCGCGTCCTGGCACGCCAGGCCGCGTGAGCACCTCGGACGTGGCAGGCGCGCGGTCGGGCAATTGTCTGACCCCATGCACGGCGCGGTCGCGGTTTTGAATTGACCCCGCCTGCCGCACCTCGCACCGCTCCATGCGGCCCCGCGCCGCGAAGGACTGACCGGCAGCCGAGCACGGCCCTGCCGTCACCCCATCAAGGGCTGGAGAACAACGACACCACAACCGCATCCCCGGCGAACCGCTCCAGACACCCGCCGTCACCGTCTCACCGGCGGCGAGCTGACCACCCCTGCCCAGAACTCGCATTACAGCTGGAAACAGGCCACTTGACGTACGCCGCCCCTTCAGGGATGACAATTGCTCCCTGACCCGGGAATCCGCAAGGACATCAACCGCGGCACCGTGCGGCCTTCACATCACATGGACCGGACATCTCGCCCGTCTGTGACACACACCGTCGAGGGCCAACACCGTCAATACCACCTACCATGAGCTGACGGCAGGTCTCCACCACAGCAGTTCTGAGACGGCGGTTCGTGAGGCGACGCGGCGCAGGAAGAACCCGCAACAGTCAACGGGCCTGTCTCGCCCTGAAGTTGCTGCTCTCGGAGCTGGTTGGGGAAGGCCTGGACGACGTCGGTGCGGCGTTTGATCTCACGGTTGATCCGTTCGAGCCGGTTGGCGAACTGGATCTTCTTCCAGTGCCGTGGCGGGAAGTCCGCGAATGCGGTCAGGTCCTCCTTCCCGTCCAGGAACATGGCCTGACCTCGGGGAACTGGCCGCCGAGCCGGTTGGCGACGGTGTCCGGTTGGGTGCGCACGAGGCCGGCGGTGGGCTGGGTGAAGATCGTGCGGAAGGTCCCGGCGGCCATCTCGCCGGACTCTTTGTCGATCACGCCGAAGACGTTGCGCAGGAAATGAAGCCGTCAAAGATCAAGCTGTTGCTTCGCGGTCTCCGAATCGTTGGCCTGGTAGGCGATCACGGAGGAAATCTGCCCCAACTCGACTGTCATTTCTCCCGTGTTGCAGCCACATCTGAAGGAGCACCAGCGCCGACTGGCGGTGGCCGCCAAGGCAAGGATGCTCGGCCATGGCGGGGTACGCGCCGCCGCCCGGGCTGCCGGAATGAGCGAGACCACCATGCGTCGCGGGATCGCAGAACGGGAGGGCAGGTGGCCCCCCACTGGCGCGACGCGGAGCACCAGCGAGTGATCTGCGAGGTGAACCATCTTCCCGGACCATCAAGATCCGCCATCAGAGTGTCCACACCGCATGGGTCACCTCAGTGCGCGGCACCTTCCTCGGCCGGGACTCGGGTAAGGCCGATCAGGCTCGTTCTGGCCGCCCCATCGTCGTCGCCATCCGACAGCAGCGAGGGCTGTCACACTTCGCGACTCCACCCTGTCTTAACTGACGTAAGAAGATCCAACCGACCACAAATGATGAGGAAACCCATGAGCGCCGAACATTCGCACCACATCGAGAACCCCAACGCGACCACACCGCCGCCCAAGATCGACGTGATCGGCTCCGTACCCGGCGCACGGCAGATACCCGAGGGCGCCGAGGCGATGACACTCCTGGTCACCCTCCCGCCGGGCTGCGAGGGCGCCCCGCCACACCGCCACTCCGGCCCTGCCTACGGCTATGTCCTCAAGGGTGAGATGATCTTCGAGCTGGAGGGCGAGCCGGCGCGCGTCCTCAAGGCCGGCGAGACCTTCTGGGAGCCGGGCGGCGACGTCATCCACTACCAGGACGGCAACAACCTCGCCGACGCCGAATCCGCATTCGTCGTGACGATGTTCTGCGCACCCGGCCAGCCGATGCTCATCCCAGTCACCGCGGAGGAGCTGGAGCAGCGGCGAGACCGTCGCGCACCTCGCCCCTGACCGCACGGGGGAGGTCGGCTCCGTGCCCGCCTCCCCCGGCATTCCGGCACCCGAGGACAGCCATGGGGCATTTCCCCTTGTGCGTGGACACCCTGATCATTGGATCGTGATGATCCATAGGACGGGAGTTCCCGTTGGGGACGTCGAAGTACTCTCCTGAGTTCCGGGCCGATGCCGTCGCGCTGTACCACTCGAGCCCGAGTGGGACGTACGCGTCGGTGGCCAGGGACCTGGGCGTCAACCACGAGACGCTCCGCACGTGGGTGCGGGATGCCGAGCAGGCTGCCCGGCCCGGGGCGGTGGAGGCCACCGCGATGGAGAAGGAGAACCGGCAGCTGCGGGCGCGGGTGAAAGAACTCGAGCTCGAGCGGGAAATCCTGCGGAGGGCCGCGAAGTATTCTGCGGCGGAGACCAGTTGGTAAGCAGCCGCTTCCAGTTCGTCGAGGATCACCGTGGCGCCTTCGGCGTCAAGCGGCTGTGCCGGATACTCACGGTCTCGCGTTCCGGCTTCTACCGGTGGCTGGCCGGCGCATCCGCGCGGGCCGGCCGGGCGAGAGCGGATGCCGAACTCGCCGAGCACATCAATCGGATCCGTCAGGAATCGGACGGCACCTATGGGGTTCCGCGCGTCACCGCCGAGCTGAAGGAGGCCGGGAGGCCGGTCAATCACAAGCGGGTCGAGCGCGTCATGCGCATGTTCCACATCGTCGGGCTGCACCTGCCCAAGAAGGTCCGCACCACCATCCCCGAGCCGTGGGCGACATTGGTGCCGGACCTGCTCCAGCGGGACTTTGCTGCCCAGGAGCCGAACACCAAGTACGTGGGAGACATCACCTACCTCCCCATCGGAGACGGCCAATTCCTTTACCTGGCCACGGTGTTGGACCTGTGCTCGAAACGCCTGACGGGCCGGCCGACCGCCGACCACATGCGGACCTCGCTGGTCACCGACGCGCTCAGGGCCGCAGCGAAGGCCCGCGGCCGGAACGGTCTGCGCGGGGCAATATTTCACAGCGACAACGGGGCGCAAGGTGGATTCAACTGGTCGTCGCAACACTTTGATCTCGGAGGTGTGCGACGTGGCCACGGCGGACTGGAGTTTGAAGACCAGCGATGTTCCGGAGG
>LRTP01000279.1 GCA_001550305.1 Streptomyces diastatochromogenes
GGGGGCGGGCGCGGGTGGGGGTGAGGGGTCGGGGGTTGGATCGGGTGTGGGGGCGGGCTCCGGGATGGCGTCCTGTATGGGGTCCGGCTCGGAGGCTGGTTCGGGAGTCGGTTCGGGGGCCCGCTGGGGCGGGAGGTGTTGCGCCGCGCGTATGAGGCTCACGTCCAGGAGCGCGCGCGTGGGCGATTCCTGGTGGAACGGGGGGACGGGGAGCGGAGCGGGTTCCGGTGTCTCCGGCATCCCCGGTGCATCCGAAGCCTCGGCCGTCCCGCCCACCTCTGACGTCTCGGACGCCTCTGACGTCTTGGAAGCCTCCGATGCCTCCGGTATCTCCCGTGCCTCTGGCGCTTCCGATGGTTCCCGTGCCTCTGACGGTTCCGATGGTTCCCGTGTCTCTGCCGCTTCCGGTGATTCCGGTGATTCCGCCGCCGGTTCGGGTACGAGCCCCGTTTCCGAAGACTCGGTCTCCTCCGATCGGGGGAACGCGATCGGGCGCAACGCCGTCTCGAGTTCCGCCAGACCCGGTCGGGTCGACGGTTCCTTCTCCAGCAGGGCGGCCAGAATCTCCCCCAGCTCACCGGCCGTGGACGGAAGTTCGGGCTCCTCGTACAGGACCGCGTGCAACGTCGCCAGGGTGGTCGAACGGGAGAACGGGGAGCGGCCGCCGAGGGCCGCACAGAGCGTCGCTCCCAGGGACCACACGTCGGACGGCGGGCCCTGGGGGCGTCCGGAGACACGCTCGGGTGCCATGTAGTCCGGGGAGCCGACCAGCATCCCGACCATGGTGAGCGCCTCCGCGTCCTGGAGCGCGGCGATGCCGAAGTCGGTGAGGACGACACGGTGTCCGTGCCGTTCGACCAGGACGTTGCCCGGCTTGATGTCCCGGTGGAGCACTCCCCCGGCGTGCACCTGGCGCAGGGCCGCGACCAGTTCGAGCCCGATACGGGCCGCGGTGGGCGGGTCGAGCGGTCCGTCCTCGACCACGAGTTGTTCGAGGGAGCGGCCCGCGACGAGTTCCATGACGATCCACAGCCGCTCGCCCTGGTCCACGACGTCGTAGATGCGCACGACATTGGGATGGTCGATCCGAGCCGTGGCCCTGGCTTCGCGCAGGGTGCGTTCGCGGCGGGTTCGGGTGTCCTCCGGATCGAGTCCGTCGATCCGCATTTCCTTGACGGCGACCTGCCGGTCGAGCATTTCGTCGGTGGCTCGCCACACCCGTCCCATTCCCCCCTGGCCAATACTCTCGGCCAGTCGATATCGACCCGTCACCAATAATCCCGGAACACCGCCACTCGCATTCCCCGTCAATCCCCTGCACCCCCTCAACACCCGCCACAATCGTCCGCCACAACAGAAACACAATGGTCACACTTCATGCCGTACCAGCATAGTGCGGAGAAATCTTGTGGTACCTCTTCAAGTACTGCGAATTCAGGCGCAGCCAAGGGGGGCGAACATGAGTTCTCGTCACACGACGACCATCGCGGGATCGCTGCTCACGGCATCTTTCTCGGCCGTGCTGATCCTTTCCTTCACCGCCGTCGCGGACGACCAGGGACCGGGGAGCAGCAAGGGGGGAAAGGCCATGGACCCGGCGCCGGCGGGGGTGAAGCTGACCACGTTGCTGCCCGAGAAGATCTCCGTGGACAACAGCTCGCACGAAACGGCGCTGACCGCCACGGTGAAGAATGAGGGAACCAAGGAAAGCGGAAAGATCCGGCTTTTGGTGGTCGGATTCGACGGCCTACAGGTCAAGAGCGTCAAGGGCTGTTCCGCCATGGCGGACAAGGATCTGCCCAAGGGTTCGAACAGTGGATTCGTGTGCGATGTCGGCAATCTCGCGGCCGGAAAGTCGCAGTCGTACGCCGTCGCCGCGACCTTCGATCTGAGCAAGACCGGAAAGATCTGCCTGCCGGTGCAGGACAGCGACGGAAAGAAGACGCTCTGGCAGCAGGGCCCGGTGCCGTTCGGTACGACGAACCCGTCGCCGAACGCTCCGGCCACTCCGCTGCTGCTCGACACCGAGAACAAGCCGGTGACACCCGGCGGCGACCAGTTGCCCAAGACCGGCGCCGGGAGTGACCTGCTGCCGCTCGGCGTGGCGGGGGCGGCGCTCGTCTCCGTCGGGGCGGCGGGAGTGTGGTGGGCCCAGCGGCGGCCCCGCCGTCAGCCGCAGTCGTGACCGGGTGGGCCGGGACGCCGTGTGCGCGGCGTCCCGGCCCGCCTTCTGCTTCCGCGAACGCACACGCGCACGTACTGCGGGGACAGCGCGGTGGGGCTGTACGGGCCCGGAACGCGGAAGAGGCTCGCC
Source organism: Streptomyces diastatochromogenes (assembly GCA_001550305.1). Classification (GTDB taxonomy): domain Bacteria; phylum Actinomycetota; class Actinomycetes; order Streptomycetales; family Streptomycetaceae; genus Streptomyces; species Streptomyces mirabilis_D. The sequence goes on from LRTP01000279.1 coordinate 2,315, forward strand.
GGGTCGAAGTCGGAGTACGACCCGGCGAGCCTCTTGCGAGGGGACTACGACCTCAGCGGTTGAGGAACTTCCAGGCGGTCGGCAGGACACCCATCGCCAGCGCCGCCTTCAGGGCGTCGCCGATCAGGAACGGGGTGAACCCCGCCGCGAGGGTCGCGCTCAGCGACATGCCGGTGGCGGCGGCCAGGTACGGGAGGCCGACGGCGTAGATGATCGCCTCGCCCAGCAGCATCGTGCCCGCGGTGCGCAGGAACGAGCGGTCGGCGCCGCGGCGGGCGAGGGCGCCCACGGCAGCGGAGGCCAACATCATGCCGAGGATGTAGCCGAGGGACGGGGCGGCGGTGCCGGAGCCGCCGTCGGCGAACCACGGCATGCCGGCCATGCCGACGAGGGCGTAGAGCGCGAGCGAGAGGAAGCCGCGGCCCGCGCCGAGGGCCGTGCCTACGAGGAGGGCGGCGAAGGTCTGGCCGGTCACCGGGACCGGAGAGCCCGGTACGGGCAGGGAGATCTGGGCGGCGAGGCCGGTGAGGGCGGCTCCGCCGAGTACGAGGGTGATGTCCCTGACGCGGGAGGCCGGGAGCAGGTCGGCGAGGACCTCGCCGGGGCGGATGCCTTGGCGGGGGGTGGCGGCAACGGTGCTCATGGGGACTCCGGCGTGTGACGGGGGGGCGGGACACGGTGACGCTATCCCAGGGGGGCGGGTGGATCACCGTGTGCGATCGACAAAGCGGGGATCCCGGGCTTGGTGGAGCTCTTACAAAGGGGGCCGCATACACCTATCGGGGCGTGATGCTGGTCACTGAGGTGGGATGGTTTTGTCCACGGGGAGGTTCGGGCACGGGCTGTAGGGTCCCGCCAATTCGCCCCCGCCGCCCCTACCCGTCCCGTCCCTCTGGGGCTCCGCCCCGGACCCCGTCGGGCGTCTTCGTTCGGCTGCGGCCCGGTGGGGGCCGTTCGCGCAGTTCCCCGCGCCCCCAGAGGCCTCGACTCGGCCGGAGTTCGGAGGCGAAGGCCGATGCGGGGAGCCGGCGGCGCAGGGAGCCCTGGCCGGAATCGGGGGTAGGACCTACCCTTCAGGGCATGGTTGCCCAGGCTGAGAACTTCGCGTCGCGTCGCTATGTCGACCTGCGACGCCAGGGCACCGCCACCTGTCGCCCCGGGTAGGGCGGGCGGAGCGCATCCGGCTCGCCGAGACGCGACCGTTTCGGACACGCTCCCTAGGAAGCGCCATGCCTCGTACCTCCCTGGCCCCCGCCCCGCCCACGACGCCCCACCGCGCCACCCCGCCCACGACACCCCACCGCGCCACCGCCGACGACCGCCGCCGCACCAGCGCCAGCGTCATCCTGCGCTCCGTCCTGGAGCACGGCCCGGTCGCCCGCAGCACCGTCGCCCGGCTGACCGGCCTCTCCCCTGCCTCGGTGACCGACTACTGCGCCCGGTTCACCGCGCTCGGCCTGATCCGGGAGGCTCCGACGCCCCGGCAGTCGAACGGCGTCGGACGTCCCCACGTCCCCATCCATCTGGACGACTCCCGGTTCGTGGTCGGCGGGGTCCACGTGGCCGTCCCGTACACCACCGTCGCCCTGCTCGACCTGCGCGGCCGGGTCGTCACGGAGCGACGGCTCGCCCACGACGACGGCACGGAGCCCGACCGCGTACTCGCGAACGCCGCCGCCGGGCTGACCGCCCTGCTCACCGACCACCCCGGCCGCACCCCCCTCGGCGTCGGCGTCGCGGCCGGCGGCTGGGTGGACCGCGACTCCGGGACGATCGTGGAGCACGCGCTGCTCGGCTGGCGTGACGTCGACGTCCGGGGCGCGCTCGGCACGCGGACCGGGCTGGCGGTCCATGTGGACGGGCACGCAAGGGCGTTGGTCAACGGAGAGCGGCTGTTCGGGCGGGCGCGCGGCAGCCTCAGCGTGCTGCACCTGTTCGTCGGCAACGTGGTGGACGCCGCCTTCGCCACCCACGACGAGGTGCACCACGGTCCCCGCTCCCAGGCCGGGGCGATCGCCCATCTGCCGTTGCCGGGCGGCTCGGAGCGGTGCGACTGCGGCCGCACCGGCTGCCTTCAGGCCGAGTTGAGCGAGCGGACGTTGTGCCGGCGGGCGCGGGAGGCGGGGATCATCGCCACCGCCGACCCGATGCACGTGGTCGGCGCCGCGGCCGACGGCGACCCCGTCGCCGTACGTCTGTTGCTGGAGCGGGCCCGGACGGTCGGGCGGGCGGCCCGGCTGCTGCTGGACGTGCTCAACCCGGACACGGTCGTCGTCGCGGAGGTCGGGACCGTGCATCGGGAGGACTGCCTCGCGGCGCTGCGCGCGGAGGTGGGTGCGGACCGGGCGGCTTCCGTCCTGCCGACCAGTTTCCCGGAATCCGTGCTCGCCGTGGCGGGTGGATCGGTGGCACTCGACGTGGTGTACCGGGATCCGCTGAGCCTGTCACCGGGGACGAATTAATTCAGAAACTCGGAATGTTGACAGCGGTCGTACGAGGACAGGAGCATCCTCCTCATGAGCAGCTCGCGGGTGCAGGTTCCGCTGACCAAGTGCCGCGTCGTCGACCTTATGCGGGTCGCACGCACACGTTGTTGCTGACGCCGGGTCACTGCCGCGTCGGCGCCTTGACCTGCTGACGCGTTGACGCATCGACGCGTAGACGCGTAGACGATCCCCGGTTTCTTCTGCCGCGCCCTCGGCGTGCGCCTCTCCTCTCCTCATGCGCGCGTATTTCACTTCTTTCACCTCCTTCCCCTGGTGAATTCCCCCTGCCCGGAATTCCGCGCGCATTTCCGCCACTTGGATCCCCGGAGTCCTCCCATGCCACCACTGTCTCCTTCGTCGTCCCCTTTCGCGCCCGGTGTGGACCGGCGGCTGTTCCTGTCCTCCCTGCTCGGCGTGGCCGCCGCGGCCGGACTGAGCGGTTGCGCGGGGGCCAGTGCCGCCGACAGCAAGGCCAAGGGGTCCCTGTCCGCCCCGCTGTCCGCCAAGGTCCCCTCCGGTACGAGCCTCAAGATCGCCTCGTACCAGAACGTCCAGCAGCTCCAGTTCAAGCTCGCGGGCCTCACGGACCTTCCGTTCACCGTCTCCAGCTGGGTGAACATCGGTGCCGGACCCGATGTCATCAACGCCTTCCGCGCCAAGTCCCTCGACGTCGCGAACAACGCGGGCATCCCGCCGATCCAGGCGCACTACCAGGGCTACGACGCCAAGATCGTCGCGATCAACATCACCCGCAAGCCCAACTATCTCTTCGCGACCAAGCCCGGCAGCGACATCCACACCGTCGCGGACTTCAAGGGCAAGAAGCTGGCGTTCTCCCAGGGGCAGGCCCAGGGCGTCGTCCTGCTCAGGGCGTTGAAGGAGGCCGGGCTCGCCTACGACGAGGTGAAGCTGGTCCCGCTGACCAGCAACCAGTTCTTCACGGCCCTGCAGTCGGGCCAGGTCGACATCGCCCCGCTCGCCAACAGCCAGGCACCGGCGTACCTCAAGCAGTACGAGTCGAAGGGCGCCCGCGCCATCACCACCGACGTGGTCGACCTGCTCAACCTGCTGTGGGCGCCCACCTCCGTGCTGGCCGACCCGGCGAAGGCGGCGGCCGTCGCCGCGTACATCCCGCGCTGGGCGCAGGGGCAGGTGTGGGCGTACGAGCACCCGGACGCCTGGAACGAGGAGTTCTACGTCAAGACGCAGAACCTCACGCTCGCGCAGGCCCGGTCGATCACCGAGCTCGCCAACAAGCCGCTGTTCCCGCCGAGCTGGGACGAGGCGGTGAAGTGGGAGCAGGAGACCGCCGATCTGCTGGCCGAGGGCGGCTTCGTGAAGGCGTTCAAGGTCGGCTCGCTCTTCGACCGGCGCTTCGAGGGCATCGCGGCGAAGGCCGTCCCGGCGGAGTACCGGAAGTGACGGCCATGACGACAACCACGACCCCGACCACCGTGCCGGTGCCCGCCGCCGAGGACACACCTGCCGTACGGCGCAGGCGGCGCCGCGGCCTCGCTCCCGGCAAGCGCCTGCCCGCCTCCCGGATCGTCGGCCCCGCCCTCTTCCTCGCCCTGTGGGCGGCCGCCTCCGCCGCCGGACAGCTGGACCCGGGCGCGATCCCGGCGCCCTGGACGGTCCTGAGGACCGCCGGCCATCTGTGGACGGACGGCACGCTCCCCACCGACGTCCGCACCTCCCTGGAACGCGCGGGATACGGCTTCGCGCTGGGTCTGACCGCCGGTGTGGTCCTTGCGCTGGCGGCCGGGCTCAGCCGGATCGGCGAGGCGCTGATCGACGGGACCGTGCAGCTCAACCGGGCGATCCCGACCCTGGGCCTCATCCCGCTGTTCATCCTCTGGCTGGGCATCGGCGAGACCTTCAAGATCGCCATCATCGCGATCGTCGTCTACATCCCGATCTACCTCAACCTGCACGCCGCGCTGTCCGGCATCGACCACCGCTATGTCGAACTCGCCGAGGTCCAGGGCCTGTCGAGGCTCCAGTTCGTCCGCCAGATCGTCATCCCCGGCGCGCTGCCCGGCTTCTTCGTCGGACTGCGCCTCGGGGTGACCGGCTCCTGGCTGAGCCTGGTGGTCCTGGAGCAGATCAACGCCACCAGCGGCCTCGGCTACCTGATGTTCCAGGCCCAGAACTACGGCCAGTCGGACGTCATCCTGGTCGGCCTGCTGATCTACGGCGTCTTCGGCCTGGTCTCCGACAGCGCGGTCCGTCTCGTCGAACGGAGGGTGCTGTCATGGCGCCGCACACTCAGCAGCTGACCGCCGCCCCGGCCGTCCGACTACGAGGTCTCACACGGTCGTTCGACGGCCGTACCGTCCTCGACGGCATCGACCTCGACCTGCCCGCCGGTCAGTTCACGGCTCTGCTCGGGCACAGCGGTTCCGGCAAGAGCACGCTGCTGCGGGCCATCGCGGGCCTGGACCACGAGGTCGTCGGAAGCGGCGGGCTCACCGCCCCGGAGCGGGTGTCGGTCGTCTTCCAGGACTCCCGGCTGCTGCCCTGGCGGCGGGTCCTCGACAATGTGCTGCTCGGCACGAACGGCAAGGAAGCGGCCGACAAGGGCCGCGAAGCCCTCGCCGAGGTGGGCCTGAAAGGCCGCGAACGTGCCTGGCCCAACGAGTTGTCCGGCGGCGAGGCCCAGCGCGCCGCCTTGGCCCGCTCGCTCGTCCGTGAGCCCGAACTCCTGCTGGCCGACGAGCCGTTCGGCGCGCTGGACGCGCTGACCCGGATCCGGATGCACGTCCTGCTGCGCGAGCTGTGGGAGCGCCACCGGCCCTCCGTGCTGCTCGTCACCCACGACGTGGACGAGGCGATCGTGCTCGCCGACCGCGTCCTGGTGCTCGACCGGGGCCGGATCGGCCTCGACCTGACCATCGACCGCCCCCATCCGCGCTCCTACCGGGAGCCGGTCCTGGGTGAGTACCGGGAGCGCCTCCTTGCCGCCCTCGGTGTGACGGAGGACCACGCATGACCCGCCGACTCCACCTCAACGCCTTTTTGATGAACACCGGCCATCACGAGGCATCGTGGCGGCTGCCGGAGAGCGACCCGTACGCCCATGTCGCACTCGCCCACTACGTCGAGCTGGCCCGGATCGCCGAACGCGGCACCTTCGACTCCCTCTTCCTGGCCGACGGACCGCAGCTGTGGAGCAACCTGGCCCAACGCCCGGCCGGCGCCCTGGAACCGCTCACCCTGCTCACCGCACTGGCGACGGCCACCGAGCACATCGGCCTGATCGCCACGGCGTCCACGTCCTACAACTCCCCCTACAACCTGGCCCGCAAGTTCGCCTCTCTGGACATCATCAGCGGCGGTCGGGCGGGCTGGAACATCGTCACCACGGCCGGTGCGGAGGCCGCCCGCAACTTCGGCCTCGACGCCGAGCCCGCGCACGCCGAACGGTACGCGCGCGCCACCGAGTTCCTGGACGTCTCGCTCAAGCTCTGGGACAGCTGGGAGGACGACGCGATCGTCGCCGACAAGGCGGCCGGCGTGTGGGGCGACGACGCCAAGATCCACCCGCCGCGCCACCGGGGCACGTACTTCAGTGTCGAGGGCGCCCTCAACGTGCCCCGCTCACCACAGGGTTACCCGCTGCTCGTGCAGGCGGGGTCGAGCGAGGACGGCAAGACGTTCGCGGCGCGCTACGCGGAGGCGGTGTTCACCGCGCAGCAGACCCTCGCCGACGCCCAGGCCTTCTACGCGGACCTCAAGTCCCGTACGTCGGCGGCCGGCCGGGACCCCGAGCACATCAAGGTGCTGCCCGGCATCGTCCCGGTGCTCGGCTCGACGCAGGCCGAGGCGCGGGCGAACAAGCAGGTCCTGGAGGACCACATCGTGTACACGCACGGCGTGGACCGTCTGGAGCACCTGCTGCAACTGGAGCCCGGAACCCTGGAGTTGGACGCCCGGCTGCCCGCGGACCTGCCTCCCGAGGACGTCATCGAGGGCGCCAAGAGCCGCTACACCCTCGTCGTCGAACTCGCCCGCCGCGAACGGCTCACCGTACGGCAGCTGATCGGGCGGCTCGGCGGCGGGCGCGGGCACCTCACCTTCGCCGGCACGCCGGAGCAGGTCGCCGACGCGATCGAGGAGTGGTTCACGAGCGGCGCCGCCGACGGCTTCAACATCATGCCCGCCGTACTCCCCTCCGGCCTCGGTCTGTTCGTCGACCACGTCGTCCCGATCCTGCGCGCCCGCGGCCTGCTCCGCACGGAGTACGGACCGCGCCGGACCCTCCGGGAGCGCTACGGCCTCCCCCGCCCCGCCAACCAGTACCTCACTCCCGCACTCGCCACGGTCTGAAAGGACGACCCCGCATGTCCATCGAGATCAGCAAGGTCACCGCGAACATAGGCGCCCGGGTGTCCGGCGTAGACATCTCCAAGCCGCTCGACGAGGAACAGGTCACCGCGATCCGCGAGGCCCTCGACGTCCACAAGGCCCTGGCCTTCGACGACGTGCACCTCGACGACGAGGGCCAGCAGGCCTTCGCCCGCCACTTCGGCGACCTCACCACCGCCCACCCGACGGTGGCCGCCGTCGACGGCGCCCCGAACGTGCTCCCCGTCGACAGCGAGCGCGGGCGCGCCAACCACTGGCACACCGACGTGACCTTCGTCCTCAACCCGCCCCAGGCCAGCACCCTGCGCAGCATCACGATCCCGCCGTACGGCGGCGAGACCCTGATCGCCAGTTCGGCGGCCGCCTACCGGGACCTGCCCGCCCCGCTGCGCGCGCTCGCCGACACCCTGTGGGCCGAGCACACCAACGACTACGACTACGCGGTGCCGGACGAGCAGATCGACGAGGAACAGGCCGCCCAGCGGGCCCAGTTCACTTCCATCAAGTTCCGGACCGCCCATCCCGTCGTCCGGGTCCACCCGCTGACCGGTGAGCGCGGGCTGTTCATCGGCGGGTTCGCGCAGCGGATCGTCGGGCTGTCGGTGGGCGAGTCCCGCAAGCTGCTCGACCTGTTCCAGTCGTACGTCACCCGGCCGGAGAACATCCTGCGCTGGCGCTGGTCCCCGAACCAGCTGGTCCTGTTCGACAACCGGATCACCCAGCACTACGCGGTCGACAACTACGACGGCCGGCCCCGCCGCCTGCACCGGGTGACCGTCGCCGGTGACGTGCCGGTCGGCATCGAGGGCAAGGAGAGCTACTCGATCGAGGGCGACGCCTCGCACTACACGTCCGTGGCCGAGTAGCACGCACTACACGTCCGTGGCCGAGTAACACGCACCGCACGTCCGGGGCCGAGTAAAGGAAATCTCACGCTCCGTACCGCGGGTGTCCGCATAGTGGGCAGCCTCTCCGCCTGAGCGGAGAGGCTGCCCAGACTGTGGGCGTTTTTGCCCACTCGCACGTAAGGGACCACCCGCTCTCATGTCCCGCACCACCCTCGACACCCCACCCGCCGCTCCCGACGCACACGCCCCGCTGTCCCACGGCCTCAAGCAGCGCCATCTGTCGATGATCGCCCTCGGCGGTGTGATCGGCGCCGGTCTGTTCGTGGGGTCAGGCGCGGGGATCGCCGCCGCCGGACCGTCGATCGTGATCGCGTACGCGGTCTCCGGTCTGCTGGTCATGCTGGTGATGCGGATGCTCGGCGAGATGTCCGCCGCGTATCCGTCCTCGGGCTCGTTCTCGGCGCACGCCGAGCGGGCGATCGGACCGTGGGCGGGCTTCACCGCGGGGTGGTCCTTCTGGGTGCTGCTCTGCACGGCCGTCGGGCTGGAGGGGATCGGGGCGGCGAAGATCGTCACCGGCTGGCTGCCGGGTACGCCCGAGTGGGCCTGGGTCGCCCTGTTCATGGTGGTCTTCTGTGTCGCGAACCTCGCCGCCGTGAAGAACTTCGGCGAGTTCGAGTTCTGGTTCGCCGCGCTGAAGGTCGGCGCGATCAGCCTGTTCCTGGTGCTGGGTGTGCTGGCCGTCGCGGGTGTGCTCCCCGGCACGGACTCCCCCGGCACCTCGAACCTCACCGGCCAGGGCGGCTTCCTCCCGCACGGCAGCGAGGGGCTGGTCGTCGGTCTGCTCGCGTCGGTCTTCGCGTACGGCGGTCTGGAGACGGTCACCATCGCGGCGGCCGAGTCGCAGAACCCGGTCCAGGGCGTGGCACGCGCCGTCCGTGCGGCGATGTGGCGCATCGCGCTCTTCTACATCGGCTCCATGGCGGTCATCGTCACGCTGGTCCCCTGGGACTCGAAGGAGGTCGTCGAGAAGGGCCCCTACGTCGCCGCCCTCGACCACCTGGGCATCCCCGGCGCCGGTCAGCTGATGAACGTGGTCGTGTTCGTCGCGCTGCTCTCGGCGATGAACGCCAACATCTACGGCTCCTCGCGCATCGCCTACTCGCTGGTGGAGCGCGGCCAGGGCCCGAAGGCCCTCGGCAGGGTCTCGGCCGGGGTCCCGCGCGTCGCGGTGCTCGTCTCCTGCGTCTTCGGCTTCGTGTGCGTGCTGCTGAGCTACTGGCGGCCGGACGACGTCTTCCCCTGGCTGCTGAACATGATCGGCGCGGTGATCCTGGTCGTGTGGATCTTCATCGCGGTCTCGCAGCTGCTGCTGCGGCGCCGGGTGGAGCTCGAGGCACCGGAGAAGCTGGTCGTGCGGATGTGGCTGTTCCCGGCGCTGACCTGGGTGGCGCTGGCCGGGATGGCCGCGATCTTCGTCCTGATGGCCCGGCAGCCCGACACCCGGGTGCAGCTGTACTCGACGGGCGGGATGACGCTGTTCCTGGCGGCCGTCGGATACGCCTGGCAGCGGGCACGCGCGGCCCGCTGACCGTTTCCCGTCCCCCGGCCCGCCGACCGCTCCCGCTCCCCCGAAAGGCCCTCGTGCGACCCGCACGAGGGCCTTTTTGTTGCTAACGTGCAGTTGCAAGCGATGTGCAATAAGGTCTTACGAGGCCGGAGGGGACCCCGCCATGCCCGTCTACACACTCCCTGAGCTGCCGTACGACTACGCCGCGCTCGCACCCGTGATCAGCCCCGAGATCATCGAGCTGCACCACGACAAGCACCACGCGGCGTATGTGAAGGGGGCCAACGACACGCTGGAGCAGCTCGCGGAGGCGCGTGACAAGGAGTCGTGGGGAGCGGTCAACGGTCTGGAGAAGAGCCTGGCCTTCCATCTCTCCGGCCACATCCTGCACAGCATCTACTGGACGAACATGACCGGGAACGGCGGCGGTGAGCCCCTCGCCGTGGACGGAGTGGGAGAGCTCGCGGACGCGATCACCGAGTCGTTCGGCTCCTTCGCCGGGTTCAAGGCGCAGCTGACGAAGGCCGCCGCGACCACCCAGGGCTCCGGCTGGGGCGTCCTCGCCCACGAGCCGCTCAGCGGTCGCCTCGTCGTCGAGCAGATCTACGACCACCAGGGCAACGTCGGGCAGGGCTCGGTGCCGATCCTGGTGTTCGACGCCTGGGAGCACGCCTTCTACCTCCAGTACCGCAACCAGAAGGTCGACTTCATCGACGCGATGTGGCAGGTCGTCGACTGGCAGGACGTGGCCAGGCGATACGAGGCGGCCACGTCCCGCGCGAACGTCTTGCTGCCGACCCCCTGAGGCGGGTATGAAACGTCCTGCTCGTGATCGTCTTCTCACCTTTCACGTGGCAGGCGGAAAACGGAGGGCCCCCGCGAGGACGTGACTCGCGGGGGCCCTCCTGTGTACACGGCCCGCGTCACCCGCAGGGCACGTTGAGCGACAGCAGCGCGGCGGCCCCGTCCGTCATGCGGAGTTCGGTGATCGCGGCGTTGCGCAGCCGCGGGAGGACCCTGCGGTACTCGCCCAGGGGGATGGACAGCAGCGAGCAGAGCACCAGCCGGAGCAGCGTGTTGTGGGCGACGACCAGGACGCGTTCGCCGTGGTGCGCGGCCGCGATCCGGCGCAGGACGGCCGCCCCGCGGGCCGCCGCGGTGCGCGGGTCCTCCGCCTCCGGGAAGGGGTACGACACCGGGTCGACCCGGAACGCCTTCGCCCGGGCCGGGTTCTCGGCCTCGAACTCGGCGAGGGTACGGCCCTCCACCACCCCGAAGTCGCATTCGCGCAGGGCGGGTTCGCGGAGCGCGGTGAGACCGAGGGCGCGGCAGGCGGGCTCGGCCGTGGCGACGGCGCGCGAGAGGGTCGACGTCCAGACGGCGTCCACGGGGTGCGCGGCGGCCCAGCGGCCGAGCGCCTCGGCCTGGGCGTGGCCCTCGTCGGCGAGGGGGACGTCGCTCACTCCGGCGTAGCGGTTCTCGGCATGCCAGACGGTCCGGCCGTGCCGGGCGAGCAGCAGGGTCGTGCTCACTGAGGCTGCGGGACTCACGGCGCTGTGGGTCATGCTCGTCGTACTCATGACCCGCCAGTATTCCGGTCGGGGCGCGCCCGCGTGCGCGCTCCGGCGGAAGCCCTCCGTCCGGGTCTGTTCGGCAGTGCCCCAAGGCCCCGTGAGGAGCGAAAAGGAGCCTCACGGGGCCTTACGGTATGCGGGCTTCCGGGGCATCGTTGCGGGATGCCGAGGGAAATGACGTACCCCTGCTACACGTGTGGGTCCTACCAGCCGCACCGCCAGCCCCGGGACGACCGGGAGCGGGACATCATCCGCAAGCTGGCGAACCTCCAGAAGCCGAACGCGTATGTGGACGACTACTGGATCTGCGGGCGAACCGACTTCGACTGCCGCAACATCCGCACGGCATTGAGGGTCAAGCCGTTCGACCCGCCCCAGAAGATGCCCAACCCGGAATGACTCCTGGTGACCCTTACAGGTTGCTGAAGTCCGGACCCTTCGTGCGGGTCCGCTTGATCTCGTAGAAGCCGGGGGTCGAGGCGACCAGCAGCGTGCCGTCCCACAGCCTGGCCGCGGCCTCGCCCTGCGGGGTGGGCGTGACGACCGGGCCGAAGAAGGCGATCTGCTCGCCGTCGTCGCCGGGGAGCGCGATCACCGGGGTGCCGACCTCCTGGCCGACCTTGTCGATGCCCTCCTTGTGGGAGGCGCGCAGCTCGGCGTCGAACTCGAAGTCCTCCTGGTCGGCGTAGTCGAGCAGGGAGGCCGGGAGGCCGACGTCCTCGAGCGCGCCCGCGATCGCCTCGAGGGTCGCGCCCTCGCCCTGGTTGTGGATACGGGTGCCGAGCGCGGTGTAGAGCGGGCCGAGGACGTCCTCGCCGTGCTTCTGCCAGGCGGCGGTGACCACCCGGATCGGCTTCCAGGCCTTGGTGGCGAGCATGTCCCGGTACTCCTCGGGCAGCTGGTCCAACTTGTCCTCATTGAGGACCGCGAGGCTCATGATGTGCCAGCGGACCTCGATGTCCCGGACCTTCTCCACTTCCAGCACCCAGCGCGAGGTCATCCAGGCCCAGGGGCACAGCGGGTCGAACCAGAAGTCGACGGGGGTCTTGGTGGAGGCGGTCTCGGGCATGGTTCTCCTCGGAAAGCGGTGTTTCCCGCAGCAACGCCGGAGGCCGCTCGGCTCATTCCCGGGTGTCACGCCTCATTCCCGGGTGTCCCGCGTCAGGGGCACATGGCAGGATCGCTCCTGTCCGTTTCGCTGTATCCGTGTCCATTCCATGACGCCCCGAGGGAGTGCCGCCCGTGCCCGGTGAGAATCTGACCCGCGACGAGGCCCAGGAGCGGGCAGCGCTGCTGTCCGTGGACGGGTACGAGGTCTCCCTCGACCTGCGCTCCGCCCTGGGCGACATCGAGGCCGAGCCGCGCACGTTCCGCTCGGTGACCACGATCCGCTTCCGCTGCGCGGAGCCGGGCGCCGCGAGCTTCGCCGATCTGCTCGCACCGAGCGTCACGGCCGTGTCGCTCAACGGCAAGGACCTGGACCCGGGCGAGGTCTTCGACGGCTCCCGCATCCGCCTTGAGGACCTCCGGGCCGACAACGAGCTGGTCGTCGACGCGCAGTGCGCCTACTCCCGCACCGGCGAGGGCATGCACCGCTTCGTCGACCCCGAGGACGGCGAGGTCTACCTCTACACCCAGTACGAGCCCGCCGACTCCCGGCGCGTCTTCGCGAACTTCGAGCAGCCGGACCTCAAGGCCCCCTTCCGCTGCGAGGTGCGGGCCCCGGAGGGGTGGACGGTCTGGAGCAACGGCGTCGGTGAACTCGTCGACGGTGTGTGGAGGTTCGCCGAGTCCAAGCCGATCTCCACGTACATCACCGCGTTCGTCGCGGGCCCGTACCACTACGTCACGGACAGCTACGCGCGCACCTTCGAGGACGGTACGACGCTGGAGATCCCGCTCGGCGCGATGTGCCGCAAGGGTCTTGCGCCCCACTTCGACTCCGACGACGTGTTCCTGGTGACCAAGCAGGGGCTCGACTTCTTCCACGACCACTTCGACTTCCCCTATCCGTTCGGGAAGTACGACCAGGCGTTCGTGCCCGAGTACAACCTCGGCGCGATGGAGAACCCGGGGCTCGTCACCTTCCGCGAGGAGTTCATCTTCCGCGGCAAGGTGACGCAGGCGTCGTACGAGGGCCGGGCCAACGTCATCCTGCACGAGATGGCGCACATGTGGTTCGGCGACCTCGTCACCATGGAGTGGTGGGACGACCTGTGGCTCAAGGAGTCCTTCGCCGACTTCATGGGCGCGTTCGCGCTGGTCGGGGCGACCCGCTTCGAGAACGGCTGGATCACCTTCGCCAACCGCCGCAAGGCCTGGGCGTACCGTGCCGACCAGCTGCCCTCCACCCACCCCATCACGGCCGACATCCGTGACCTCCAGGACGCCAAGCTCAACTTCGACGGGATCACGTACGCGAAGGGGGCGAGCGTGCTCAAGCAGCTCGTCGCGTACGTCGGCCAGGACGCGTTCCTGGAGGGCGCGCGCCGCTACTTCAAGCGGAACGCGTACGGCAACACGCGCCTCGGCGATCTGCTGTCGGCGCTGGAGGAGACCAGCGGGCGCGATCTGGCCACCTGGTCGCGGTCCTGGCTCCAGACGGCCGGGGTGAACTCCCTGACCCCGCAGGTGATCCTGAGCGCCGAGGGCCGCATCACGGAGCTGGCCGTGCTCCAGGAGGCCCCCGAGTCGCACCCCGAACTGCGTCCGCACCGCGTCGCGGTGGGCCTGTACCGGCGCGAGGACGCCGATGGGTCCCTGGTGCGGTACGCGCGCGCCGAGGTCGACGTCGTCGGTCCCCGTACGGTGGTCGAGGAGCTGGTCGGCGCGGACGCCCCCGAGCTGGTCCTCGTCAACGACGACGACCTCACCTACTGCAAGATCCGCTTCGACGAGAACTCGCTGGCCACGCTGCGCGAGAGGCTCGGCGACATCACCGACCCGCTCGCCCGCGCGCTGTGCTGGTCGGCGCTGTGGAACCTCACCCGGGACGCGCTGATGCCGGCCCGGGACTTCGTGGGCCTGGTGCTGCGCTTCGCGGGCCGCGAGTCCGACATCGGCGTCCTGCAGATGCTGCACGCCTGGGCGCACTCGGCGCTCGTCCACTACGCCGCCCCCGACTGGCGTGCGGAGGGCGGCCGGCTGCTCGCCCAGGGCGCCCTGAAGGAGCTGCGGCTCGCCGAGCCCGGCAGCCAGCACCAGCTGACCTGGGCCCGTTTCTTCGCGACGGTCTCCTCCGACCAGGCCGATCTGCACCTGCTGCTGCACCTCCTCGAGGGCACCGCCAAGGTCGACGGCCTGGACGTCGACCAGGAGCTGCGCTGGGCGTTCCTGGAACCGCTGGCCGCGCGCGGCGTCGCCGACGAGTCCCTCCTCGCGGCCGAACTGGCCCGCGACGACACGGCCTCCGGCAAGCGCCACCAGGTCCGCTGCCTCGCCGCCCGCCCCTCGGCGGCGGTCAAGGCCCAGGCCTGGGCGCAGGTCGTCGAGTCGGACGCGCTGTCCAACGCGCTGGTCGAGGCGACCATCGCGGGCTTCGCGCAGCCCTCCCAGCGGGAGCTGCTGGCTCCCTACGCCGCGAAGTACTTCGCGGCCATCGAGCGCGTCTGGGCCGAGCGGTCCATCCAGATCGGCATGGACGTGGTCAAGGGCCTGTTCCCGTCCCTGCGGGACTCCCAGGAGACCCTGGACGCGACGGACGCCTGGCTCACCGCCCACGAGGACGCGGCACCGGCCCTGCGCCGTCTGGTCCTGGAGGCACGGGACGACCTGGCGCGCGCCCTGCGCGGGCAGGCCTGCGACACGGCGGCGGGCTCGTAGCGACAACGGCCGGGAAGTGACGGGGCCCCGGGTCGCCCATGCGGCCGCCCGGAGCCCCGTTACCGAACCCGCGCACCGGGCCCCGTAACCCCGATCCGGACCAGCGTCTTTCGGCAGTCGAACGCCCGTACTTTAGGGCGAGCTTGTCCGGATTTGTCGACGGGCGTGTAACAGCGGTTAGGGGACGGATCGGACGCGGGATACCCCCGGTCATGAACCACAACACCCCACTCTCCCCCCGCCCCCTCCGTCACCTGTCCCGCACGCAGCGGCGGGTCCTGACCGCCGCTCAGCTGCGCGCCCACGGCATCACGGCCGCCGACACCACCGAGCAGTGCCGGCCGGGCGGCCCCTGGCAGCAGATCCTCCCGGGCGTCTTCCTCCTCCACCCGGGGCCGCCCACCTCCGAGGAACGCCTCCACGCCGTCCTGCTGTTCGCGGGCCGCACCCCCGCAGTCGAGTCGGCGCCGGGCATCCCCGTCCAGCCGGGCGCCGAGGAACCGCACGCCCCGCGGCCGTACGCGGACGCGCTGATCACGGGCCTGGCGGCGCTGACCCTGCACGGGTTCACCTCGTCGCCCCCGCTGACCGCCCTCGACAAGATCGACGTCCTGGTCCCCCGGCTGCGCCGGCTGCGCTCGCACGGCTGCGCCCGCATCGTCCGTACGCCTTCGCTGCCGGCCCCCTCGTACCTCACGGGTGTCCCGGTCGCCCCGGTGCCGCGCGCCCTCGCCGACGCGGTGGCGGAGTTGTCGGGCGCGGGCGCGGTACGGCGGCTGCTGACGGAGGCGGTCCGCGCCGGGCACTGCGAACCGGCCACGGTGGTACGTGAGTTGACCCAGGCGCGGCTGCTGAGCCGGCCGCACGTGGTGGACGCGGTGGACTCGCTGGTGGCGGAGGGCCGGGCGGTCGCGGAGGACCGGCTCTACCGGATGGTGCGGGAGTACGGCCTGCCGGATCCGGTCTGGAACGTCGACCTGCGTCTGCCGGGCGGGCCCCACCTGGGCGGCCTCGACGCGTACTGGCCCGAGCAGGCGGTGGCCCTGGAGCTGGACACCCGGGCGCCCCGGCCGGGACATCGGCAAGGCCATGGGCAGGACGACGACGCCCTCTGGTCGGAGTACGCCCGCAAGCGCGAGCACCTGGAGCGGCTGGGCATCACGGTCGTCCACATCACCCCGCGGAAGCTGCGCGTCGCGATGGAGCAGCAGGCGGCGGTGGTCCGCACCGCGTTGATGGCGGCGAACGACCGGGATCCGGCGGCGTATGTCGTGGTCCTGCCCCGGTAGTGACGGACCGGGACGGTACCAGGAGGGGAGAGGAGGGGCCGCCGGCGATCCGGCGGCCCCTCCTCGTGCGTGCGTCCCGGGGAACCTCGGGCTCGGACCGGCGTCAAGAGGGCCGTTCAGGGGCCTACTTGCCGCAGAACTCCCCCTCGATCACCGCGTCGCTGTCCCCCGACCAGTCCCCGTTGAAGTTGAAGGCCAGGGAGTGGCGGCCGTCCGCCGTCGTCACGGCGGAGGACGTCGAGCCGTGGATGCCGCCGTCGTGGCCCCACACATGGACCCCGCAGCTGAGCTCGCGGTCGATGAGACCCAAGCCGTAGCGGGCGCCCGGGATCCCGTCGGCCTTCACCGTCGTCCTCATCTCCTTCAACTGCTTCGGCGGAAGGAGCCGGCCGCCCATCAGGGCCGCGTAGAAGCGGTTCAGGTCGGCGGAGTCGGAGATCATCTCCCCGGCGGAGGAGGCCAGGGAGGGGTTGAGCCGCGTGACGTCGTACGTCGGGCCCGTCGTCGCCCGGGACAGCTTCGAGTACGCGTGGCTGCTGGGCCGTGGGAGCGTCGTCCTGGTGCCGGGGACGGACGTGCCGCGCAGGCCGAGCGGTTCGATGACGCGGCGGCGGATCTCCGTGGCGTAGGAGTGGCCGGTGACCTTCTCGATCACCATGCCGGCCAGCACGTAGTTGGTGTTGGAGTAGCTCCAGGACGTGCCCGGCGCGAAGAGCGGTGCGTGGGCCATCGCGATCGCCACGAGCTGCTCGGGAGTCTTCGTGTCGTAGCGGTGTTCGAGGAAGCCGTCCTTCAGGAAGTACGTGCGGGCGAAGTCGTCGTCCGCCGTGTAGTTGAAGATGCCGCTGGTGTGGTTGAGGAGCTGACGGACGGTGATCCGGTGTCCGTCGTGGCCGTGGCCCCGGACCACACCCGGGAGCCACTTCTCCACCTTGTCGTCCAGCGACAGCCGCCGCTCCGCCTCCAGTTGCAACAGCACCGTCGACACGAACGTCTTCGTGATGCTGCCCACGCGGTAGTGGTCGGCCGTGCCGCGCGGCGCGAGCGTCCGCACGTCGCCCACGCCGGCCGTGGCCGACCACGTGCCGCCG
>LRTP01000028.1 GCA_001550305.1 Streptomyces diastatochromogenes
TGTTCCCGCGAGCGAACGGGACTCCGCCGTTCTCATCGTCGACGAACTCGCCGCCAACGCCGCCCAGTACGGACGCGAGCGCATGACCCTGCTGCTCGTCCTCGAGCACGGCACCCTGCACATAGTGGTCAGTGACTCCGGAATGGTCGTGGAGCACCTTCGCCCCGACATCGCCCCGGACGAACACGGCCGCGGCACCGGCATCGTCCGGCACCTCGCACAGTCCACCGAGGTCCACCAGACGGGCGACGGCCGCGAGGTCCGCGCCTGTCTGAGGTGCTCGGCATGACCGGCCCCGGATCCCCCGATGCCTCTACCGACCGGGCCTTCGCTACCCACAAGCCGTGCCCCATCGACCGCTGCCCGGGCCCGGCGCAGGTGCTCGTGCCCTCCCCGGCGAACCTGTCGGCCCTCGACCACGGCGACCCCGACCATGACACGGTGCTCTGCAAACGCTGCGGCCTCGGTGTAACGGCGGAGGTGTGAGCATGAGGGTCACCCCGAATACCGCCGAGGCCATCGACGCGCCGCCTCCGCACGTGGCGTACGCGAACGCCCCCGACCTGCGCCGCGAGATGCACCACGTGCTCGCCCTCGGAGCCGAACGCGACGGCCGCAGCGTCCGGACCGTCACCGGCCCGCCGGTCGACGCGACGGCCGCCGAACGCGCCTGGCTGCTGCGCAGGGCTGCTCTCATGGACCGGATGGCCCTGGACGGCCCCGGCCCCGGCCCGGACGGCGCCGCCGCACGGACCGCCGAACAGCTCTTGCTGTACGACCGCCGCCATCCCGGCCTGGTGGCCGGCCCGCACCACCCCGACGCGATCACGCTCGACCCCGGCCGTCGGCCCTATGTGCGCCAGGAGTACGCCGCATGGACGGCCGCCGGGCGCCCCGGCACGCACCAGGAGGAGCGGCGCGTGCCCGACCTCCGGTACCGGGCGGGCGCGTGAGGACGACCAGTACCGGGCGGGCGTGTGAGTACGACATCGCTCGGGGAGCCCGGCCGCACCTTCGGCCACGGAGAATCCTTCCGCGTGCTTCAGGCCGATACGCCTACGGCCCCACATGGATGTACGGCGCCCACAGGCTCGGGTTCAGGCGGTAGCCCTCGTCGGCGTCGCGGAGGGCGCGTACCGCGGTGTGCAGGGCGCGTGCCGTCCGGCCGGGGAAGGGGTGTCGGGGCGCGAAGGCCGAGTAGAAGTGGTCGGCCAGTTCTCGGGAGGTGTCGTCGTCGACGGCCCAGAGGGTGCCGATGACGTGGGTGAAGCCGGCCATGTGGAAGGCGCCGGTGATGTGCAGCGCCTCGTCGGCGTACTCGCCGCGGCCCCGGGTGGTCTCGCACGCCGAGAGGTACGCCAGCTCCGCGGCCGGGAGCCGGAGCCGGGCGATGTCGGTGAGGGTGAGCGGGGCCGTGTCGTGGTCGTGCAGCAGGACCTGACCGGTCGCGGCCCCGCCGTCGGCGGCGACGGCGTGGCAGGCGAAGTGCACCCAGGGGTGGTGGGGGAGCGCGTCGAGCACGGTCCGACGTACCGCCTGCTCGTCCAGGAGCAGACGCGCGCCCGGTCGCGCGGCCAGCAGGGCGGCCT
>LRTP01000280.1 GCA_001550305.1 Streptomyces diastatochromogenes
TCCCTTGCCGTTAGTTCGGGGCAGCTGCTGTCTGAGAAGCAGAAAGCTCAACCCGCGAGGGAAGAATCCCCCTGCTTCAGCTGGGGGAGAAGTCAACAGCGCTCCTCGGAAGGGGTGCCCACCGTCGCCTGCCGCTGTCGCGCTCATGTCGCGCGTCCGTGTGCGTCCTCTGGACGACCGCCTCGGTCCCACTGCCGGGCTGACGGGGGAGGTGAGCTGATGGCGAGGGCGGCGGGGTAGAGCACCTGGTGCCCGCACCGGGCCCGGGCGCGATCGGCGACGGCTTCGATCGCGAGGGGTTTGTCGTCGCTCGCGTCGAGAGTGAGCTGCCGGGTGGCCCGGTCGTCGGGCCGCAGCGCGTCGGCGCGCAGCGCGATGCTGCGGATCCGGGCGCGCTGGAGACCGAGGGATTCGTACAGCGTGTACGCGGCGCGGGCCAGGAGGACGGTGTGCTGGGTGGCTTCGGGCAGGGTTCGGCTGCGGCGGGTGGCCGTCAGGTCGGCGTAGCGGATCGTGCAGGTCACGCCGGTGGCGATCTGGTCGGTGGCGCGGAGGCGGGCACCGAGGTCGTCGGCGAGGGCGAGCAGGATGCGCCGGTGGGTGGCAGGGTCGAGTTCGTCCCGGGGGAAGCGGTGCTCTGTGCTGAGGCTTGCCGGGGCCGGGGTGGGGTCGACGGCCGTGGTGTCGTGGCCGCAGGCGTGCTCGTGGAGGGCGCGGCCGGCGCGGGCGCCGAGGAGGCGCTGCAGTGTGTGCTGCGGGACGTCGGCGATATCACCGACGGTGTGCAGTCCGTACTCGCCCAGCAGCGCGGCGGTCTTCCCGCCGACGCCGGGAAGTTCGCGGACGGGCCGGGGCCGAAGGAAGGCCGAGATCGCCTCGGGTGAGTCGTCGATGACGGTGCGTCGCCCGAGCGGCGTGAGGGCGCAGGCCATGGCGGCGAGCATCGGCGTGCCGGCCACGGCCGCCGAGCTGCGCACCCCGAAGTAGGCGAGCACGCGGAGCTGGACGAGTTCGGTGATGCCGCGGGCATCGCGCCCCCTTCTCTGGGGGAGGACTGTGGGGCAACACGATCCGCCAAGGATCGGTGCAGCTCAGCAGCTGTGCGGAGATGGTAGAGCATGCAACACATGTGGTGCTATCGCTGGATTGGGCGATGAGCGCCGACGCCACGTCGCACGTGGGTTCAGACGCCGACGTAGGGGCCAAGTGTGGCCGCGGTGGCTGCGCAGGCCCGAGGGGCATCCGGCTGAGCGTGCGCGAGGACGGCGAATCGTCCGGCCGAGGTCGGAGTCGTCGGGCCGCGGCCGGTGGGTGTGCACCAGTAACTTCACGATGCACAGTGCTCAATGCTGAGGGCGAAAGCCGAGGCGCGGGCGGCAGAGCGCCCTCGTACCCGGACGGACCAGCGTCGACGTTGCAGACGGGGAGGGCGAGGGCCCGCGCAGATTTCCTCTGCGCGGGCCCTCACTTGTGAGCTTCGTACAGACGCTTACCCCAGGCGTGCCGTCAGACAGGTCGTGTGGTGAGGATCGCGGCGGCGCCCGGGGGCAGTCGGTAGCTGTACGTCGTGTCGCCCCACGGGACGTCGAACACGGTTGTACCGCTGCCGGAGTTGTACGTCACCGCAAGCCGGGTGCCGTCGGGCAGTGCCGCGCTCTTGTGCTGAACGTCCTTGCTCGCGCTCGCGCTCGAGGTGGCCTTGCTGTCGGGGGCGAGGACGGACAGGCCGTGGATGGACCACCAGCTGCCGGAGCTCGCCTTGTTGACCACTCGGATGTAGCGGGCGGTGGTATTGGGCAGCAGGATCCGGGTCACGGTGCTGCCGGGGCCGGGGCCGGGGCCGGGGCCGGTGGCGATGGGCTTGCCCCAGCTGGTCCCGTCGTTGGAGGTGTCGGCACTGCCCTGTGGGCCTGGCGTTGGTTCGGTACCGGCTGCGCGGCATCTGCCGGTGTCCCCGAAGGGGACAGTGACCATCTTTCGGGCATGCCGGGACCGAGCTTGCTGAACTGGCCGTTGATCACGAGCGGCGTCCGGGAGGCGGTTCTCCGATGAGGGGTCCGCGGCGCGCTGCATGCGGTCACCGTTTCCGTTCCCGACCGCTATGGGGTGCCGCATGCGTTGGTCAGACGTCTTCGGCCGCGGGGAGTTCGCCGGACCCGCGGGGGAGGTAGCGGGTGGCCACGACGCGGTGGCGGGCGGGCCCGCGCTCGCCGTCGAGGCGGTCGAACAGTAGGGCCGCGGCTTCCCGGCCGATGGCGGCGGGATCCTGGGCGATCACCGAGATGCCGGGTTCGAGCAGGTCGGCGAGGGGCAGGTCGTCGAAACCGATCAGTGCCATGCGGCGCTGCAGCCGGAACTCCTGGAGGGTCCTGCGGATGCCGACGGTCAGGAGGTTCTGGCCGGAGACGAGCGCGGTGGGCGGTTGGGGGAGGCCGAGGAGCTCGCGGGCGGCCTCCTGAGCGGCTTCCGCGCCGTGCAGGCCGCGCCGTACGAGCGAGGGGTGCAGGACGCATCCCGTCTCGGCCAGCCCCTCCACGAATCCGGCGTACCGCTCTTCGGCGGTCCAGATCGTGGGGAGGTCGCCGAGGAAGGCGACGTGCCGGTGGCCGGTCGCGTGGAGTCTTTTCACTGCCGCCCGCACGCCCGCGCGGTTGTCCACCGTCACCGTGTCCACCTGCGGGGCTGCCGTGGGGCGGTCCACGCAGACGACGGGTGTGCCATTACGGCCGGCCGCGTCGAGCTCGGCGTCGGTCCGTCCGGTGGGCACCACGATGAGGCCGTCGACCCGGCGCGCGGTGAAGGTCTTGACCAGGCCGCTTTCCCGGACCGGGTCCTCGTCGGTGGATCCGGCCAGGACCAGCATGCCGCGGTCGGCCGCGGTGTCCTCCACCGCGCGGTGCAGTGCGGCGGAGAAGGGGTTGGCCGCGTCCTCCAGGATCAGGCCGAGGGTGTGGGTGCGGCGGTCGGCGCGGCGCAGGCTGCCGGCCGTCAGGTCGTAGCGGTAGCCGAGCAGCTCGGCGGCGCGAGTCACCCGTTCCACCAGGCCCGGGGCGACGCCGGGCTTGCCGTTGACGACCCGTGAGACGGTGGCGATCCCGACCCCGGCCACAGTGGCGACGTCGCGCATGGTCGCCGATCGTCGGCCTGCGTCCTCCTGCGGGCTGGGCAACGTTTTCTCCCTTTAAATCCATGGCGCATGGTGAGCGTTACTAACGTTACTAACGCCGATTAATGCTCTCATCTACCAGTTTTACAGCACAGAGTCTGGACACCAGCGACACGGTGACCGTACTTTCTGTGAAACGTTTCCAGCCGCTGGCCGGAAACCCTCGGCGCCACGCCTTCACGAGGGGCGGGCTCGCCCATGGCCTTGGACGAGGCCGCAGCGGAGCCCCGCCCGCACCCGCAACCGCACCCGTCTCGGGGCCGTCCCCTTACGGCTGCGCCGAAGCTCGCACGCCTGCGAAGGAGCACCATGTCCAGAACCACTCGCCCGCGTAGAAGACTGCTCGCCGCACTGGCCGTCCTGTCCGGGCTCGGCCTGGTCGCCGCGTCCTCGGCCGTGGCCGACACCAGCCTCTACCACGAGCAGTACCGGCCCCAGTTCCACTTCACCCCGGCCCAGAACTGGATGAACGACCCTAACGGCCTGATCTGGTACAAGGGGCAATATCACCTGTTCTTCCAGTACAACCCGTCGGGCAACACCTGGGGCAACATGTCGTGGGGCCACGCGGTCAGCTCGGACCTGGTGCACTGGAAGCAACTCCCCCTGGCCATCCCCCAGGACGACAACGAGATGGTCTTCTCCGGCAGCGTCGTGCTCGACAAGAACAACAGCACCGGCTTCGGAACGAAGACGAACCCGCCGCTCGTCGCCGTCTACACGAGCCAGCAGAAGGCCACCGGCAAGCAGGAACAGGCCCTCGCCTACAGCACCGACGGCGGCACCACCTGGACCAAGTACTCCGGCAACCCGGTCCTGGACATCGACTCCGCCAACTTCCGTGACCCGAAGGTCTTCTGGTACGCCCCCACCAAGAGCTGGCTGATGGCCGTCGCCCTCTCCGACCAGCGCAAGGTCGCCTTCTATTCCTCGCCCGACCTCAAGAAGTGGACTCACCTGAGCGACTTCGGCCCCGCCGGCGCCACCGGCGGTGTGTGGGAGTGCCCGGACCTGTTCCCGCTACCCGTCGACGGCAACCCGAAGAAGACCAAGTGGGTGCTGGTCGTCGGCACCCAGTCCATCGCCGGCGGCACCGGCACCCAGTACTTCACCGGCGACTTCGACGGCACCCGCTTCACCTCCGACGACCCGTCCGGCTACACCGCGCCGAGCGGCACCACCCTGAACGGCTTCGAGTCCGGCTCCTACGGCGACTGGACCACCACGGGTACCGCCTTCGGCTCCGCCCCCGCCCCCGGCACCCTGCCCGACCAGCAGTCCGTCTCCGGCTACCAGGGCACCGGGCTGGTCAACAGCTACAACGGCGGCGACGGCTCCACCGGCACCCTCACCTCACCGGACTTCACCGTCGACAAGCGCTATATGAATTTCCTGGTCGGCGGCGGCAACCACCCCCACATCGACGGCGCCGGCGACGGATCGGCACCTCCCGGACAGGTCTTCGCCGACTTCTCCGGGGACACCTACGGCGACGGCTGGACCGCCACCGGTTCGTTCGCGAACTCCGGGCCCACTACCGAGAGCCTCCCCGGCCAGCTCGGCCCCAAGACCCTGGACACCTACAACCCCGACGGCGATCCCGGCACCGGCACCATCACCTCACCCACCTTCACCATCACCAGCAAGTACATCGACCTCCAGACCGCCATGGGCCGCCACCCGAACGACCAGCCGGACCCGACCGCCGTCAACCTCATCGTGGACGGCAAGGTCGTGGCCACCGCGACCGGCGCCAACAGCGCCGACCTCAACTGGAACTCCTGGGACACCAGCGCCTACCTCGGCAAGCAGGCGCAGATCCAGGTCGTCGACCAGAACAGCGGCGGCTGGGGCCACATCGCCGTCGGCGACATCGTCTTCTCCGACCAGCCCGCAGCTCCCCTCGACAACCAGACCGCCGTCAACCTCCTCGTCGACGGCAAGGTGGTCCGTACCGCCACGGGCTCCAACAGCGAGACGCTGGACTGGAACTCCTGGGACCTGCGCGATCTGATCGGCAAGACAGCGCAGATCCAGGTCGTCGACCACAACAAGGGGGGCTGGGGCCACATCCTCGCCGACGACTTCACCCTCGCCGACGACCCCGCCCGCAACAGCCTGCAACGCGCCCACTGGATCGACTACGGCGCGGACTTCTACGCCTCCGGCACCTTCAACGACGCCCCCGACGGCCGCCGCGTCATGCTCGCCTGGATGAACAACTGGAACTACGCGCAGGCGATCCCCACCTCCCCCTGGCGCAGCGCCGACACCTTCCCGCGCCAACTCGCCCTGAAGACGTTCGACGGCCGGGTCCGGCTCGTCCAGCAGCCCGTCGGCGAGCTGAGCACCCTGCGGGGAAGGGAAACGGACATCGGGGCCACCACCGTCAAGGACGCCACCACCCCGCTCACCGTCTCCGGCGGCACCCTGGAACTCCAGGCCGACCTCACCGCGGACACCGCCGCCCGCTTCGGCCTGGACGTCCGCACCGGCGGCAAGCAGCGCACCCGCATCGGCTACGACACCGCCACCGGCGAGGTCTACCTCGACCGCACCGCCTCCGGCCAGGTCGACTTCGATCCCAGCTTCCCCGGAGTCCACCGCGCTCCCCTCGCGCTCAAAGACGGTCGGCTGCGCCTGCACGTGCTCGTCGACGACTCCTCCGTCGAGGTCTACGCCGACAACGGCCACGGCGGGCAGGTCGTTCTCACCGACCAGATCTTCCCCGACCCGTCGAACACCGGTGTCGACGCCTTCGCCGAGGACGGCACCGCGACGCTCAGCCATCTGCGGGCCTGGCGTCTGAACTCCATATGGAAGAAGTGACCCCTCCGTAGGCGTCGCCACGCCTCCGACGCCACCTCCCCATGCCCCCACAGGCCGGAAGTCCGGTACGAGTTCAGCCGGACTTCCGGCTTTCCGCATGCCGACATGGCGGCCGGCAGGGAGCCAGCAACGCCGTCCACCACCCGTGATACCGAGTCAGCTGAGCGCGACCGGCCGGTACTGCCCGCTGCGTGGGCCCCAGCGTCCGCCTGCCGATCGAGCCTGGTGGACATCGCACGGAACTCCCACAAACAGGGGCGGAGCCACGTGCTGATCGGCCACGCCAGATCCGGGCCCGAGTGGGACGCACCCGCCATCGCGTGATCAACATGCCGCCGGACCATGGCGGAGGTTGGCTGCTCGCCGGGAAATCGCGTGGGGCTGCGCGGTGCGCGCTTGGGTTCGGCCGATGCGGGCCGCCCGTCGGGTTCGGCCGATGCCCCTCGCCCGCGCGCACGCACTGGCGAAGGGCGCCGGGCAGGTGGCCTGATGCAACCCAGTCCTTGGTATTGACATGCCGTGCGAAGCGGTCGTAACTTCCTCGCAACCTCGTACTAACGCGCGTTATTAAAGCGCGAAACCGGAAGCCTGTCGCCCCGCCGGTCGTCGGCGGGACTGGAAGACGCTCATGAACAAGACACGCTGCGGGACGGCGAGTGAAGTTGCCCGCCGTGCAGGTGTCTCGCGGAGCACGGACTACTTCGTCCTCGGAAAGGGACACCGAACATGGACCATCGCCACCTGGGCGGCAGCGGCATGCTGGTCAGCTCCATCGCCTACGGGAACTGGGTGACCCACGGGTCGCAGGTCGACCGGGACGCGGCCACTGCATGTGTACGTGCTGCTCTCGACGCCGGCATCACCACCTTCGACACGGCCGACGTGTACGCGGAGACACGGGCGGAGGAGGCATTGGGCGCCGCACTCAAGGCCGTGCGCCGCGAGGGTGTCGAGATCTGCACCAAGGTGTACTTCCCGACCGGGCCGGGGAAGAACGGCCGCGGCCTGTCACGCAAGCACATCATGGAGTCGATCAACGGCTCGCTGCGCCGCCTGGGCACGGACTACGTGGATCTGTACCAAACTCACCGCTACGACTACGCCACTCCGCTCTAGGAGACGATGGAGGCCCTCGCCGACATCGTCCACGCGGGCAAGGCGCACTACATCAGCGTCTCGGAGTGGAAACCGCAGGAGATCAGGGCCGCGGCGCAGCTGGCGCAGGAGTTGAAGACCGTCTGGTGTCCAACCAGCCGCAGTACAGCCTGCTGTGGCGCGTCATCGAGCCGGAGATCGTCCCGGTCTGCCAGGAGCTGGGCATCGGCCAGATGGTGTGGTCCCCGCTCGCTCAGGGCGTGCTGACAGGGAAGTACAAACCGGGACAGCAACCGCCGCCCGGTTCCCGTGCCACCGACGCGAACGGCGGCAGTGACGCGGTGGCCGGATGGATGCGCGACGAGGTTCTGACCCGGATCCAGGCACTGGTCCCACTCGCTGCCGAGGCAGGCATGCACTGGCGACCCTGGGCCTGGCGTGGGTGCTGCGCAACCCGAATGTCTCCGCGGCCATCGTCGGAGCGTCCCGGCCCGAGCAAATCGCCGAGAACGCCAAGGCGGCGGACGTCACGCTGGACGACGCGTTGGTCAAGCGCGTCGACGAGATCCTCGGCCCGGTCATCGAGCGCGACCCCGAGCGCATCGACGTGTTCGCCAAGCGGCCGTGAGGACCATCGGCAGGCTCGGCGGCGAGTTCACGGCCATGCCCTGGCCCCGTGGACCGGCCTCGCAAGGCGTTGCCTTCGGGCAGTTCGCCGAGCTGGTCGTCGCCGCGTGCGGACGCTCTACAGGAACCGCATCGAGAGGGCTGTCCGATTTCATCCCTGTCCGTTGCCGACGGTGTATTGACATGCCGCATAAGACAGCCGTAACTTCCCTGCAACACTGAACTAACGCGCGTTATTAAAGCGCGAAACCGGAGGCGATGTCTCGCCTCCGGCCGGCCGAAAGGGACTGGAAGTGGCCACGAACAAGACGCAGCGCGTGACCATGAGCGACGTGGCCCGCCACGCGGGCGTCTCGCGGACCACGGTCTCCTTCGTCCTCAACGACAAGCCCGGCGCCGCCATCCCCGAGGAGACCCGTCGGCGGATCCTGGAGGCGATCGACGACCTCGGCTACCGGCCCAACGCCGGGGCGCGTGCGCTGGCCGCCAACCGCAGCGGCTGGTTCGGTCTGATCACCGAGATTGTGACCGGCCCCTTCGCGGCCGAGGTGATCACGGGCGCGCAGAGCCGCGCCTGGGGCGACCGGAGGTTCCTGCTGATCGCCGCGAGCGAGGGTGATCCCGCCCAGGAGGCCGCCGCGCTCGACCAGATGCTGGAACACCGCGTGGAAGGGCTCCTGTACGCCACGACCTGGCACCGGGCCGTCAGCCTGCCGAAGGCCGCCCGCGAGGTGCCGACGGTGCTCGTGAACTGCTATGACGCGGAAGGGGAGTTGCCGTGCATCCTGCCCGACGAGGAGTCGGGCGGATACAAGGCGACCCGCCGGCTCCTGGACGCCGGTCACACCCGCATCGGGTTCATCAACCTCGACCCGGCGATCCCGGCCGCCATCGGCAGGCGCGAGGGGTACGAACGTGCCCTGTGCGAGGCCGGGATCACCCCCGACCCCTCCCTCGTCATCCCCGGCTGGGCCACCGCCGACGGCGCCTACACCGCCGCCTGCGAACTGCTGGACCGTCCGGCCGCCGATCGGCCGACCGCTCTGTTCTGCGGCAACGACCGGATGGCGATGGGTGCGTACGACGCGATCAAGGAACGTGGGCTGCGCATCCCGCACGACGTGGCCGTGGTGGGGTTCGACAACCAGGAACTCATCGCCGCCTATCTGCGGCCGAAGCTGACGACGCTCGCCCTGCCCTTCGAGGCCATGGGCACCAAGGGCGTCGACATGCTCGCCGCTCTCGCAGCGGGGCAGCCGCTCGACACCCACCGGGTGACGATCGACTGCCCGCTGCTCGAACGCTCGTCGGTCTGACTGCGAATCAGTCCGCCGAGTAATCCCATCCCGTCTTCGTCCTGTGTGTTGAAGAGAGGAAAAGAGTCTCCATTATGGCACCCTCCATCGCCCCGCGGCGGCTTCGGCCCGTTCTGAGAGCGGTCACCGCGACCGCCGCCGCAGCCCTGGTCCTGTCTGCCTGTACGGGTGGCTCGGGCGCCGCCGGCGCCGGTGACACCTCCGGCAACCAGCTGCTCACCATCCCGCGTGAGGACCTGGCGACGTTCACGCGCAACTTCAACCCGCTCTCCCCGCAGGCCGCCCCCATGACCCTCCAGGCGGTCTACGAGCCGCTGGCGGTACACAGCATGGCCGACGCCAAGGACACGCCGTGGCTGGCCACCAAGTGGGAGCAGGCCAAGGACGGCAAGTCCCTCACCTTCACGCTGCGCGACGGCGTCAAGTGGTCGGACGGCAAGGCGCTCACCGCCGACGACATCGTCTACACCTTCGAGCTCCAGAAGAAGGTGCTGGGCGGCTTCGACTACCTCGACAAGATCACCGCGGTCGACGCCCACACGGTGAAGTTCTCCTTCAACAAGGCGTTCTCGACCGCCTTCTACGAGATCAGCGGCCACTACATCCTGCCGAAGCACATCTGGTCCAAGGTGAAGGACCCGGCGAAGTTCACCAACCCGAACCCGGTCGGCACCGGCCCGTACACCAAGATCGAGAAGTTCCAGAGCCAGTCGTACGAGCTGCGCAAGAACCCCGACTACTGGCAGCCGGACAAGCAGCAGATCGCCGGCATCCAGATGCTCGCCTTCTCCGGCAACGACAGCGCCAACCTCGCCTTCACCAACGGCGAGGTGGACTGGACGCAGTCGTTCATCCCGGACATCGAGAAGTCCTTCGTCGCCAAGGACAAGAAGCACAACCACTACTGGTTCCCGGCCACCGGCGCCATGATCAACTGGCAGCTGAACACCACCAAGGCCCCCTTCAACGACCCGGCCGTGCGCAAGGCCCTCAGCATGGCCGTCGACCGCGACCAGATCACCAAGGTCGCCATGAACGGCTACGCCGAACCCGCCGACTGCACGGGCCTGGCCCACACCTACGACAAGTGGCGCGACACGTCACTGGCCGCCTCCTGCACCTGGACGAAGTACGACACCGACGCGGCAGCCAAGGCCCTGGATGCGGCCGGCTACAAGGAGAGCGGCGGCAAGCGGAAGCTGAAGAACGGCAAGAACTTCACGCTCGACATCTCCGTCGGCTCCGCTTCCTCCGACTGGATCTCGGTCGCCAACATCATCAAGCAGGACCTGGCGAAGGTCGGCATCACCGCCACCGTGAAGACGCCCGACTGGTCGGCGGTCTCGTCCTCGTACAACACCGGCACCTTCGACACCGGCATCGTGTGGAGCAACAACGGCGCCACCCCGTACGAGTACTACCGCGGCGTGATGTCGACCAAGATGGTGCAGCCGGTCGGCAAGCAGGCCACGGAGAACTACCACCGCTTCGGCGACAAGAAGGCCGACAAGCTCATCGACGCCTTCGCCGCCGCCACGGACGAGAAGACGCAGCGCGAGCAGACGAACGGCCTGCAGGAGCTGTACAACAAGGACGCGCCCGTCGTCCCGCTGTTCACCGGCCCCGAGTGGGGCGCGTACACGGACGCCCGCTTCACCGGCTGGCCCACCGAAGAGAACCCGTACGCCACCCTCGGCAACCGCAACGGCAGCACGATCCTCGTGCTCACCTCGCTGAAGCCCGTCAAGAGCTGACGCACGGATCGGCGGCCGTCCTCCTCCCCGGACGGCCGCTCCCCACCGCCCCCCTCCTCCTCCCCCCTACGACAGGAGCACGACCCGTGCGTCTCATCCTGCGCAACCTGGGGTTCTATCTGCTCGCCTTCTGGGCCTCCCTCACCCTGAACTTCGTGCTCCCGCGCTTCATGCCGGGCGACCCGGTTTCCCGGATGTTCGCGCAGGCCCAGGGCACGATGCAGCCCGACCAGATAGCCCAGCTGCGGAAACTCTTCGGCCTCGACCACCGCCCCCTGTGGCAGCAGTACCTCAGCTACATCAAGAGCGTCTTCACCGGCGACCTCGGCATCTCCATCACCCGCTTCCCCACCCCGGTCACCGACGTGATCGGTTCGCAGATCGGCTGGACCCTGCTCCTCGGTGGCGTCGCGCTCGTCATCGCGGCCGTGCTCGGCAACCTGCTCGGCATCGTCGCCGCCTGGCGGCGCGGCGGCGTCCTCGACTCCGCCTTCCCGCCCCTGCTGATCTTCGTCGGCTCGTTCCCCTACTTCTGGCTGGCCATGGGCGCGCTGTACCTGTTCGGGGTGAGCCTCGGCTGGTTCCCCATGCGGCACGCCTACGACGTCGGACTGACCCCCGGCTTCAACGGCGAATTCCTCTCCAACGTCGCCACCCACCTGGTGCTGCCCGCCCTGACCATCGTGCTGGTCTCCATCGGCGGCTGGATGCTCGGCATGCGCAACACCATGATCGCCACGGCGGCCGAGGACTACATCACCATGGCCGAGGCGAAGGGGCTCAGCCCCTCGCGGATCATGTTCCGCTACGCCGCCCGCAACGCCCTGCTGCCCTCCGTCACCAACTTCGGCATGGCCCTCGGCTTCGTCGTCGGCGGCGCGCTGCTCACCGAGGTCGTGTTCGCCTACCCCGGCATCGGCTACCAGCTGCTGATGGCCGTCCAGGGCCTGGACTACCCGCTGATGCAGGGCATCTTCCTGACGATCACGGCGGCGGTGCTGATCGCGAACTTCCTCGTCGACCTCGTCTACGTCCGCCTCGACCCGCGCGTCCGCGTCCGCTGAAGGGGGCTGCCGACATGACCGCCATCGAGATCGCGACGGCCACCACGCCGACCACCCCCGCACACACCTCCCGCCGACGCGGACTGGTGCGCCAGCTCATCGACAGCAAGAAGGCGTTGACCGGTCTGATCCTGCTCGCCGTCTTCGCGCTGCTGGCCCTGCTCGCACCCGTCCTCGCACCGGGCGACCCGTCGCTCATCAACTCCACGGGCAGCCAGGCCCCCTCGGCCGCACACTGGCTCGGTACGACCGCCAAGGGTCAGGACGTGCTCGCCCTCACCCTGTGGGGTGCGCGCAGTTCGCTCTTCGTCGGGTTCACCGTGGGGCTCGTGGCGACGGGCGTTGCCATCGTCGTCGGCCTCGCCGCCGCGTACTTCGGCCGCATCGTGGACGACGCGCTGACCCTGGTCACCAACATCTTCCTGCTGCTGCCCGGGCTGCCGCTGCTCATCATCCTGGCCGCGTTCCTGCCGCCCGGGACCTCCACCGTTATCCTGGTCCTCGTCGTCACCGGCTGGGCGGGCTCGGCCCGGGTCCTGCGCGCGCAGGCCAAGTCGATCCGCGGCAAGGACTTCGTGGCCGCGGCCGTCGTCACCGGGGAGCGCCCGCTGCGGGTCATGTTCCGCGAGATCCTGCCCAACATGGCGTCCGTGGTGATGACCACGCTGCTCGGCTGCGTGATCTTCGGCATCGGCGCCCAGGCCGGCCTGGAGTTCCTCGGCCTCGGCGACAGCAGCGTCGTCAGCTGGGGCACCAACCTGTACTGGGCCAGCAACGACGGCGCGCTGATGACCGGCACCTGGTGGGCCTTCGTCCCCTCCGGCCTGTGCATCGCGCTCGTCGCCTTCGCGCTCGCGCTGGTCAACTACGCCGTCGACGAGATCACCAACCCCAGGCTGCGCAACCGCCGTGCCCGCCGTGAGAGGAGGGGCTGAGCCATGGAACCCGTACTTGAGGTGAACGGCCTGCGCGTCGAATACCGCGGCGACGGACGCACCGTCGTCGGCGCCGACGACGTCTCCTTCTCCATCGGCGCCGGAGAGATCTTCGGCCTCGCCGGGGAGTCCGGCTGCGGCAAGTCGACCATCGCCAACGCGGTGATGCGGCTGCTGAAACCCCCGGCGGAGATCACCGCAGGCAGCATCCACTTCCAGGGCAGGGACGTCCTCGCCCTGGACGCACGGGAGCTGCGCGCCTTCCGCTGGCGGGAGATCGCCATGGTCTTCCAGTCGGCGATGAACTCCCTCAACCCCGTCCTGACCATCGGCGAGCAGATCGTCGACATCTTCACCACCCACGAGCGGATGAAGAAGCGGGCCGCCCGGGAGCGGGCCGGCGAGCTGCTGGAACTGGTCGGCATCGACCCGGGCAGGCTGAAGGCGTACCCGCACCAGCTCTCCGGCGGCATGCGCCAGCGCGTGGTCATCGCCATGGCCGTCGCACTCCACCCCCGGCTGCTGATCATGGACGAGCCGACCACCGCGCTCGACGTGGTCGTGCAGCAGGAGATCATGGCGCAGATCCGCGACCTCCAGCGGGAGCTGGGCTTCTCCATCCTCTTCATCACCCACGACATGTCCCTGATGATCGAGCTGTCGGACCGCATGGGCGTGATGTACGGCGGACGGATCGTCGAACTCGCCGACGCCAAGGACCTGTTCGCGGGGCCGCTCCACCCCTACACCGAAGCGCTGATGAACGCCTTCCCGCCGCTGACAGGCCCGCGCCAAGAGCTCATCGGCCTCTTCGACGCCCCGCGCACCGCCGACAGCTGCGGCTTCCACGTCCGCTGTCCCGAGGACCGCTCGGACTGCTCCATGAACATCCCCGACCTGCGCGAGATCGCCCCCGGCCGGTGGGTGGCCCAGAGTGCCCAGGGAGCCCCGCGATGACCCAGCCCCTGCTGTCCGTACGCGGTCTGACCAAGGACTTCCAGGTCGGCACCGTCTTCTCCCGGCGCCGCGTCCGTGCCGTCAACGACGTGTCCTTCGACCTGCCGGCCGGCCGGATCACCGCCCTGGTCGGCGAGTCCGGCAGCGGCAAGTCCACCATCGCCCGCTGCCTCGCCCGCCTCGAACAGCCCTCCGCCGGACAGGTACTGCTCGACGGCCAGGACATCCTGCGCACCGAGCCGCGCCGGGCATCACGGGCGTACCGCCGCAAGGTCCAGATGGTCTTCCAGGACCCCTTCGGCTCACTCAACCCCGTCCACCGCATCGAGCACTTCCTCACCCGGGCCCTCGTCCTGCACGGCCACGCCGCCACACCAGAGGCGCTGCGCGAGCTGATAAAAACGGTCGGCCTGACCGAGGACATGCTCCAGTCCTACCCGCACGAACTCTCCGGCGGCCAGCGTCAGCGCGTCTCCATCGCTCGCGCCTTGGCGGTGGACCCGCGCCTCATCCTGGCCGACGAACCGACGTCGATGCTGGACGTCTCCGTGCGCGTCGGCGTGCTCAACCTGATGCGGCGCCTGCGCGACGAACGGAACATCGCCATGCTCTACATCACCCACGATCTGGGCTCCGCCCGCTACCTCGCGGACACCACCATGGTCATGTTCGCCGGCGAACTCGTCGAGGGCGGAGACGCGTTGGCGGTGATGGACGCCCCCGCCCACCCCTACACCCGCCTACTGCTGTCCGCCGTACCCGACCCCGAACGGGCTGGCAGCTACGACCCCGTCGAGCGCGCCAGGCTCCGCGAGGCGATCCTCAACCCCACGTCCTGTCCCTACGGCGACGACGGCGCGTGCAGCCGCACCGAGCCCGTCCGCCACATCGTCGGCGAGAACGACGGGCAGCCCCACTGGGTGCGCTGCCACCTGCGCGCACCCGCCTCCGACATCGCCCGCCGCGTCCTGAAGGCCACCGACCGGCCGGACGGCGAGGCCACCGACGACACCGAGAAAGCGGAGACCACCGCCGCATGACCCACGACCTCACCCTCCCCTCCGGCAGCCATACCGCCGAGGGGCTGGCCGAACGCGCCCTGCGCGACCCCCACCGCCCCCGCTTCCACTTCACCTCGCCCGGCGGCTGGCTCAACGACCCCAACGGGCTGAGTCACTGGAACGGCGTCTACCACCTCTTCTACCAGTACAACCCGCTCGCCGCCGCCCACCACCGCATCCACTGGGGCCACGCCACCAGCACCGACCTCGTCCACTGGACCGACGAACCGATCGCCCTCGCACCGGGCTCGGACGGCCCCGACCGCGATGGCTGTTGGTCCGGTGTCCTGGTGGACGACGGGGGAGTGCCCACGCTCGTCTACTCGGGCAGGCACGGCGAGCATGAACTCCCGTGCGTGGCCAGGGGGTCGGCGGATCTGAGGTACTGGACCAAGGACCCGGCCAACCCGGTCATCACCGCCCCGCCCGAGGGCGTCGACATCACGGCCTTCCGCGACCACTGCGTCTGGCGGGAGGGATCCGGCGAGAACACGGTGTGGCGCCAGCTGGTGGGCTCGGGAATCCGGGGCGTCGGCGGAACGGCCTTCCTGTACGAATCCGACGACCTGCGCAGCTGGCGCTACGTTGGCCCTCTGCTGACCGGCGACGCCTCGCAGAACCAGGGCGAACTCGACTGGGCCGGCACGATGTGGGAGTGCGTCGACCTCTTCCGGCTCGGCGAGGACGAGGAGGCCGGCAGCACCGACGTGCTGGTCTTCTCCGCCTGGGATGAGGGCACCACCCACCACCCCCTGTACTGGACCGGCCGCTACCAGGGCGACACCTTCACCCCAACCGCCGTCCACCGGCTCGACTACGGCGGGCGCTACTTCTACGCCCCCCAGTCCGCCCGCGACGAGCACGGCCGCCGCATCATGTTCGGCTGGCTCCAGGAGGGACGGACGGACGAGGCGAACGCGCAGGCCGGCTGGTGCGGCGTGATGTCCCTGCCGAGGGTCGTCACGCTCGCCACGGACGGCGGCCTGCATCAGGCCCCGGCGCCGGAGCTGACCGAGCTGCGGCGGGAGCGCGTAGAGGTGGCTCCAGGTCGGCTGGCCGACCGGTACACCCGGCTGCCCGCCGTGCGCGGGGACCAGCTGGACATCGAGACGACCCTGCGTCTCGCTCCCGGAGCGACCGCCCGGCTCGTGGTCCGCGAGACACCGGACGGCGCGGAACGCACGGTCGTGGAGGTGAGCAGGGCGCAGGACGGAACGGGCGGCACCCTCCGCCTGCACCGCGAGACCAGCAGCCTCGACCCGACGGTCGACACCGAACCCCGTTACGGCGACCTGCCGTTGGGCACCAACGGGCGGGTCGACCTGCGCGTCCTCGTCGACCACTCCGCACTGGAGATCTTCGCGAACGGGCGGCCCCTGACCGCCCGCGTCTACCCCACCCGCCCGGACGAGGCCGTCGGCGTCGGTATCGGTGCCGACGGCGACGTGACCCTGGAGCGGTTCGACGCCTGGCAGATGGCGTCGGCCTTCACCGACGGACCCCGGCCGCTGTGGCCGTGACCGTCTTACACACGGCCACGGCCCGCGGGGTGGACGTCCCCCCGGGCCGTGGCCCACCCTCCCCTGCTCTCCTCAGGAGCTGCCATGAGCGTGTCCCGCCGTACGCTCCTGCTCGCAGGAGGAACCGCCACCACCCTGCTGCCTCTCGGAGGCATCCTCCCCGCAGCACAGGCCGCCCCGAGCGCCGCCGGAGCGACGCCCGCCGCCACCCCGATTCCCGACCCCATCCCCGTCACCGGCACCTGGACTCGCACCTCCGACGGCGGCCAGAAGGCGACCGCCGGCCGTCGCGGGCCCGCCCTCGCCCTGTCCGAGCAGCAACTCGCGGCCAAGGGCACGTACGCGGCCCGCGTCACACCCCAATCCTCTTCCACCGTAGGCGCGTTGGTGTTCCGGGCAGCCCCGGACGGCTCGACCGGATACGCGGTCGCCCTCGACCCCGGCCGCGCCCGCATACGGCTCTACGACCTGACCGGCGGCGACACACTCGCCACCGCTCCCCTTCCGGGCGCGCGGACCGCAAGACCCTATGACCTCGAAGTGGCAGTCGACGGACCCGAGCTGACGGTGCATGTCGACGGCAAGCGGCTCCTCCACACCGAGGACCACCGCCACGACACCGGCTCGGTGGGCCTGCTCGCCCAGGGCGGCACGGTCACCTTCGGCCCGCCCTCCCTCTCCTCAGTCACCACCAACCTCACCGGCTGGACCACAAGCGGCGGCACCTGGACGGCGAGTCCGCTGGGCTGGCGCGCGGCCCCAACCCAGAAAGCCGCCGCCCGCGCCATCACCACGACCAAGACGTACGACACCGCGTTCCAGGCCGACCTGCTCCTGCACGACGCTTCCGCCATCGCCTCACTGTTCGTGCGCACCGACGCCACGGCCGCGCACGGCTACGGCGTCCAAGTCGACGCGGACCAGGGCACGCTGAGGCTCTACCGCATCGACGGCAACGTCACGCTCGGCACCTACACGACCACCATCAAGGCCGACACGGTCTACCGCCTGCGCGTCGAAGCCGAACACGACGAACTGCGCGTGCACTGGCAGACCAACTTCCTCTCTCCCGACGGCTACAGCCCCGTCATCACCGCCCAGGACTCGACCCACACGACGGGCCGACTCACCGTCAGGGCATCGGCCGGCGCGGTGTCCTTCGAGAACATCGCCGCGGCCGACCTCGCCACCGGCCTCCAGGGCTGGACGGCCCGCTCCGGCACCTGGACCCCAGACCTGCGCGGCATCCGCGGCGAGAACGGCCTGCGCACGGCCCCCTTCACCGACGGCGACCTGGTGGCGAGAGCCGACATCACCCCGGCGGCCCCTCCTCCTCTGCCGGTCTCGTCCTGCGCGCGTCCGCGAACGGCTCCGGCGGCTACGAGGCCCGCCTGGAAGCCGGCCGGAACGCCGTCGTCCTGCTGGACCGCTCCTCCGGCGCCCGCCTCGCCTCCGCCTCCGGCCCGGTCCGGCGCATCGCGTCCGGCGGCACGTACCGCGTCGAGGCCCGCGCGACGGGCAGGACGATCAAGGTGTACGCGGACGGCGTACGGGCGCTGAAAACCCGCGTGTCCCGCACCACGGGCGCCACCGTCGGCACCACGGCCGCGCACGGAACGTCGTACTTCCAGAACGTCGAAGTCCACAGCACCGCCGACTACTTCACCGAGCCTTACCGCCCCGCGTACCACTACTCCCAGCTCACCAGCTCCACCAGCGACCCCAACGGCCTGGTCCACTACGACGGCGAATACCACCTCTTCCACCAGGACCAGGGCCGCTGGGCGCACGCGGTCAGCACCGACCTCGTCCACTGGCAGGCCCTGCCGATCGCTCTGCCCTGGAACGAGTACGGAAACTGCTGGTCGGGCTCGGCGGTCGTGGACGCGGACGACACCTCCGGCCTCTTCGACGGCGGCTCGGGCCTGATCACCTACTACACCAGCTACCACCCGGACAAGCCGGGCGGAAATGCCAGCGTGCGCATCGCCTACAGCAAGGAAAAGGGCCGCTCGTGGCAGTGGCACGGCGGCTCGAGTCCGGCCGTTCAGAACCCGGGAGGCCCCGACGCCGGCTGGACCTTCCGCGACCCGAAGGTCATCCGCGACGAGGCCCACGACCAGTGGCTGATGGTCGTCTCCGTCGGCGACCACATCCGCTTCTTCACCTCCACCGACCTCCTCACCTGGACCCAGGTCAGCTCCTTCGGCTACGGCGACTGGGCCACGCCCGGCGTCTGGGAGTGCCCCGACTTCTTCCCGCTGCCGGTCGACGGCGACAAGGACAAGGCGAAGTGGGTCCTCACCCTGAGCACCGGCGCCGTACGCGCCACGAACGGCTCAGCCGCCCAGTACTTCACGGGCGACTGTCCGATTGGCAGGATCGGCGCGATAGCGTGCGTGAACGGCACCTCAGCAACAACACGCACTTCCTGACCGTGCGCATCGCGGCGCCGTCGGTGGCCGACGAGAACGAGACGTCGCTCACCTCGGACCTCGTCATCCCGGCGCACGCGTACACAACCGGCCGTGCCCGGTTCGTACTTATGGGCCTGCTGGCCGAAAACGCTTTGTCGAAGGCGGTATTTGAAACGGCGCTCGGTCGTGGCTGCGCGCAAGCCGGGCAACCAGCCCTGCGTACAAGGGATTTGCAGCCCCGCATTTCTCATCTGTCCTTTCCCGCCCCATTGTGTTGAGCCTTGTGTGGCCCTACTGTTCGACTTTGCCTGAGTCTGTTTGGTGCTGATCGTTCGGGCCGTATGGAGGGCCGCAGTGCGGGGTAATCGGATCAGTTCAGAAGTTATGAGGCCCGGTCGGGGGAGACGGTGGAGGGCGGTCCTCGCAACCGCCGCGACCATCGCCCTGGCCGCGGGCATGAGCGCGCCCGCCGTGGCGGCGCGGGACGTCGGCGCAC
>LRTP01000281.1 GCA_001550305.1 Streptomyces diastatochromogenes
GCGGCGCGCAGCGCACCCGAGTTCGCGGACCTCGCCGCGCCGGGGCTGCGTGGCGCGCCCGGCGAGGGCGCGCTGCCCGTACGGGTCCCCGAGGAGAAGGCGCTCGGGTCGGACGAACTGCGCCTCAGCCGTGCGCTCCGGCTGCTGAAGCAGCCCCAGCCGGGGCCGTTGAAGCGGGAGTTCGACGAGGAGGCGACGGCGGCGGCCATGGCCGAGACGGGACTGCCCGATGTGGTGACCCGCCCCGCCCGGCAGCGCTGGCTCGACCTCACCCTGCTCATCGACGACGGCATCTCGATGCTGCTGTGGCGGCGGCTGGCGATGGAACTGCGTGCCCTGCTGGAACGCCTCGGCGCCTTCCGCGACATCCGTGTGCACGGCCTGGACACCCGGTCGGCGGGGGCGCCGCTGCTGCGCTCCCGCCCCTTCGACCCGCACGCCCCGCTGCTCTCCCCCGCGTCGGTCGCCGACCCGTCGGGCGGCACGCTGGTGCTGGTGATCAGCGACGGCGTCGGCGCCTGCTGGCGGGACGGGCGACTGCACGCGGCGCTGGAACGCTGGGCGCACCAGGGGCCGACGGCGATCATGCACGCGCTGCCCTCCCACATGTGGGACGGGTCGGGCATCCGCTCGGAGCCGTGGCTGGTGACGACCCGGCGGCGCGGCGCGGCGAACGACACCTGGGAGGTCGCCGACCCGTTGCTGCCGCCGGGGCTCGGTGACGAGTTCCCCGGAGTCCCCGTCCCCGTACTGGAGCCGTATCCACCGGCGGTCGCCGCGTGGGCGCGGCTGGTGGCCTCGCCGGGCGGCAGCGCGGAGCTGCCCCTGCTGGCGCCGCTGCAGGCGAAGGCGCCACGGGCCGGGGCCGACACCCGGGGCGGTGGCGCGGCGGACGCCGTGCTCAGGTTCCGGGACGCCGCGTCCCCGGGGGCCTACCGGCTGGCCGCTCATCTCGCGGCGGTGTCCCCGCTCACGGTGCCCGTGATGCGGCTGGTTCAGGCGGCCGTGCCGTGGCGGGCCGACACCGCGCATCTGGCCGAGGTGTTCCTGGGCGGTCTGATGCGTCAGGTGGAGCCGGTCGACGAGCGGCTGCCGCCCCAGCACCGCCGGTTCGGTTTCGCCGGGGAGGCCCAGGAGATCCTGCTCGACACCGCGTCCCCGATCGATCTGCTGCGCACCACCCGGGCGGTCACCGCGCGGCTGCGCACCCTGGTGGGCCGCTCCCCCGACTTCCCCGCCTGGCTCGCCCATCCCTCCGGGACGGGTGAACTCCTGCCCGGGACCCGGCCGTTCGCCTGGCTGGAGGACCGTCTCCTCACCCACCTGGGTGCCAAACCGATGGCGCCGACGCCGCCGCGCACCACCGAGTACGAGGAGGTGCGGCTGCCGTCGGGCCTGGAGGCGGCCCCGTCGTGGCTGCCGCTGCGGCTGCAGGACCTGCACACCCTGGGCCCGTACTCGCTGCTGCAACGCGACGGCACGGGCGGCAAGCCCACCGCGTACATCGGGGAGGACGAGGAAGGGCAGCGAGTGCTGCTGCGGGTGTCGCACTCCTTCGACTCTCCCGTGGCGCGGGAGTTGCTCGACGTGGAACGCCGGGCGCTGCGCCGTATGGACGGGATGTACGCGCCCGCCGTGGTGCGCAGTGACCTGGAGGGCCCCACGCCGTGGCTGGCGCTGCGTCTGGACACGCTGAGCGGTGGTCCGCCCGCGCCCACGTTGCGTGCCGTGCTCGACGCGGCCGGGGCGCTGCCCGGGACCCCGCTGTTCACCTGGCTGGGCTGGAACCTGGCGCGGGCGCTGACCCGTTGCCACCACAAGGGCATCGTGCACGGCGCGCTGACCCCGGGCACCGTGCTGGTCACCGAGTCGACGCTGCACCTCATCGGCTGGACGTCGGCGCGCATCGACGGCGCGTGGAGCGCGTCGACACCGTCCACGCCGGCCAACTCCCCGTACCGGGCGCCCGAGGTGACGTACTGGGGCGAGTCCCGGATCACGGCCGGTGACGTGTACGCCCTCGGTTCCATTCTGTTGCAGGCCGCGACCGGCCGACCGTGGCGCTGGTACGAGAACGACACGCTGCGTAGGAGTCCGCAGCTCGCGCAACTCGACGAGACCATAGCGGAGTTGCTGCTGCGCTGTGTCGAGCCCGAACCCGCGGGGCGGCCGACCGCCCGCGAGGTGGCGGACGCCTTCGGGGCGCTGCTGCCGGGCGGGGTGGAGTGGGAGGACGTGGAGGGCGGCACGGGCGGGGACGACGACGGCCCCGCCGTCGAACCGGAGACGGCGAGCGACGAGGAGGACGACCACGAGCAGTGGATGCGCACCATCCGCACCCCCTTGCCCGAGCCCCTGCGGATCGCGCTCGTGGGCGTCAAGGACGGGGCCGGCTGCACCACGACCACGATGGTGCTGGGGGCCGTACTGGCCGACCAGCGGCAGGAGCGGGTGCTCGCCATCGACGCCGACCGGCACACGGGCAGCCAGGTCCGGATCGGCGGCCGGGTCTTCCGCAACACCCTGGCCAGCCTGTCGGACCTGGCCGAGTCGCTGCACGAGGTGCGGCACTTCGAGGATCTCCAGCTGTTCCTGTCGCCGCACCGCTCGGGGCTCCAGGTTCTCGCCAACGACTCCGTCTCGCGCATCGCGTCGGTCGGCCAGTTCACGGACTACGACTTCCACCGGGTGACCCGCACCACCCGGGACTACTTCGACCTCACCCTGGTCGACTCGGACAAGTTCATGCCCACGGTGCTCAGGGCGGCCGACCGCGTGGTCATCGTCTCGCGGGCCGACCCCGCCGGTCTGACCCAGGCGCAGCAGGCCATGGACCGTCTTGTCACGCTCGACCTGCCGGACCTGGTCCGCGAGGCCGTCGTCGTGCTCAACCACAGCCGCCCCGCGGCCGGCTGGACGCTCGACGCCGCCAGTATCCGCGGCCTGAGCTCCCGCTGCCGCGGCGTCGTGATGGTCCCTCGTGACGGCCACCTCACCATGGGCA
Source organism: Streptomyces diastatochromogenes (assembly GCA_001550305.1). Lineage (GTDB taxonomy): Bacteria > Actinomycetota > Actinomycetes > Streptomycetales > Streptomycetaceae > Streptomyces > Streptomyces mirabilis_D. The sequence continues at coordinate 3,005 of LRTP01000281.1, forward strand.
GCACGGTCGAACTCTCCTGGCTGACCCCCGAGGCCTACAAGGCGTACCTGCGCCTCGCCGCCCTCCTGTTGGGCCCCCGTCCGATCTTCCCCTGACCCGGTCGGCCCCCACGCACACCCGCCCGGATTCCGTTCGCAAGCACGATCGCGGGGCCCGTGCCCGACAAAGTGTCAGGCCGGTTGCGGGCGTTGTCCCAGGCCGTGGTGCGTTCGATGTGCCAACGCCGATGGCCCGTCCTGCCGAAATGGCCGCGGCACTTCACGATCAAGCGGCCTGCTCGTCCGCGGTGCCGTCGGGCGCCGCCAGCCAGGGCATCCGGCGGACGAGGCTGTCGCGCAGCTCGGTGAGGATCGCGATTCGCTCCTCCAGCTGAGCCACCCGCTGTGCGCCGACGCCGTAGCCGTCGGCGCACAGCGGTGAGTAGGAGAGCACCTCGGGCAGATCGGCGTCGAGGTAGGCCAGGAGGGACTTCACATCCTCCACGGTGAGCCCGCAGGACAGGAGCTCACGGATGTTCCGGACCCTGCGTACCGCACCGGGCTCATACAGGCGATAGCCCGCCGACGTACGGTCCGACTCCAGCAGGCCCTGCTCCTCGTAGTAACGCAGGGCACGGGTCGTGGTCCCGGCCCGCGCGGCCAGTTCACCGATCAGCATTGCTGCCACCTCCGAGTCCGACCATGGAGCTTCACCCGTACGTCAAGGTCAACTCCCGAGCCGGACCACCGTCTTCCCGGTGTACGCGCCGTTGACGAGATCGAGGAGAGCCTGCGGTGCGTTGGCCAGCCCATCGATCACCGTCTCGTCATGGACGATCGCGCCCTCGCGCAGCCACGTACGGAATTGCGCGCCGAACTCCGTCGCACGCTCAAGGTGATCGCCCACGGTGAAGCCGCGGAGGGTGAGCCGCTTGACGAGGACACTGAGCAGGTCGCCGGGACCGGCTTCGCTCTGCCGGCCGAGAGTTCCGCACACAGCGACGCGGCCATGCGGATTCATGACCTCTATCGCGGCGCGCAGTTGTTCACCACCCACGTTGTCGAAGTAGACGTCGATGCCTTCGGGTGCGGCCTCGCGCAGCCGGTCGACGATCGGTCCGTCGTGACGGTCGAAGGCCGCGTCGAACCCGAGACTCCCGGTCAGATGGGCGACCTTGTCCCGCGATCCCGCGCTGCCGATCACCCGGGCCGCTCCCTTGAGCCGGGCGATCTGGCCGGCCATGCTCCCGGTCGCCCCCGCCGCACTGGAGACGAAGACGGTGTCGCCGGGCCGTAGTTCCGCCGCGTCCATGAGCCCAATGTAGGCGACCAGTCCGAAGCTCAGGTAGGTGGAGGGCGTCGGGTAGGCGTCCCGGTCGACGCGACGGAACAGCCCGGCCCGCGCCACGGCATACTCGCGCCAGCCAAGCCTGTGCATCACCAGGTCGCCCTCGTCAAGTGACGGATCCGCAGAGGCGATTACTTCGCCGATGGCATCGCCGTGCATCACCTCGCCGACCTCATAGCGGGGCATCGGCAGGCCGGAGTGGCCCGCGATCAGCATGAGCATGCCGGGATCAAGCGACATGAACAGGTTGCGGACCAGTACCTGCCCCGATGCGGGATCGGGAACGGCGACCTCGGTGATCTCGAAGTCCCCGGGAGCGGGCAGGCCCTCAGGCCGTGCGAACAGCCGGGCTTCCAGCCCGGTACGGGAGATGCCGGAGCGGCTGGAGAACGTCGTGCTCTTCGAAGATGTGTCCATGCCGACGACGCTAGGGATTGACCCATGCGTCAAGGTCAAGCCGTCCGACCGGTGACGACCTCGAGACGTACCTGAAGGCCGACCGGGGTGTTGGCCGATCACGCGCGGGGTCCCACTGGACACGGGCCGGTGCGCGCGAGGGCGTCCCGGGCCTGTCCGGTTCGCGGCGAGTTGTCTTGCTCGCGCAGTGGGCCGTTGCTAAGCCTTGGGCACTCAACTCTATGGAGGACGCTGTGCATCAAGAGCCCCCTCTTCCCGTTCCTCCGCGTTCACGTGTCCGGGGATTCATCTGCGCCGTCGCGGCCATCGCCCTCGTGACGCTCACCGCCGCGGCAAGTCCCCCCGACGCGGACACCCGGACCGCGGCGGACCCGGCAGCCGTGGTCCGCGAGTGGAACGCCATCGCCACCGACACGATCAAGACCAGCCTCGGCCCACGTCCCTCCGGGCAGGCGGCGATCTGGGAGGGGTTCGTCTCCGTCGCCGTGTACAACGCCGTGGTGGGGATCGAAGGCCGCTACGCCCTGTACAAATGGCGCGAGCGCGGTCCGGCCAAGGCATCCTCCGCGGCGGCCGCCGCCACTGCGGCCCACGACGTGCTGCTCACCTACTTCCCCGCCTTCAAGGGGCGGCTCGACACCGCCTACGCGAATTCGCTCGCCGCTCTTCCGGCCGGTCAGGCCAGAGACCGGGGCGTCGACTACGGAAAGCGCGCCGCCGCCCGCATCATCGAACTCCGGGAAGGGGACGGAAGGTTCGCGGACGTTCCTTTCACCGCTGCCCCGGCACCGGGCGTCTGGCGGCCCACCCCGCCCGCGTTCCAGCCCTTCATCGACACCTGGCTCGCCAGGCTCCGCCCCCTCCTGCTCGCCTCCCCGCAGCAGTTCCGCCCCGACGGACCACCCGCACTCTCCTCATCCCGCTACGTCGAGGATGTCCAGGAGGTGAAGGCCATGGGCGCGAAGACCGGCTCGGGCAGGAGCGCGCAGCAGACCGAGACCGCCCTCTTCTTCAGCGGCAACCTGGTCGAACAGGTCCAGACAGCCGTACGAGACCACGCCGCCCGGCACCGGCTCGGCATCGCCGAGACGGCCCGGCTGTTCGCCGCGGTGAACGCGTCGGCGACCGATGCCGTCGTCACGGCATGGGACGCCAAGCTCCACTACGGCTCCTGGCGGCCGATCACCGCCATCCGCCTCGCCGACACCGACGGCAACCCCGCGACGACGGCTGACCCGGCCTGGGAGCCGCTGCTCCTCACCCCACCGCACCCGGACTACGTCGCCGGCCACACGACCGTCGCCGCTGCCGTGGCACGCGCCTTGACCGGCGTCCTCGGCACTTCCCGCATCGACCTCCACGTCCCCTCCGAGGTCACCGGCACCACGAGGTTCTACGGGTCCGCCGACGTCCTCAACCGGGACGTCGTCGACGCCCGTGTGTGGGGCGGCGTCCACTCCCGCACGGCGGACGTAGCCGGCTGCCGGGCCGGCACCCGCGTGGCCGCCTGGGCGCTGGACCACTACTTCCAGCCGGTCGCCAAGGACGGCACCCAGCCGTCCCTGCCGACACGAACGGCTGGGCAGGACAGGCTCGCAGAGCCCAAGTGCGGCGACGACACCGACTGAACCACAGAGCCGAAAACGACCCGGCATCGTGCCGGGCTTCCGATCCTGCCTCGAACACTGGAGCAGCGCCCCGGCAGCTCAGCGGGGGCAGCCACTCCAGGGAGAAGGCTGTGAACACACCTTGATGACCCACATCAAGCCGCGTTCACAGCCTTTTCGGCGCAGGTGGATGTTCCGCCTCGTCAGTACCAGCTCTACGGCGTCCCGCCGCTGGGCTCCGGTCAGGGCAAGGGCTTCCTCGGCCGCAGGAAGCTGGGCGCGGACCTGCTCGGCGTCAGCAGGAAGTCCCCGAACCAGCCCGGCAGTCGCAGCACCGCGTCGGGACCGAGCGCGTAGGCCAAGGCCGAGAACGGGCCGGCCTTGCGGGCCACGGCCACGAACAAGCCCTGCCAGGAGAGGTTGCCGACTCACTGAACATGGACTCCCGCGCCTTGCCCCGCCACCGATCCAGCCCCACCTTGGGGCGCCCGCTGGGGCTGGGTCCGTGCGGCCGTCGTTACTGCGAGGCAGCTTTGAGCTGAGCGGTGATTTTGGCCAGAGCCTTTTCGGCGGGGTGCTGCTTGATGAGCCCCTCACGACCTGCGGCGCGGAGCTCCACCACCGCCACACCTTCGGGGCCCGCGGCCACAACAGCGGTCACAACGGTGGGGTTCAGGCCCCCAATCCCTACACCGACCATCGCTCGTACGGCGATGCCCCCGTTGTCTCGGGCTTCCACGCCCAGCGGATTCCCTAGGTCGGCCAGAGTCGTGTGGACCAGCTGGAAGACTGCTGTCACCGTTCCGGACAACTCGACAAGAGTGGTACTGACGTCCTTCTTTGTCCATCTGAAGCCTCGAGCGGCTCCACGAGCACCACCCCGTGCCCCTGCTCTGCCCAAACCGTGCGTTCCGGTGGCCGCCCCTCCGGCGGCAGCTCCTATCGAGCCGCCCTTCGCACCGAGTTGCATCAGTGCGGCGAGCAGGAGCTCGTTCTCGCTGGCCTCATCGAACATGCCCGCCTCCTCAGCACCAACAAGACATGGCTCTACAACCAAAGTCACCCAGTCTTACCACTGGCCGGCAGCCTCCTCTAGATCGGCTGCCGTACCACGACCGGGTGGCGAGCCTGCCCGTAGGGCCAACGCACTTTGGTGCCACCCCTCCGTAGCTCAGCCGGTGTGCCGGTCGGTGGAGAGTAGCCACTGCCAGCGTTGACGTTCCGTGACGAGGGTGGCAGCCACGAGGAGAGACACGAGGACTGCAGCACAGATGGGCCATGCCAACCATGCGGCGGTCGCGGCAGCAGTGAGCTGGAGCAGCACGAGCAGGATCGTGACCGTACCCGAGACAGGGATGATCACCTGCGCCTTGTCTCCCGGAGTGGAGAAGACGGTCGGGAGGCCGATCAGTACCACCACCGCCAAGACGGCGAGCAGCCACGAGTACTTGGACAAGGCCCAGGGGGTGGCCACCCAGGCGACGAGTTCCGCGGTGAAGCGCAGGACGGATGCGATGCGATCGTCCGGTCTCTCCATGTTCGCCCCCGCGCAAGCTGTGTCGATCACCAGCGGGAGATCTTACGACCACGGATGCAGCTGTGAACGCGGCTTGGTGATCGGCGCCGTAGACCGCCAATGGCCACCCTTGGTGAATCAGGCGTCTGAAGAAGGCGGCCGTGAGACCGGCAACTCGCACGGTGCTGCGGCCGGCGTGCTCCGCCGCAGGGCGCTGCGCCACACCTGCCTGTCGAGCTACGTTCGCGGCCTGCATCCGGATCGCGGCCCCTGGCAGCGTGAACTCAAGCGGGCACCGGCCCGTGTCCAGTGGGACCCCGAACGCGACCTGAACTTGCGTCCCCCGGCGCACCGCTCGCTACAACTCGGACTCTCGGGCGAGGCATCGTCGCGCTACGCGGACGAGTGGACCGTGTCCATCAGCGACGTGACTCCACTCGCCCGAGAAATCCGCACACTCGTCAATCGCGGCGATCTGGACTCCGCGACACGACTGCTTCCCCAGGAACAGCGATACCCCGCCGGTGACGAACTGCTCGCCCACCTGCGGCCCTGACCAACAATTCGAAGGGGGAGGCCGGCAGCGCCCAGGTGTCACTTGGCAGCACGGGCTAGCCGGGACGGAGGCCAAGCCAGATGACCTCCTACCGGCTGTCCGCCCCACCAGCGAGGCGAGCAACACGCCGGCACCCGTTGGCGGTCATGCCAGGTGCACCCATCAAGAGGCGATCAACGGGGTGCCCGGCGAGCCGCGGACTCCGGGGCGTCCGCTGCTGGATGCGCCGTCGTCGCCGTTGGCGGAGGAGAGAGCGCTGAGCGGAGGTGTCTGCGAGAGCTGACTCCGAGCTTGGTGAATACGTTGCCCAGGTGCCACTCCACCGTGCGTGGGCTGATGAACAACTGGGCGGCGATCTCGGAGTTGGTGTGACCGTCTCTGGCCAGGCCGGCGATCTGTGCCTCCTGGCCGGTAAGTTCGGCGACGGCGTCGACCGACCGCTTGCGTACGGTTTCCCCGGTCGCCAGCAGCTCCCTGCGGGCCCGCTCGGCAAAGGCGTCGGCCCCGATCCGGCTGAACGCCTCGTAGGCGGAGCGCAGTTGAACACGGCTTTCCTGACGGCGGTTCTGGCGACGCAGCCACTCGCCGTACAGCAGACGGGCGCGGAACAGCTGGACGGCGACCCGGCAGCGTCCGAGATGCTCGATCCCCTCCCGGTAGAGCGCATCGGCAGCTTCGCCGTCGCTCAGTAGCGCGCGTGAGCAGGCCTCCATGCCCAGTGCCCACTCTGTTCCGCTGGTGTGCGTGCGTTCGGTGAGCTTCTCCAGCGCCGACGCGGCGGCCGCCGGCTGTCCGCTGCGGGCGGCCGCCTCGATCAGTTCGACAAGCGTCCAACCAAAGAAGCCCAGATCCTCGTATTGGCATGCGCGCGTCGCCGCTGCCAGGGCTTCCTCGTAGTGGCCGAGGCCGTTGTGCAGCACTGTGGTCGCGTACTCGGCCAGGCTGAGCACACGCCCCTCACCCCGGGCGCGCACCTCTTCGATGGTCGTCTCGATGAGGCCCCGTGCCTGGGATTCCTGTCCTCGCCAGGCGGCGAGCACCAGGGACGTGTACATCATGGGTACGCCGCCCGCCGCCTCCGAGATCGCCGTCGCCTCGTCGATCAGAGCCGCCGCAGTGTCGAATTCGCCGGCGTGCACGTAGCAGCACGCCTGGTAGGTCAGCGCCATCGGAAGGACGGCGAGCGCGCCCACTTCGCGGGCGATTCCGACGGCGCCGGTCGCCAGCTCGTACCACGCGTCGTCGTCCCACAGCTCCGGGGCGAGAGGCTCGGGTGTCACCCGGAACGCCAGCCACAGCCAGCGCCTGTCCGCATCCGTCGTGCCGGATCTCTGCTCCTGCCGGACGGCACGCAGGGCACGCCTGAGAGCGTCGGCGCTGGCGGCGTGGCCGTCGATGATCAGGTCGGCCATGCCGTCCAGCAGGACGTCGACCATCCGCGGCGGCGTCGACGGCGGTGGTCCGGCGCGGGCGGCCTCAGCCACCTCGCGTTGCCCGGGGCCCGTGCTCAGGCGGCCGGCGAAGAGCGCCGCGCCGACAGCTTCCAGCAGGGTGTCACGGGCGAGGGCGCTGTCGAGAGGCGCAAGCCGGCGTGCCGCGTCGAGCAGAAGCCCAGGTGCGTCGCTCCCGCGCTGCTGGGAGAAGACCAGTCGGGCTCGCAGCCGGTCCAGCCGGGCGCGCTGCAGGTCGTCGAATGGGCCGGCCTCCGCGACCGCCAGCAGGTTGTGGGCATGGTCGGCCCCGCCGGAGTCGATCTCGGCCTGAGCGGCGGCCAGTGCGCGGGTGACGCGGTGCGCGGGATCGGGTGTCAGCTCCGCCGCCCGCCGCAGGAACGATGCGGCCGCGACGGCTCCTCCCCGGCCTCGTGCCCTGTCGGCCGAGCGTTCCAGGTCGACGGCGACGCTCTCGTCGGGCCGGGTGGCGGCGTGAGCGCGATGCCACGCTCTGCGATCAGGATCAACGCGGGGATCGGTGGCCTCCGCCAGTGCTCGATGCGCCGCCCGGCGGTCCGGCGTGGATGTCCTCTGATAGACGGCCGAGCGCACCAAGGGGTGAGGGAACCGCACCCTGGTGCCGAATTCGACCAGTCCCGCCGCCTCGGCCGGCGCTGCGGCGTCCGCCGGTATCCCCTGCAGATCGGCCGCCCGCCACAACAGATCCATGTCTCCGGTCGGCTCGGCCGCGGCGGTCAGCAGAAGCCGCCGACTGTCCTGCGGAAGTGATCGGAACTGCCGGTGGAAGGCGGTCTCGATACAGCTCGCCACGGAGCGTCTGCCGGGGAGCCCGAAGCCGCCCGCCAGCTCGGCGGGGGCGAGCGCGTGCGTCACCTGCAGCAGGGCCATCGGGTTGCCGTGCGCCTCCGACACGATCCGGTCCCGTACGAGCGGGTCGAGCGGCACACGCACGGCCGACGCCAGTAGGGCACGCGCGTCGGGCTCGCCGAGGCCCCCGACGATCAGCTCCGGCAGACCTGCCAGCTCACGATTGCCATCGGGCTCCCGCAGGGCGAAGATCAAAGCCACCCGCTCGGCTTTCAATCGCCTGGCGACAAACGCCAGCACCTGCCGGGACCCGTCGTCGAGCCACTGCGCATCATCGACGAGGCAGGCAAGCGGCTGATCCTCAGGGGCGCCGGCCAGCAGACTGAGCACGGCCAGGCCTACCAGGAACCGGTTCGGCGCATCGCCCTCCCGCAGCCCAAACGCGACGGACAACGCATTGCGCTGCGGTCCGGGCAGCTCATGAAGCCGACCCAGCATGGGCGCGCAGAGCTGGTGAAGGCCCGCGAACGGCAGCTCCATCTCCGACTCGATGCCTGCGACGCCGACCGTACGAAATCCGACGGCCCGGCCGGCTGCGTAGTCCAGCAGTGCGGTCTTGCCGATCCCTGCCTCACCACGAAGAACCAGGACCGCGCTGCTGCCCGCCCGCGCTGTGGCCAGTACCCCCTCCAGCGCGGCCAGCTCCTGACTCCGGCCCCGCAGTGCGACCTGCGCTTCGCCGGCGGGCACGCCCATGGGTCGATCTCCCTGGTCCGCTGCTTGGTGCATTGCGCATCCAACACGGTCATTTTGGTCAGGTCGAGCCGATTGGCCTTCCGGTGCGAGCCTCACCACACGACTCGGCCCTCGCAGGGGCTTTCGGCTGACCGCTCGCAGGGCTCACCACCCACCGAAGCGGCTGGAACGACTAGGCATGCTGCCCTCGGACACCACTTGACGCCCTGCTTTATCACCTTAGTGGGCTTTCGGGGCTTTCGGCGGCCGTACAGGGGACGGGCGCGCACGGCGCTTGGTGCGCGCACTGCTTTCACCAGGCCGTTGCAGGCAGCGACTGTCCCGGACCGTGCGTGACCCAAAGGTCCAAAGGTCCGTGGTTTCCGGCGCGAACGCCATGCCCCGGGTTCAACCACGGGTCCGACCCCGGGGTTTCTACAGGGGCGAGGCACGAACGGCGATGTCAGCGTGGAGGAGTCAGTGGCACGAGGCCGCTGATGTTGAAAAGGAGACCCCCACGCATGTCCGCAACACCGGAAGAGACAGCGATCCGTCCGTTCACGTTCGAGTTCCCCGAGGCGGAACTCAAGGATCTGCGTGCGCGTATCGAGGCGGCGCGGTGGCCTGAGAAGGAGACCGTCACGGATCAGTCGCAGGGCCCGCAGCTGGAGACGATGAAGGAGCTCGCGCGGTACTGGGCGTCGGAGTACGACTGGCGCAAGGCCGAGGCGAAGCTGAAGGCCCTGCCGCATTTCATCACCGAGATCGACGGGCTGGACATCCACTTCATACACGTCCGCTCGAAGCACGAGAACGCTCTGCCGATCATCGTGACGCACGGATGGCCGGGCTCGATCATCGAGCAGCTGAAGATCATCGAGCCGCTCACCAACCCCACCGCCCACGGCGGGAGCGCGTCGGACGCCTTCCATGTGATCATCCCGTCGATGCCCGGCTACGGATTCTCGGGCAAGCCGACCTCGACCGGCTGGGGTCCCGAGCGTATCGCCCGTGCCTGGGGCGAGCTGATGAAGCGCCTGGGCTACACGAAGTACGTCGCCCAGGGCGGCGACTGGGGCGCGATCGTCACAGACCTCATGGGGGCGCAGGAGCCCGAGGGCCTGATCGGCATCCACACCAACATGCCCAAGGTGATCCCGGCCGCCATCGACGCCGCGCTCATCGCGGGCAACCCGCTGCCGGCGGGCCTGTCGCTCTCCGACGAGGAGAAGGCGGCGGTCGAGCAGCTGGACTTCGTGTACCGGCACGTCTACTACGCCTACATGATGGCGTCGCGTCCGCAGACGCTGACCGGGCTGGTGGACTCCCCCGTCGGACTGGCGGCCTTCCTGCTCGACCACGACAAGGCCAGCCTGGCCCTGATCTCCCGGGCCTTCGCCGGGCACACCGAAGGCCTCACCCGGGACGACGTCCTGGACAACATCACGCTCTTCTGGCTGACCAACACGGCGATCTCCGCGGCTCGCCTCTACGCGGAGAACAAGACCTCCTTCTTCGGTATCAATGGCGTCACCCTGCCGGTTGCCGTGAGCGTCTTCCCCGATGAGCTCTACCAGGCCCCGAAGAGCTGGGCGGAACAGGCATACCCGAACCTCGTCCACTACAACAGGCTTCCCAAGGGCGGCCACTTCGCCGCCTGGGAGCAGCCGGAGCTGCTCGTTGAGGAGATTCGCGCGGGCCTCCGGTCACTTCGCTAGATGTCCACGCCCGACCGACGGCACAAGCCTTGGCTCGGCGGGGCGGCCGAGTGGCCCTTCTCCGAGGGACTCGGCCGCCCCGAGCTGCGTGGCCATGCCGTCTTTGTACGACAACGACGACGGAGTCCGGAGTGCCTTCGACAACCGTTACTGGCCGGCGCCCTACTTCGTCGACGCGGACGACATCATCCGCGGCAACCACTTGGCGAGGGACGCCACGAGCAACCGGGGCCCTTCATCCAGCATCTGCTCGGCGTCGAGCGCGAGTTCGTCTCCGTGAAGGGGCTCGGTGTGGAGGCGGGGGCCGAGTGGAACCATATGCATATGGAGTCGCCAGCCTGACAACTCGGAACGTCTCAGCCGTGCAAGGAGCCTGTGAACGCGGCTTGGTGATCCACGTCAAGCCTCGCTCACAGCCTTTTCAGCAAGGGAATACGGACCCGGTGCGCGGGAGATCCGTGGTGCCTGACAAAGTCGGATTCTGTGCTGTCGGCCATCCGTCCTGTCCGACGCCGTGGGCGACATATGTTCGGGGACCTTCTGGTCGGCAGGCACTCAGGCGTCAGGGCGTATGCGGATGTTCCGCCCTGTCAGTACCAGCGGACGTGGGCGGCCGCGGCCTGGCCCGTACGGGCGGCGTGGCGGAGCACACGCAGCGGGCCGTCGAGGAGCTCGCCGGCGTGATGGTCAGGATCGTCGCCCAAGCCGGTCATCCACGCGTGGATCCGCTCTACGGCGTCCCGCCGCTGGGCTCCGGTCAGGGCAAGGGCTTCCTCGGCCGCCGGAAGCTGGGCGCGGACCTGCTCGGCGTCGAGCAGGAAGTCCCCGAACCAGCCCGGCAGTCGCAGCACCGCGTCGGGACCGAGCGCGTAGGCCAAGGCCGAGAACGGGCTGGCCTTGCGGGCCACGGCCACGAAAAGGCCCTCCTCGCCATCGGACGGAAACTGGTCCATAACGGCGTCACGCAGGGCCTCCACGTGCTCGGAGTCGTCACGGCAGGCGTCGAGGAATGCGCTCAGCCGGAAGGCGTCCTCGTCAGCGCTCCAACTGCCGGGAGAGGTTGCCGACTCACTGAACATGGACTCCTGCGCCTTGCCCCGCCACCAATCCAGGCCGCCGGACACGTCCCAGGGCACCGACACCGGTACCGGCGACGAGTCCTGAACTGCAGCGCGCAGCAGGTCCCACACCTTCTCGTCAGACATCACGCCGACGACCCACACACCCGTGACGCCCACCCGTGCCTCCCGCCGCCACTCCACCCCCGGCAACCTGATCATGCACGACTCTGAGCGCCTGTATTTCGCCGGGTCGTAAACGCAGCTTGGTGACCCGTGTCAAGCCGTGCTCACAACCCATTCATCCCCAGGCTCAGACTCAGACTCACCTGCCAGGAAGCAACACTCGCGACAGGTCCAGTCCGGCTCGGTCAGGCCTCAGCGCTGCTGCTGTGGCCATGGTCCGTCCTGCGTGTCCACAGGGACAGATCGCTGCTCGTCGCGATGGCAAGGGTCTGTCCGGAGACCACCACCGCGGACAGTTGGACTCTGGAGGTCGTCTCCCCGGCCTGGCCCAAAGACCATCACGAGGTCGTGGCCGCTGGTGGGGTGCGACGCGAAGCCGATCCCGAGAAGTCCGCCGACAGGGACGCCGTACTCGTACTCGAAGACGGGCTGCCAGGGTTCGGGCGCGGGTACCACGGGGGCCGCGAGGAATCGGTCCCGCAGAGCCTGTTGGTAGGCGGAGAGCTCCGGTACAGGCCCTGGTTGTTCCGCCGGCGCTGCCTTCTCGGTCCACTTCGTCATCTCCCCATGATCCACGCGTCGGTCCCGTGCCGTGCATCTGGCCGTCCTGTACCGCCTGGCCGAACGGGAATTGCGTGAGAGCGGCTCAGCCGCCACGTCATTCGGTCCCGCTTCCACCCGGCGGGGAAACGGCCGTCCCGGACGGCGGGCAGGCCGGTCTGCGATGAGTACGCCTGGTAGGCGGTGATCATGGACTCTGCGTCCCCCGTCTCAGCGAGTGTGAGGCCAGGTAGGGGCCCGATTGAGCCGGACCCAGTTCGTTATGCCCCTTGGACGGCCGACACAGCCGACGCGCGAGGGGCACGCCCCGATATCCACTCGCTCTGACCAGGCAGGCGTCCTACGCTCGGCCCATGGGCAGCCCTCTCGTAGCCATCCTCAGTGGCGCAGGTATTTCCACCGATTCCGGAATCCCCGACTATCGCGGGCCGAACGGGCTGTGGCGGCGCAATCCCGAGGCCGAGAAGCTCGTCACGTACGAGTACTACATGGGCGATCCGGAGATCCGGCGGCGGTCCTGGCAGATGCGACGCCAGAACCGCGCCCTCCAGGCCGAGCCGAACGCCGCGCACCGGGCCGTGGCCGACCTGGAGCGAACCGGCGTGCCTGTACGGGTGATCACCCAGAACGTGGACGGACTGCACCAGCTCGCCGGCATGCCCGCACGCAAGATCCTCGAGCTGCACGGGACCGCGCGGAGTTTCGTCTGCACCAAGTGCCACGAGCGGGGCCCGATGGAGGACGCGATCGCCCGCGTCGAGGCCGGCGAGGACGATCCGCTGTGCCTGGAGTGCGGCGGCATCCTCAAGTCGGCGACCGTGATGTTCGGCGAGCGGCTCGACCCCGTGGTCCTCGGCGAGGCGGTCGCCATCACCAAGGCGTGCCAGGTGTTCATCGCCGTCGGAAGCAGTCTGCAGGTGCAGCCCGCCGCCGGGCTCGCCGGTGTCGCCGCCGATCACGGAGCCCGGCTGGTCATCGTCAACGCCGAGCCGACGCCGTACGACGACCGGGCCGACGAGGTCGTACGGGAGCCGATCGGGATCGCCCTGCCGAAGCTGCTGCGCACCCTGGGCGAAGAGAGCTAGAGGCACAGAGCGCTGGAGAAGTGGGCTAGAAGAGTGCCGTGCCGCTCTCGAAGTCCAGCAGGCGCTGCTTGCGGTCCAGGCCGCCGCCGTATCCGGTGAGGCTTCCGTTCGCGCCGACCACGCGGTGGCAGGGCACGATGATGCCGATGGGGTTCTTGCCGTTGGCGAGGCCGACCGCGCGGGAGGCGCCCGCGTTGCCCAGGGCTTCGGCCAGTTCGCCGTACGAACGGGTCTCGCCGTAGGGGATCCGGCGCAGCTGATCCCAGACGCTGCGCTGGAAGGAGGTGCCGGACATCCGCAGTTCGAGGGTGAACTCCTTCAACTCGCCCTCGAAATAGGCCTTCAGCTGGTCGGTGACCTCGCCGAAGGGCGTGTCGTCGCGTTCGCCGAAGGTCTCCTCCGGCGGGCGGTGGCGTTGGCCGACCATGTAGAGGCCGCACAGGACGCCGTCGTCGGCGACGAGGGTGAGGGGGCCGTACGGGCTGTCGATGACCGTGTGCTGTTTCACAGTTCGTACCTTCGAGTCGTTTGAAGCCATCTGCAGACGCTTGAAGTCGCTTATACGGGGAGGAAGTTGATCGGGTGGCTGTCCGTCGCCCACAGGTACTGGACCGCGTACGCCCGCCACGGGCGCCACGCCGCGGCGCGCGCCGTCAGGGCGGCGGGGGTCGACGGCAGGCCCAGCTCCTGGGCCGCGCGCCGGATTCCGAGGTCGGTGGGGAGGAAGGCGTCGGGGTCGCCGAGGGCGCGCATGCCGATGACGTCGACCGTCCAGGGGCCGAAGCCGGGGAGGGCGAGAAGGCGGGCGCGGGCCTCGGCCCAGTCGCTCTCCACTCCCAAGTGGAGGGAACCGTCCGCGAGTTGGCGTACGAGCGTGGTGAAGGTGGTGCGGCGGGTGTTCGGCATCGCGAGCGACGACGGGTCCAGGGCCGCGAGCGCCTGAGGCGAGGGGAAAAGGTGGGTGAGGCCGCCTTCGGGGTCCTCGACGGGTTCGCCGTGCGCGGTGACCAGGCGGGCCGCGTGGGTACGGGCGGCGGCGGTGGAGACCTGCTGGCCCAGGACGGCCCGTACGGCGAACTCGGCCTCGTCGACCGTGCGCGGCACCCGGCGGCCGGGAGCCTTCGCCACCAGGGGCGCCAGCACCGGATCCGTCCGCAGTTGGTCGTCGACGGCGACCGGGTCGGCGTCCAGGTCGAGCATGCGGCGGCAGCGGCTGATCGCGACGGGCAGGTCGCGCAGGTCGCTGAGGGTGAGGCGGCAGGCGATGTGGTCGACGTGCGGGGTGAGCCCGACGATCCCGTGGCCGTAGGGCAGGCGCAGGGTGCGCCGGTAGGCGCCGTCGCGCCACTCCTCGACACCGGGTACGGCGGTCGCCGCGAGGTGGCCGAAGAGGTTGTCGGGGTTGAGCGGGGCGCGGAAGGGGAGCCGCAGGCTCAGGACGCCCGGTGTGGCCGGGGCGCGCTTCTTCGGCACCCGGTCGCGCAGCTCGCTCGGGGCGAGGGCGAAGACCTCGCGCACGGTGTCGTTGAAGGTGCGGATGGAGGAGAACCCGGCCGCGAAGGCGATCTCCGCCATCGGGAGCGTGGTGGTCTCGATGAGCAGCCGGGCGGTCTGGGCGCGCTGCGCCCGGGCGAGCGCGAGCGGCCCCGCGCCCAGCTCGGCCAGCAGCTGCCGTTCGACCTGGCGGATGCTGTAGCCGAGCCGGCCGGCCAGACCCGGAACGCCCTCGCGGTCCACGACCCCGTCGCCGATCAGGCGCATCGCGCGGGCGACGAGGTCGGCTCGCTGGTTCCACTCGGGCGAGCCGGGACTGGTGTCCGGACGGCAGCGCTTGCAGGCCCGGAACCCGGCCTGCTGGCAGGCCGCCGCGCTCGGGTAGAACGTCATGTTCTCGGGTTTCGGCGGCACCACGGGGCAGCTCGGCCGGCAGTAGATTCGCGTGGTCAGGACCGCTGTGAAGAACCATCCGTCGAAGCGCGCGTCCTTCGACTGGACGGCGCGCACACAGCGCTCCATGTCGGTGTGCATCCCATTCCGCATGCCTCAAGCATCGGGCACCGGCGAGGCCGGGGCTGGCGAGAATCCGACATCAACCTCACAGCGCCCGAGGTCGGCCTCCGTCCGGCCGACGCCATGCGGACTCCCGCAGCAGCCGCAGCCCGTTCAGCCCGACCAGCACCGTGGAGCCCTCGTGGCCCGCGACGCCGAGCGGCAGCGGGAGGTGTCCGAGCAGGTCCCACAGGACGAGGACCGTGATGAACGTACCCGCGACAAGAAGGTTCTGGACCACCAGGCGGCGGGCCGCGCGGGACAGCCGTACGACCGCGGGGATCGCCACCAGCTCGTCGCGGACGACGACGGCGTCCGCCGTCTCCAGCGCGAGGTCGGAACCCGCCCGGCCCATGGCGACCCCCGCATGGGCGGCGGCCAGGGCGGGCGCGTCGTTGACGCCGTCGCCGACGAACAGGACCTTGCGGCCGGCGCGTTGAAGCTCCCGTACGGCCGTGACCTTGTCCTCGGGCAGCAGGGAGGCGCGTACGTCCGTGATGCCGGTGGCGGTGGCCACCTGGGCGGCGGCGCGCGGGTTGTCGCCGGTGAGGAGCACGGGTGAGGTGCCCGTCAGGGCGGTGAGTCCCGCGGCCGTCTCGGCGGCGTCGGCGCGCGGGCGGTCGGCCAGGACGAGCGTGCCGACGAGGGCGCCGTCGCGTTCCACGCGGACGACCGTGCCGCCTTCGACGTCGGTGTCCCTGTCCATACGCGTGCCCGTACCCGTACCCGTATCCGTGCCCGCGTCCGTATCCGCCTCCGCGTCCGTATCCGCGTCCAGGCCCGAGTCGGGGCGGCCGACCGTGACGAACCGGTCGTCGACCGTGGCGGTGACGCCGTGTCCCGGCTTCGCCGTGAAGTCGCGGGCGGGGGCGAGGCGCAGGTCGCGGGCGCGGGCGGCGACGACGATCGCGAGGGCGAGC
>LRTP01000282.1 GCA_001550305.1 Streptomyces diastatochromogenes
TGCGCGAGCGCCGTCGGGGAGGCCGAGCCGGGCCGCATGGGGGCCCAGGCCGCGAGCAGTGCGGCCACCTCGGCCGCGGAGGCGGGCCGGTCCTCGGGCTTCTTCTCCAGCAGGGCCGCCACCAATGTGCGCAAGCCGGTCGGTACGCCGGAGCGGCGATCGGCGAGTGGGGGCACAGGCTCGTTCGCGTGGCGGTGGTACAGCATGAACGGGCTGCCGTCGGTGAACGGCGGGTCGCCGGTGAGCAGTTCATAGAGAACGCAGCCGAGCGAGTAGAGGTCGCTGGCGGGCACGGTCTTGCCCACTGCCTGCTCGGGTGCCATGTAGACGACCGTGCCGGGGGTGGCGTTGGCCGCGGTGAAGCGGGTTTCACCGGGCTGGGGTTCCAGGGCGGCCGCGACGCCGAAGTCGAGAACCTTGATCTCGCCGTCGGGAGTGATCATCAGGTTCGACGGCTTGAGGTCGCGGTGCACCACGCTCTGGCCGTGGGCGTAGGCGAGCACGTCGGCGACACGGCGCGCCACGTCCGCGGCCTGCTCGACAGACAGAGGGCCGTCACTCTCGAGCACAGCGTCGAGGGCGCGGCCCGGGACCAGATCCATGACGAGATAGAGCTCGCCCTCGTGGCTGCCGTGATCGTGGACGCTTGGGATGCCCGGGTGATCCAGTCGGCTGGTGAGGCGCGCTTCGCGGAGGAAGCGGCGCTCCAGTGTCGTGAGCTCGGCACCGCGGCTGCGGGGGGCCAGGAGTTTTACGGCTACTTCCCGGCCATGGTCATGGTCGTACGCCGCCCAGACGACCCCCATGCCGCCCCGGCCAAGCTCATGGGTGAGCTCGTACCGTCCAAGGCTTCGCCGCATTGCGCCCGTCCCCAGTCCCGGCGCCCGCGGCGCCTGCCACACCCCCTGTGGCCGGGGGCGACGCGGCGCACCCGGTCAATCGGGTCATCCTCTCACTGTTCACACGGGCCTCGGCCCTTGCGGTACCAGGAAAGGGCGGCGGGGATCCTCGGGCAGACCGCGGCGGGTGGCCAGCCCGGGGTCCGATTCCGGCAGGTAGGGGGCGAGAGCCGCGTAGACCTCGGTGGCGGAGGAGGGGCGGTCGTCCGGACGCTTGGCGAGCAGGGCTGTGACCAGCTCCTGCAATGCGTCGGGGACCTGCACCCCCGCATCGGAGATGACGGGCGGGGGTGAGCTCAGATGGCGGGAGGCGAGGAGCGCCGGCTGGTCGGTGGCGAAGGGCGCTCCACCTGTGAGCATGTGGTGCAGCAGGCAGCCGACCGCGTAGAGATCGCTGCGGCCATCGAGCCGACCCTGGCCGGAGAGCAGTTCGGGGGACGCGCAGAGAATGTTGCCGATGCCTTCACCGGTCATGGTCAGGCGCGGGTCGACATCGGTGAGCAGTTTCACCAGTCCGAAGTCGAGGATCTTGACGACACCGTCCCGCCGGATCATGACGTTCTGCGTCTTGAGGTCACGATGGACGAGGCCGGCGGCGTGGGCCGCGGACAGTCCGGCACACAGCTGAGCGGCGACGGCTGCGGCCGAGGTCACGTCGAATCGTTCGTCGTCCTGCTGATCGAAGAGGTACTCGAGGGTGGTGCCATCGATCAGCTCCATGACCAGACAGCAGGTGTCGTCCGTGATCGAGGCATCGAAGACTGTCGTGATGTTGGAGTGGTCGAGCCGCGCCGCGGCCTGCGCCTCCCGTTTGAAGCGGGCCAGCGCTTCGGCTCGGCTCTGCGGAAGGGCCAGGAGCTCCGCGGCGATCGTCTTCACGGCTACGGGCCGCTCGAGATACAGGTCGCGTCCTTGCCAGACCTGCCCCATCACGCCCTGGCCGAGGACCGACTTCAGCTGGTAGCGATCGCGCAGCACTGTTCCCGGCGTGAATTTCTGCATTTCTCCCACCCTCCACACTTCCCACACAGCGACCCCGCAGTTCTACACTGTGAACAAAGTCAATGAGCGTAGTAGCCTTCGACGCAACACCGCCGCCGGGACACTGACCAGCCCTGCCGGCCCAGCACCTCGGAGACTGTTCGATGAGTACACCCAAGGCCGTACCCGTCAGCTTGGCCGAGATCGCCCGGATCGCCGGTGTGGGGCGCGCGGCTGTGAGCAACTGGCGCCGCCGCCACGACTCGTTTCCGACGCGCATCGGCGGCACCGACGTCAGTCCGCAGTTCTCGCTGGCGGAGGTGGAGCAGTGGCTGCGGGACAACGGGAAGCTCAAGGACATCGGTGGCCGCGAGTTTCTCTGGCCGCGGTTCGAGGCGCTCGGCAGCAGGGACGAGTCGGGCTTGGCCGTCGCCGAGTCGGCCCGTCTGATGCGTGCGCCTCGCGCTCGCGTAGCGCAGTCCGAACTCTCCAGCACTGCAAGGGAGTTGGTGGGCGAGGCGGCGCGACTGGGGCGGAGCGAGGGGCCACGTGAGACCTTTGAGTTCCTGCTGCAACGGTGGCTCGAGACGCATGTACGACAACTCAGCACCACGCCTTCGCAGCTCGCCTCGCTGATGACCCGGATCGCCCTCACCGTACGTCTGGGGAGGGATGAAGGAGGGCTGACCGTCTTCGACCCTGCCTGCGGCACTGGCCATCTGTCCGCTGCGGCCACGCAGGAATACGACGGCTCAGGTCTGGTGGTGCTGGGGTGCGAGAGAGATCCGGCACTCGCGGCGCTGGCCTCCGCCCGGCTCGGATTCATCACCGAGAACCGGAACGTCCGTACGGAGATCGCCACGGCCGACGCGCTGCGCGACGACCCCTTCGCAGGGATGCGCGCCGACATCGCGCTGTGCAATCCCCCTTTCAACGAACGCGATTGGGGCTACGAGGAGCTCGCCACCGACCAGCGTTGGACTCACGGACTGCCCCCACGGACCGAGCCGGAACTGGCCTGGGTACAGCACCTGCTCTCCCACCTCAAACCCGGTGGGGCGGCTGTCGTCGTCCTTCCGCCCGCCGTCGCGTCCCGCAAGGCGGGTCGCCGCATCCGGGGCTCACTCCTGCGTACCGGGGTGCTTCGAGCGGTGGTGGCGCTGCCACCCGGTAGTGCCCAACCGCACAGCGTGTCACTCCAGTTGTGGATCCTGAGAGCCGCTCCGGACAGCCCGGTTCCCGCTGCTCCCGGTCAGGACGCGCTGCTTGTGGATGCCACGGGCTTCGCACGGCCCGGCGCGCGCGAGCCAGGACCCGACTGGGATGCTCTCGGCGCTTTCGTCCTCTCCGCCCTGGAGATCCTCGACCACCCGGACGCCGGTCTACCGGAAAGCGCCGTCCGCGTCCCCCTGCTCGACCTGCTGGACGACGAGGTGGATGTCACCCCCGGGCGCTACACCGCGTCGAGCACAGAACCTTCCGGCATCGAAATGGCGGCTTCATGGGGGCAGCTGGGCGGCTTCTTGACCGACCTGGCCGGACACGTACAGCATCTGTCCAAACTCGGTCTTGAGAGCGAGACACCGCAGGCCACAGCGACAGTCGGGGACCTCGTCAAGGCCGGCGCCCTCACACTCCTTGCCGGGCAACAACCAACGGAGACGGCTACCCCTTCTCGTGAAGCCACCGTTCCGCTCCTGACCGTCCCCGACTTGTTGATGGACGGCACTCCCAGGGGGCGGGTCCCCGCCGACTCGGCACACACCGTCGTCGAGGAAGGCGATGTCGTGGTCGCCGGTGTGGTCAGGGCGTTCAAGGCGTGGGTGCACGAAGGCCCCCCGGTGGCTCTGGGCCCCCAGCTCTACGCCCTGCGGGTCGACCCGGACAAGCTGGATGCCCACTTCCTCGCCGGCTGTCTGCGCGCGCCCTCCAACGGACGCCAGGCAGGCACTCACGCATCAAGCTCGTCGAGGATCGACATCCGCCGCCTTCAGGTGCTTCAGCTGCCTCTGGAGGAGCAAGCGGGTTACGCCGAAACCTTCCGTCGGCTCAGCGCCTTCGAGGCCCTGCTCACCGAGGCTCAAGGACTGGGCAAGGGGCTGGTGAACGACGTGAGTGATCGACTTGCAGGGGGCGGACTGACCGTCTGACGGCATGCAGAGGTGTGACCCTCCTCCGTCTTCGAGGCGAACCACACCAGATCGCTGGAGTTGGCGGATGTCACTCCCCGGCATCCGGGTCGGCGCAACGCTCCTCGACGTCGACGGCCACTTCGGAACACACATCGGTGATCCGTTCCGCCAGTTGCACAGGCAGTTCGTCGGCAAGGGAAAGACAGTCCGCGATCACACGCAGGGCCGCGTCGATCTCCCCGAAGGCGAGTCGACACTCCGCCGCACGCAGCCGGGCCACGGCCCGAGCGACCACAACGTTTTCGCCGTCGCCGGGTTCGAGTTCCCCGGCCAGCCCGTCGTAGAGCTTGGCCGCTTCCCCGCACTCCCCGGCCAGTCGCAGCCCCTCCGCGGCGATCCGCCAGACCCGCGCAACGACGGGTCGGCGTACGCCCCACTCGGCTCGCACCCGTGGCGCAAGCTCCGCCAGCCGTCCAACGGCCTCGGCCGGAGCGTTCTCTTCGATCTCGAGCCAGGCAGCGTCACAGAGACCGGCGACCTCGGACGGGTCGAGCCACTCCTCGGCGTCAGGCGCCGGCCGACAGGGGCTGGTGAAGGACGTACGGGGAGAGCGGAACGGGGCCGTGGGGTCGGGCACAAGGCGCGGCCTCGGTGCCGGGTCACCCGAGCGCGGTGCCGCCGACCGGAAGGCCGCCAAAGCCTCGTCGGCGTCGGGCCGCTCCTGCGGCGACTTGGCAAGCATGCGGAGAATGAGCTCGTCGAGCTCCGGCGGAACGCCGGCACCATGGAGGCTCGGGGCCAACGGCTCCGACTTCAGGTGCATGTCGTTCAGCGTGTGGTGGTCCGCGGCCACGAAAGGCCGACTGCCTGTGAACAGTTCGTAGCAGACACAGCCGAAGGCATAGATGTCCGTGCGAGTCGTGGGCTCCTTCTCCAAGATCTGCTCGGGGGCCTGGTATCCCCGGCTTCCCAGCGTGGAGCCCTGCCGGGTGTAGTTGGTGACGTGCGCGCCCAGTGGTTTGGCGATGCCGAAGTCGATCAATACGGCAACGCCCTTGGCCGAGAGCATGATGTTGTGGGGTTTCAGATCCCGGTGCACGAGGGGTCGGGTGTGCGCACAGACCAGGGCATCGGCCACCTGCGTGGCCACGGCAGCGGCGCTGCCGAGGGGAAGGGGCGCGCAGCGCGCCAGGAAGGCATGCAAGGACAGGCCGTCGACCAGCTGCATGACGAGGTAGGGCAGGCCCTGATGGGATCCCTGTCCATAGAATTCGGGAATGCCCGGGTGCCGTAGTTCTGCGAGAAATCGCGCCTCTCGGCGGAAGCGGCCTCGCAGGGCCACGGTTTCCTCCTCCAACTCCTGAGGATCGAGGTACCGAAGGTCTTCGGTGTCAGGGCGCAGGAACTTGACGGCCGCTTCACCGCCGCCGCGCACATCGGCGGCGGACCAGACCTCCGCCATCCCCCCTTTGCCGATGAGCCTCTTCAACTCCCAGGTACCGTCCAGCACTTCACCGGACCTGACCGGCTCGCCCCAGAAGTCCACCGTCGTTCCCCTCGCCATCGCCGCTTACAGGCCGAGCATATCCGTGTACCTGCACATTGGCCGAATGTGCGTGCACTGAGTTCACAAAGTGTGCCATGCTGAAGTCCCGCAGAACTTCGCGCCGGAGTCGGGACTGTCCCTGGCTCACCGATATTCCTGGGGTTGCGATGAACCTTCCACCCGTTCCTGACGGCGTCACGGGGCGACCGGACCTGGTCCGAGTCAACCCCCGCCACACGCTGGAGAACGACACCACCTGTCCTGATCAACGGCGCGCCGCCGTACGCCCCCTGATCGGGCCGCTCGACCCGGTCCCCTTCCTTACTGGTCCACTGCAGGAGTTCGGCACCAATCCGCTGCAGGCATGCCTCGATCTGGTCGAATTCGAGGGGCGTGCCCTCTTGGACACGATCGAGCATCTGCGCGCGAGCAAGGGTGTGCTGCAGAGATGGTGGTCCCCGGCTCATCCGGCTCATCTGCAGTGGACCGAGCAGGTTGTGGAACGCTATGTCGCGGCGCGGGCCGCCGAGCAGTCCGCGGCCCAGGCAAGCGGGTTGCCTTCCACCGAAGCGGTGGCCGGCCACTGGGTGTTCCGCACCGAACTGTCGCAGGCGGTCGACGCCCGGGGCGTACGACAGTACGAACACACGATTCCCGGCCGACGCTATGAGTCCGCGGACGGGCGTCTTCGCGACCTCTGGCTCACGTCAATGGGACGTGCAAGGGAGAACCGCCCGGACAATGAGAAGGCCGCCATCGCACAGGTCATGGCTCTGGGTGGCGTCGGACCCAAGCCGAGGTTCGCCAAGGCTTCATCACCCCGGCCGTCCACCGCCGACAACCCCCCGCAGCGGGTCCGCGTCTTCGACTTCGGCTGCGCGGACGGCAGTTACCGCAAGATTCTGGACTGGGACGCCGCGGAATGCCGTCGGCGCTTCGGACAGCATGCGGCACCCGCGTTCGCCCGGGCGGCGTCGTCCACTGGTGCACGACCGGGGGGCGCTTGTGTGGAATGCAAGGCGATCACGGGTTGCGACGCGTTGCCGCGTACTCCGGATCTCTGGGGCGGACGTCCCACTGTGCCGCCACGCCCGCGCCGGTCACTGTCCGCATGGGATCTGAGGCTGTACGGACAATGCCCGGCGCAGTACCACCTCACCCGCCGCCTGCACGTCGCCTCCCTCCAGCCGGAGGGTGACGGCGCGCGCCGCGGACGCGCCGTCGACGCGTGGCTCAACGAGGCCCACACACTTCGCCACCCTCGCGGTTGCCGGAACGTCCCCGGGCCGGAAAACCCCGAGGACTGGAGCGCCGGCAGTCACCATGTGGAGGGCGATCTCGCCCGGCAAGGCGCGGCGATGCTGCGTCAGCACCAGGCCCTGTGCCCACTCGACAGGCTCGGCTCCGAGGAACAGGTGCTCGGTCAAGAGCGAGTGACGGTGTACGTACCGGAACTCGACGTGGTCGTCATCTCAGTACCGGATCTCCTGTTCACCCGCGCGGGCGGCTGGGTCTGGCGGGAGACGAAGACCGAGGCCAAACCGCTCTGGGAAGGTACCCCGCTCATGACCCGATACCCGCAGCTCGCGCTCGGAGTGCTGCTGCTCGCATCGGGCGCCAAGGGAGCCGACCCGTCACGCTCCTGGGTAGAACTCGAGCTGCTGCACGCGTTCGATGCCACCTTGGAGCGACTGGATCCCGGTCGCCCCTCAGTGGTGGAAGAGGCCCGTGCGGTGATCGCGGAACTCGCCCGACCGCTGCTGAACGACACCGAATACGCCCCGCGTACCGGGCATCACTGCCTCGGTTGCGAGGCCCGCCCGTGGTGTGTGCCCGGCACCGCCTTCGCGGCCGATCACCCTGACGACACTCCCCGGCAGGAGGCCATGCATGTCTGAGTCGCCGACGTTCCCCGGCTTTCTCGCCGACCCCGATGTACGGCTGCTGCGCGACGTCGCCACCGCGGTGGTTCGGCTCGACGCCGTGACCCGACTCGAGTCGTTCTCGCTGCCCTACCCCCCGCAGGCCCAAAGGGCACTCGACGCAGTCGTCCTCGCCTGTCTGCGACAGGGCGCCCGTGCCCCGTCGGGTGTCCCGGAGCTGCTGAGCTGGTGCCGCACCCGTCCTCTGGGCAGCTGGCCGCTCGACGGCCTGAGCGCGGCCCCCTTCGACCGCTCCGACCGGCTCATCGATCGCGACTCGGGCGTCCCCACGCAGCTGTGCCACGAACTCGCCGTCGAGGGCAGGGGAGACAGTGCCACCCGCCAGTACGACCGGCTCGTGGTCCATGAGGCGATGCGTCTGTGCCGGGACGCGAACTCTCCGGAGTCGTACTCGGCCTTTCGGCGAACCCTGGTCACCCGCCCTGTGCTGGCCCAGGTCGACCACTTCGAGCTCAGCACCGACCTGTACCTCGATCCTGTGAGGGAACTGCTGGAGCAGATCTACGTACCTGTGCCGGACTCGTATCTCCGCAGGGGCGGTTATACGCCGTGCGGGCGCTGCCGCACGCTGCTGACTCCGCTCAGCGACGGCAGCTGGTGGTGCGAACACGCGCGTTGCCGGCAGCAGGGCGCCCCTCCCCCCGGACTGACTCTGGACCGGGAAAGTGCGGGTGAGGTGCGGCATCTGCGTCGGCCCCTGCGGCTCTACGTGACGAGCCCCGGCCACGCGGAGGTCGATCTGGAGGAGTCCTTGCGCACGCTCGGGTTGTCCGTGGAGATGTGGCCGGGATTCGATGCGTACGACCTCCGGGTCACGTTCCCCGACGCATATGTCTGGGCTCTCGATGTGAAGGACTGGGCCCATCCCGGACTGCTCGGGTACGCGGCGAAGGACGTGCGCCCCGAACCTCCGTACGACGAGGCATGCTGGGTCGTCCCGCAGTTCCGTGTCGACATGCGGCGCGACTACCTCGCCGTGTACGCGCGTGAGCGGGGCGCACGGGCAGGAGGTCTGAGGCTTCTCACCGACCGTCAACTGGTCAGAGCGGCAGCCGCCCGGCTGCGCGGTGAGCGTGGGGACTCTGCCCGCATCTCCCCCTGTGTCTCCATGCCGGAAGGAACCGATCATGCGTGATCGCAGCAGCTGGTACAAGGACCTCGCGCAAACCTTGCGCCCGTGGCCCGAAACACACGCCGCGACGAAGCCGGCTCTGCTCTGCCAGGTCGAACTCGGTCTCCGCCTGCTGGAACGTCTCGACCCGACACGCATGCCCGACGGCGTTTGGACACTACTGGGAGGCTATCCGTTCGCGGACGCCGGAGGGCTGATGACGTGTGCTGACGACCAGCTCGCTCTGGCCGCAGCCCGCCATCTGCTCTGGCCGATGCGGCGACGCCGCATGTGGCAGCAGAGCCTCGAAGTCTACGAAGAGCTGCCGGAGCGCCTGCGCGGATACCGGTTGGCGGAAGGCTCACCCGCCCGACGGGTCGATCCGCCGGTGGCGTCGCACCGCTTCACCGTCTACGACACCGCGCTGGCCGCCCTGCCGGACTTCTCCAGAAAGTCACTGCCCCAGGCGGAAGCCGGCTCGTACCGCTTCATGGACCACCGCCGGCTGGCCTCCGTCGCGATCACCACGGACCTTCTCCGCGCTCCCGCTCATGGTCACGACCTCGTCTCGGACCGTTCAGGGCCGAAGGGGCAACTCGAAGTACCGCTCACGGAGCTCGCGGATGTGGCTCGGTGGATGGACGAAGAAGGGCTGAGCCGAGGACTCAAGCCGAGCAACTGGCAGGGCCGGCTCAGCGATCTGGAACTCGACACCCGGACGCAAGAAGGGACGTCCTTCGCGAGCGCTGAGGTTCTGCAGCTCGATGGACTCACGCACCTTGTGGGAATGGTGGGAGCGGGCAAGTCGACCCTCATGCAACTGGTCGCGGTCTGGGCGCACCGACGTGGGCTGCGCACCACGCTGGTCGTGGGAGATGTGGCCGAGCAGCTGACCCTGGTGGAAGGTTTCCGTGCGCTAGGGCTCTCCGCCGGCCTCGTACAGGGCGGTACGACCCGCGAGCAGCACGCGCAGCGCCTGCATCGGCGTCTTGCTGGACGCGGAGAACAGTCGCTGCTGCATCACACCGACAGATCGTTCATGCATCTGAGCACTGCCTGTCCTCTGGACGCTCTGCGGCATCTCGAAACAACGACCCCGTTGCGCTACGCGGACGCGCCATGCGGAACGCTTCACCCTGCCGGTGGTAGGCAGCCGGATGCTGCCGTCCCGGATGGCGCCTCACTGCTGCGCGAACTGCACGATCAGGACCGCTGTGAGGGGAACCGGTCCGCGGAAAGGCGGTCCGAGGAGCCGTCGGAACTGAAGCACCCGCATGCGTGTCCCTTGTGGAGTGACTGCCCTCGTCATTCCGCCGCCCGCTCTCTGGTCGATGCGCTGATCTGGGTCGCCAATCCGGCGAGCCTGGTCCAGACGGCCGTGCCTCGGCAGCTGAACTCGGAACGGCTGCGCTACCTCGAACTCGCCTGCCTGCGGAGCGACATCGTGATCGTTGACGAGGCGGACCGCGTACAGATGCAGCTTGACACCATGTTCGCGCCATCGGCGACCTTGATCCAGCGCGGCAACGAGTCCTGGCTGGACCGGTTGCAGACCCATGCGATCGAGGAATTGGCACGGCAGGGCCGATTGCCGCTGTCCGACCGGGACGTGGCGCGCTGGTCATCCGCTCTGGATGTCGTCGGGCAAGCCGCGGACCGCCTGCTCACCCGACTCATCGACGACCCGGAACTGCGCGACTGGGCCCAGACGGACTACTTCAGCGCATGGACACTCCAGGAAAGGCTGCTGCACGAATGGTTCCCACTCGCAGCACCGCAGGACGACGACAGGCTCGAAAGCGAGGAAGCACTTTTCGAGGACGAAGAGAAACTCGGCGCGGGCACAACGCACCCCGGGGCTTTGCGGCTCGCGGACACATACGTGGCGCATCGCTCCGAAGTGACGAAAGTGCTCGATACCTACCGGGACGACCCGTTGGGCGACCAGGGGCCACACAACTCGGTGACGGACGCACTCACCCGGCTCACCCACGACCTCTTGCACACACTCAACGAGAAGGGCACCCGGGTCCGGGCCCGAACAGTGCTGAGCGACCTTCTCAGCGGTGCACCAGGGCCGTCGGAGCGAACACCCTCCGTTGCTCGACATCGTGGACGCCCTGTCCGCCCCACGGACGTGCCCCTCACTGAGCAGTGGCTGGACCGGGCAGCTCTGCGTCTGGAATTCACACTGATCCTTGCCGCACTGCATCAGCGACTCGATCGCGTGACGTTCCTGTGGCCCCAAGTGGAAGCAGCCCTGAGGCTGGACACCGGCGGGAACGACCTGACCCGTCGGCCTCCGCTCGACTACGCACCTCTGGTGCCCGAGGCCCCGATGGGCAACGTCCTCGGATTCCAGTACCTGCCCGAGGAGGAACAGACGTCGGACGCCGACGGCCGCCGCTCCGGAACACTGCGCTTCTTCCGCTGTGCCGGAGTCGGACGCGAGCTTCTCCTGTCCCTTCCCCGGTTGGGCGCCAGGCCGGAACTCGGTGCGCCTGGCCCGCACGTGCTCCTGATGTCGGGAACCAGCTGGGCCGGTACCTCTACGCGTGCGCATGTCCTAGCGCCCGTCCGCGCGGTGCTGAAGCCGAACGCACGCGCGCTGCGAGCGGTGAGCGACAGCGAGTTCTCGGTCTGCTTCGTACACGACGACGTCGGCAGGCCTCTGCGCCTGTCGGGCCAGCCGCTGGACCGTCGTGACGACGTACTGCGGGCGATGGTTCTGAAGCTCGCCAGGGACGGACGAGGTGGCACGGCCGCGCCTCTCAAGCGTGAGCTCAACCGCATCACCGACGACCGCAGGCGGCGGGCGCTGCTGCTCGTCGGCAGCTACCGGGAAGCCGATCTGGCCGCCTCGGTGCTCAACGAGGTCCCGCGATGGCGCGGGAGGGTCCGGGTGCTGGTCGCGGACGATGCCCAACTCGACACGTCCGACGGTGGGGACGCGGCGCCGACGGCGGGCACGGTCCGACGGGGTGATCTCGCGTCGTTCGCCGATGACGAGGACGCGGAGCTACTCGTGGCACCGCTCCTGGCCATCGAGCGCGGCCACAACATCCTCACGGTGCCCCATCGGCCGGGCGAGGAGCGTGTAGCGGCATTCGGCACAGTGTTCTTCCTGGCCCGGCCCCACCCACGCCCCGACGATCTGTCCTTGGCCGTGTTCGCCGTCAACGACTGGGCAGCGCGGTTCGTCCGCGGTCTCTCCGACCCCGCTCAGGAGAACTTCGCCGACCTTGTCGGGAAGGCTTCGGATCTGGACGAGGCGGGGCAGGCCTTCAGGACGACGGCCCGGGGGGTCTGGCGCCGTCTCCTCTCACGCCGCTACATCTATTCGGCACTGACGGACAGGGAGAAGGAGTCCTTCGCCTGGGACCAGCTGGTGACCATCTGGCAGGTCATCGGACGCCTTGTACGCGGCGGAGTGCCTGCCCGTGTCGTTTTCGTCGACGCCGCTTTCGCTCCGGCTCTCGCGGCAGCCACGGCCCCAGCACCCCGGCTCGACCGCCGACAGGATGCCGGGCTGCTCATGCGACTGCGTGAGGTCCTCGCGCCCTACTTCGACCCGAGCGCGCCACACACCCAATTCGCCGACCCGGCAGATCCTGCCCTGGTCGGCCTCCTGTACCGCCCTCTCTACGACGCGCTGTGCAACCTGCGTTCCTTGTGACCGCTGAGACCCGGACCGGTCGTGAAGCCGGCCGTCACCTCCTCTGAAGGGGCCAATCTCTTGTACGGATCGATCCGGCGTTCCGCGTACCACCTCGCCGCGGACGCCGCACCCTGGACTTCGCGGTACCGTGCCTTGCCGTTCCCGGACCACTGGCACGCCGGTCTGCTCGACCTGTGCAATCACGGTAGGCCCGAGGGCAAGCAGATGTGGACGGTACCCACGGGGCGTCTCGACGGCGTCCTGCAGACATTGGCGCCCGATCTCATCGTCAGGCCACGCCCCCGCCCGCCCGTGGGAGAAGAACCCACGCCGGACGAGAACTTCTGGCTCTACGTGCCCGACGATGTGCCTGATCCGCTACCCGCGCCTGTCTTGGCACGCCTACTGGACGCATGGTTGCGCACCCTAGGCCCAAAGGACTCCGGGAACGATCCGCTGTTCAGGAAGCTGCTGTTGAGCCGTAGCACCGAACTGCGCTCCGGCCTTCCCAAGTGGCAGGACGGCAATGAACTGGTGGTTGATCTGCTCGGCACACCGTCAACGGAAGGTGGCACCGCTTCCCCGTCGGGACGGCAGTATCAATTGGCTACGGATGCGCTTGCCCGACGCATTCTCGACCTGCCGTGCTACGAGTTCGACGGTGGCGTTCTTCGCTTCCGCGCCGTACCGCGCGGCCCGAAGGAACAAGGCGCTGAACTAGTGTCCCAACCGCTGTCACGCACAGTGAACCGCAAGGAGTGGTGGTTCTCCGTAGTCCTCAACATCTCACTGCAGACAACGCCGTTCGACCCTCGCCCGCGGCTCCATCTACATTGGGGGGTGCGTCGATGGGCCACCCATCCCCGGCACGACACGGGCCGTCTTGCCCTGCCATTCGGACAGTCGACATCTGTCTATCTGCGCCCCACCATCCCATGGCTGTCGGGCGCCCCGACGAGCGACCGGTTCGCCATTGCCCGCCTCGTCCGAGCGCGTGGGTCCGACACCTACGACTGGGTCCACAACGACCCGGCAGGGATCCTTCACCGGCTCAGCCTCAATGGCAGTTTCCCGTCCCCGGACGAGATCCTGAGTGATCCCCTGGCCTGGCTCGACGAAGGGCGCCGGCTACAGGCGGCCGTGACCCACAGCACCCGCATGGCATCAGGACACGAGATCGGCGCCGGATTGATGCCGCATCAGCGGTCGGAGCTTACCCACTGGGCCGAACAGGCGCTGCCGGAAGGCCTGGTCCGCGTGCCCGACCTCGTGCGGAGGGGAATTCGGACGGCACAACCCGCCAATCCCCGCCGCAAACTGAGCGGGGAGAAGAAGACAACCGAGGAGACTCGGTCGGCGCACGCCCGGCGGCAGACGCTCGCCATCGTTGCCGGTGAGTCGTCCCCTGGAAGTTCCGGCGAAAGCCCGGTACTCGAAGCCCGTTTGCTGTGGCGGACTTCGGAGCTTCGCCGTGCCGCGATCGAAGCGTTCGTCGGCGTTCTGGGGCTTGATGCCGCCCCGGAGGACATCGCGGAGTCGTCATTCGAAAAGGCCCGGCCCGGTGCGCCCGTGGTTCTCGAGTGGCACACCCCCGAGCTCGTCCTTCGACTGCGCTGTCTGCCTCTGAACGGCGGCCTCGGTGAGCCTCTGGTCCTCGATCCGGCCGTTCGAGGCCGCGACCAACGCCTGGCGGAGGCGGTCGTCACTCGCCGGAAGATGGCACGCGAAAGGCTCGAAGCTGATGGAACCACCACGGGTAACCCCACCCTCGGGCTGGTCGAGATCGACCATCCGGTGACGTACCGGCCGTCCGACACCGACCCGAAGTTCGCCCTGCGACTCGGCTGCGCCGACGCGGGCGTCCTGACGCAGTTCGCGGTGACGCCTTCGGCCGACCGCCGGATCCAGAACGAGGACACCCTGGACCACCGTGTCCGCAACGCCTGGCTCGACGGGCTGCGGCAATTGGGCGTACGCGTGATGCCGGAGCATACGCTCGGGAAGCGGTTGCCCGATGACTTGAGGTACGCCGCGCTGTGGATGGTCAAGCGCCGTAAGGACGGCCCGACCAGGCTGCCGAAGCACCTTCCTGTCGCGGTCCTCGTCACCCCGCTGCCTGACGCGGAAGGCCTCGCACGTGTCCAGGGCTGGGACGACGACCTTCGGGACTGGGTGTCGTACCCCTCCTTCCTGCTCAGCCTCGTCAAGCAGGCGGAGATCGACCCCGAATTGCACGGCGAGTCAGGCATGGTCCCTCCGCCTCGAAACGGCGCTCAGCCGCTGCTCCGGACTCGTGTCACGTCCACCGCGTGGCGCAAGAACCTCCAGGAACAGCGACGGGAAACGGCAAACTTCCTGCAGCGGATCCTCCACTCTTTGCACGGTTCGCCGACCGTCCTGATCACACACGCCCAGAACAGCCGTACGCACTGGCCGTGGCTGCAGGACAGCCGCGTGATCCGCGACCTGGTGAAGACAGGGCACGCGCCGGAAAGTCGGCTCGAAGACGAGCTTCGGTTGGTGCGAATCCGCGGCCGGGCCGGCCGCGAGACAGCGCAGTGGTGGGGTCTGGCCGCGCCGGGGGAGGGAGACGAGAAGAACGGGCAGCCCGCCGGATTCTGGGCTTTGCCTGATGACGCGTGTCTTCGTACGGACGAGCGAGTCTTCTACAGCGCCACAAGCCGTCCGCAATCTCATCCCGTGTCGCCGGCGCTGGATCGGCTGACCACACGCACCACCGCCTCGGGCAACCTCGTCTCTCAGGCAGGCAAGAGTGCCTGGAATCCAACTCTCACAGAGATCTCGGTTCTCGGCTGTCATGTGAAACGCGGCGATGACCCCGAGGCCCTCGCCATGGCGATGCACCAGCTGCGTCAGGCTCCGGACTATGCGGATGCGTTGTCCCTGCCGCTTCCCCTGCACTTGGCAGGGCTTGCGCAGGCTTACGTTCTGCCGACGGTTACGGGAGACGGTGCGGAGGCGGTCCCGGACCCTGATTCCGCACGGCGGGATCAAGGAACGAGGGAGAGCGGCCAAGAGTCCGTCGACGAAGACGTTGATCCGGATCTCGTCGACTGCGCGATGCAGGAGGAAGCGGACGAACCGTCGACGCAGCTGCCTCTGTTCTGAGGCGAACTGGCCCGACCTTCGGCATGCATGCAGCGAATCCTGGTATCACGCCCGAACAAAGGCTCTCCGAAGCGTTGGACCCTCTTGCCGCATTCTTCGATGCCACGGAGCGTCCGTACCGGCACTCGCTCATCCCTCTGAACGGAAAATCTCAGATCAGGTGGACAGGCGGCAGCGTCCGGGCGGCGTCAGCCGTGAGCGACGGTTACGCAGTGGGCATGCCGGTGGCCGGCAAGTCCTCGCCCCGAGGTCTCCTCAGTCGACAGGCGCGTCACTCGTCTCCGACCGGGAGATGGAGACGATCTCCAGGTGCGCGCCCGTCCCCTGCGGCGCCGTTGCAGGGTCGTGTCCCGCGTCGCGGTGTAGGGGATCACGGATTATGCGTTCCGGGGGATTCGCCCAAGGCCGGGTAGTTAGCGTTTTCGCAGGTCACGCAAGTGAGTTGAAGGATTCTCGACGCAGAGGAACGGAGCTCGTTGGTACAGGCAGTCGACCAAGACAGCTTGTCCCAAAGGAGCTCCGTTGCCCCGTCATTTTGTCCTGCCGTCTGCGCTGACGGCCATCACCCAAACGGTCACCGTGGCTGCGGGCCGGTTCGCTCCAGGGCATCTGGGGGAACTGACGGCGGTCGTGCCGTTTGAGCTGGTGGACGCGGTCCTTGCGGAGACGAGGACGGTGCAGCAGCGTCTGCGTGATCTTCCGTCGCGGGTCGGGGTCTACCTCCTGCTGGCGATGTGCCTGTTCCCCGAGGTCGGCTATCGCCTCGTCCGGGACAAGCTGACTGCGGGCCTGTCCGGGATGCCGGTGGTCTGACCGTCGGCGAAGGCGTTGCGTGACCTGCGCCGGCGGATCGGCAGCGCGCCGGTGCGGGCATTGTTCGAGGCGCTGGCCGGGTTACGGGTCCAGACGACGACGCCGGGGGTGCGTTTCGGTGCGTACCGGATGGTGTCGTTCGACGGCTGCAGTTCGCTGAGGGTTCCCGATTCCGAGCGGAACCGGGCCTGGCTGGGGAGGACTTCGCATCATGGCTATCCGACACTGGAGTTGATGACGCTGGTCGAAACCGGCACCCGGGCTTTGGTTGGCGCGGTGTTCGGCCCCACCGCCGGGGGCGAATCAAGCTACGCCGGCCGGCTGCTGCATCTGCTGCGGCCGGACATGCTGGTGCTGGGGGACAAGGGATTCGACAGCAACGCCTTCCTCTCGGCGGTCACCGACGCCCAAGTCCTGGGCCGGCTCCGCAGCAATCGGCGCACGCCGGTCCTCGCACGCCTCGCTGACGACTCCTACCTGTCGGTGATCGGCACCGTGAAAGTGCGGTTCATCGACGCACAGATCGCTGTGACCTGCGCGAACGGCACATCCTTCATCGGGTCCGACCGACTGGTCACCACCCTGACCGACGCCCGCCGTCACCCCGCCACCGCGCTGGTAGGTCTCTATCACCAGCGGTGGGAACACGAATCGGTGTACTACACGCTCCGCCACACGATCATGAACGGCCGCAACCTGCGCTCGGGTGACCCGGCAGGCATCGAGCAGGAGATGTGGTCCCTGCTCGCCCTCTACCAGGCCCTACGCACCGTGATGGTCGACGCCGCCAAGTTCCTCCCCGGCACCGACCCCGAGCGCTGCTGTTTCACCATCGCGCTCCGAGCCGCCCGCGACCAAGTGATCCAGGCCGCGGGCATCATCGCCGCCGGCGCCGATCGGGACACTCTCCTCGGGACGATCGGCCGCCGGATCCTGGTTCGCCGGCTCGATCCCGCGATAAAGCCTCGTCGGCACGGGACAAAAGTGGCCGGTTAAGCGGCCACATGTCAGGATCGGCACGTGCCTGAGATCCTGAACGCCACGAAGAGCCGGGGGCGCCCTACCGTGCCGACTCCCAGGATGCGTCGGGTGGTGTTCGTCGCGGTACTGAGCTCGGAGCGGACACTCGCCCTGGTACCTGACGAATCTCCTGGATGCCCGGCCCGATGGGTGCTTCCTTCTGGATCCACCCGGGCTGCGGAACCCTACCGTGATGCGGCGATGCGAGTACTCCGCGACGTGGTCGGCGCGATGCCGACTCGCGGGGGCGCCGTTGAGGGGTGCCGTTGGGCCCAAGTTCCTGTGCCCGTCGGCCGGAGCCGTCGAGAGGCGCACGTGTTCATCTATCGCCTCATGGTGTCCGTCGACCTGCCGAATAGCCCGCCGCGGAGGGGGCCCGTGCTCTGGGCGGGACCGGACCAGTGGCCGGAGTTGTGCGCTCACTGTGATCTGCCGGATGTAGATGCGCTGTTGACGGGCTATCTGGAGGGGTGGATCCCGGACGGGCGGATCACGTTGGGGCCTTGATCGCTCACGCTGTCCTGACGATTGCAGTGGCGGTCTCCTGCAGAGCCGTGGCGACTGCGGGCATATCCTGTTCTCGAAGGCGTACGGCGGGTGCGTGCACGGCGATCGCGGCGAGTGGCTCTCCGATGCGGTTCCGGATGGCTACCCCTACGCCGTGCAGGTCGTGCGCGCTTTCTTCGAGGTCTGCCGCCCATCCCCGGACTCTGATTTCCTCCAGCTCCACCTCGAGCAGCGGCCATTCGGTGATGCTTGCTGCCGCCGTTGCGGCGAGTGCGGCCGGAAGAGCTGCGCGTACCTGTGCCGGATCGCGGAGCGCAAGAAGGGCCTTGCCCGCCGCTGTGACATGCGCAGGAAGAGACTGGCCGAGTGGAACGCTGACGCGCAGAACCTGCCTGCACTCGACTCCGTCGAGCAGCCGGACGACAGTGGCGTCCAAGCTGTACAGGCATACCGTCTCTTGCAGCTTCTCGGACAGTTCTTCAAGGGGTCTGCGGGCCTGCCTCCGGACGTCCAGTTGGGCGATGGCGTCCAGTCCCATGCGTACGAGTTGCGGCCCCAGTGAGTATCCGCGTCGCCCCCGATCGTGGCGCAGGAAACCCGTGTGCGTCAGGGTGACCAGGATGCGGTGCACGGTGGAGCGGGACATGCCGAGTTCCCGGGCAGTCTCCATAACACCGATCTCTCCCCGGTCATGAGCCAGCACAAGAACATCCAGAGCCTTCGTCACCGACGCCAAGGCCTCGGTCGCCGACAGATGATTGACATCCACCATGAAGGAACCGTAACGCCCACAAGCTCCCATGGACCGGGAGCTTCGACAGAATCCACACCGTCAGATTTCTGCGGTGCCCCGCCTCACGGATCCAGCACGGTTTCGCGGAATTCCGACGCGTCACTTCTTCGCCAAGGAAGGTCGATTTCTGCGGTAACCCCAACTGGCCTTAACGCACTTGCGTGCACTGCTGACCGTTTGGTGTCACCTCACGGGAACTGGGCGAGTTCAACCAGTCGTTGCAACACCGGGCTGTTGCAGCGAGCGTAGCTGCTCTTCGAAGACCTCGGCGGGTGTCCGCCAGCCGAGGGTCTTG
>LRTP01000283.1 GCA_001550305.1 Streptomyces diastatochromogenes
GCTGCTCGTCGGGGGCGGCGGGGCCTATCTCGCCGCGACCGCGTCCGGCGGCGGGAGCGACCGCGACCACTCCGCGAGCCCCGGCGCCGACGGCACTCCCCCGCCGCTGGTCCTCGACGGCTACACCGAGGGCGGTACGGGTGGCACGGGCGGTATCGCGCCCGGTGAGCCCAACCCCTACGGCGTGACCTACCACGCGAACGGCACCCTGCCCGCCGGCCCGGACTCCGCGCCCGTCTACGCGGCGAAGGGCGAGGTCACGGCGGCCGAGGTGGCCCGCCTCGCGAAGGCCCTGGACATCGCGGGCACCCCGAAGCCCACCGGCGGGACCTGGAAGGTCGGCCAGGACAAGGACGGCTCGGGACCCAGCCTCCAGGTGAACCAGCGCGCCCCCGGGACCTGGACGTTCAGCCGGTACGCGCCCGGCACCGACAACTGCAAGGGCGTCGTGTGCACGAGCGACCCCGGCTCCCCGAGCAGCCACGCGGTGACCGAGACCGCCGCGAAGAAGGCCGCCGTGCCCGTGCTGAAGGCGCTGGGCCAGGACGACGCCAAGCTGGACGCGAGCGAGCTCATGGGCGCCGTACGGGTGGTGAACGCGGACCCGAAGGTCGGGGGCCTGCCCACGTACGGCTGGACGACCGGCGTCCAGGTCGGCCCGGACGGCCAGGTGGTGGGCGGCAACGGCCAGTTGAAGAAGCCGGTCGAGGGAGACACGTATCCCGTGATCAGCGCGAGCAGGACCCTGGATCTGATGAACGGCAAGGCCGCTCTCGCGCCGCCGGGCGGCGGGCGCGTGGGACCCGGCGGCTGCGCCAGTGCCGTACCGCTGAAGGACCGTGACGAGACGCCGTGCCGTGCGTCGACGGCGGTGCCGAAGCGGGAGTCGGTGGCCGTCGAGAAGGCCGTCTTCGGGCTGGCCTCGCACTTCGTGTCCGGGCACCAGACACTGGTGCCGTCCTGGCTGTTCGAGGTACGGCCGACGGGCACGGACTCCGCCTTCACGGTGACGCATCCGGCGGTCGCCCCGAAGTACCTGGCCTCGCCGGAGCCGACCGCGGCACCGACGCCGACCGCCACCCCCAGCCCGCCGCCGACCGCGGCGCCGACGTCCCGTGACGTCAAGGTGCAGGGCTACACGGCCGACGGCAAGGACCTGACCGTGAGCTTCACGGGCGGGGTGTGCGCGGACTACTCCGTCTCCGCGAGCGAGAGCACGGACAAGGTGACCGTCAAGGTGACCGAGACACCGTGGCAGGGCAAGATCTGCATCCTCATCGCCAAGGTGTACGAGAAGACGGTGCACCTCGACCGGCCGCTCGGCGACCGGAAGGTCGTCGGGTCCGACGGCACGCCGATCCCGGAGGGCAAGCCGGCCGGCGCCTCGGTGAAGACGCCCCAGGCACGGTAGTAGCCACGGGAGCGGTCAGGTCGGCTCAGGCATGGCCCCGGATGCGCGAAGGCGGCGTCCCTGTCGGAGGGGGACGCCGCCTTCGTACGCGTTACGCGTTCGGCAGTTGGCCGGGGCTCAGCTGAAGGAGTCGCCGCAGGCGCAGGAGCCCGTCGCGTTCGGGTTGTCGATCGTGAAGCCCTGCTTCTCGATGGTGTCCACGAAGTCGATGGAGGCGCCGCCCAGGTACGGAGCGCTCATGCGGTCGGTGACGACCTTGACGCCACCGAAGTCCTTGACGACATCGCCGTCGAGGGAGCGCTCGTCGAAGAAGAGCTGGTAGCGCAGACCGGAGCAGCCACCGGGCTGAACGGCGACGCGCAGCGCCAGATCGTCGCGGCCTTCCTGGTCGAGCAGGGCCTTGACCTTGCCCGCGGCGGCGTCGGACAGCATGATGCCGTCGCTCACGGTGGTCTTCTCGTCCGATACGGACATCTGCTTCTCTCCCGGGTTGTACGGAGACTGCTTGCCGACGATTGCAACCGCCGGGGCCGCGGATTCATTCCGGGCCGAGAGTCTGCCTTTCCGTGGGCTTTCCGTTCTCGCCTCCCATGCTCGCACACGCGCCGGAGAGCGGACAGCGGCCTGTGGACAACCTCCGGGATTCACGTCACATCGACACTATGGGCATCGTCAACATGACATGAAGCGGTTATGATAGATAGCGTCATTTCGACGAAAAGGCTAGTCCGAATGTCCCGCTGGGTCGCCCCCGTGATCCAAGCGAGCCGCAGAACAGAAAGGGTGCGTGTCGTGACCACCGCCCAGACCCAGGAGCTCGACGTACAGCCGACGCCCCTCGCCCTACTGCTGCTCGGCCGCGAGGCCGACCCGAGGAGCGAGCGCGGCGTGGAGTGTCCCGGAGACCTGCCCTCGCCGTCCGACCCGGACCTCGTGGAGCGGGCCCGCGCGGCCAAGGAGAAACTCGGGGACAAGGTCTTCGTGCTCGGCCACCACTACCAGCGCGACGAGGTCATCCAGTTCGCCGACGTCACGGGCGACTCCTTCAAGCTGGCCCGCGACGCCGCCGCGCGCCCGGAGGCCGAGTACATCGTCTTCTGCGGTGTGCACTTCATGGCGGAGTCCGCGGACATCCTGACGTCCGACGACCAGAAGGTGGTCCTCCCCGACCTCGCCGCCGGCTGCTCCATGGCCGACATGGCGACGGCCGAGCAGGTCGCCGAGTGCTGGGACGTGCTGACCGAGGCCGGGGTGGCCGAGCAGGTCGTACCCGTCTCGTACATGAACTCGTCCGCCGACATCAAGGCGTTCACCGGCAAGCACGGCGGCACGATCTGCACCTCCTCCAACGCCCAGCGGGCCCTGGAGTGGGCGTTCGAGCAGGGTGAGAAGGTCCTCTTCCTCCCCGACCAGCACCTCGGCCGCAACACCGCCGTCCGCGACATGGGGATGAGCCTGGAGGACTGCGTCCTCTACAACCCCCACAAGCCGAACGGCGGCCTCACCGCGCAGCAGCTGCGCGACGCCAAGATGATCCTGTGGCGCGGCCACTGCTCGGTCCACGGCCGCTTCTCGCTGGACTCGGTGAACGACGTCCGCGAGCGCATCCCCGGCGTGAACGTCCTCGTCCACCCCGAGTGCAAGCACGAGGTCGTGTCGGCGGCTGACTACGTCGGCTCCACGGAGTACATCATCAAGGCCCTGGAGGCCGCCCCGGCCGGCTCCAAGTGGGCGATCGGCACGGAGCTGAACCTGGTCCGCCGCCTGGCGAACCGTTTCGCGGCCGAGGACAAGGAGATCGTCTTCCTCGACAAGACGGTCTGCTTCTGCTCCACCATGAACCGCATCGACCTCCCCCACCTGGTGTGGACCCTTGAGTCCCTCGCCGAGGGCAACCTGGTCAACCGCATCGAGGTGGACAAGGAGACGGAGGCGTTCGCGAAGCTGGCGCTGGAGCGGATGCTGGCGCTGCCGTAACGCGGAGACCATTCCGCCCTCGGGCGTACCAGGATCACTCCACCCTCGGGCGTACCAGGCCCGACTCGTAGGCGATGACGACGAGTTGGGCCCGGTCCCGGGCGCCGAGCTTGGCCATGGCCCGGTTGACATGGGTCTTCACGGTGAGCGGGCTGACCTCCAGCCGCTCGGCGATCTCGTCGTTGGAGTGTCCTCCCGCGACCTGGACGAGCACCTCGCGCTCGCGCCCGGTGAGCGCCTCGAGCCGCTCGGCCCGGGCGGAGTCCCGGCCCTCGTCCGAACCGTCCCCCTGGGCGAGGAACTTGGCGATCAGCCCCTTGGTGGCCGCCGGGGACAGCAGCGCCTCGCCGCCCGCCGCGATCCGGATGGCGTTCAGCAGCTCCTCCGGCTCCGCGCCCTTGCCGAGGAAGCCGGAGGCGCCGGCCCGCAGCGACTGCACCACGTACTCGTCGACCTCGAAGGTCGTCAGCATGACCACCCGTACGTGCGCGAGTCCCGGGTCGGCGCTGATCAGCCGGGTGGCGGCGAGGCCGTCGGTGCCCGGCATCCGGATGTCCATCAACACCACGTCGGCGCGGACCTCCCGGGTGAGCCGCAGCGCCTCCGCGCCGTCGGACGCCTCGCCGACCACCTCCATGTCGGGCTCGGAGTCGACGAGGACACGGAACGCGCTGCGCAGCAGCGCCTGGTCGTCGGCGAGCAGGACTCGGATGGTCATGCGGAGTCCCCCAGGGCGGGCGCGGTGCGGTTCTTGACCGGAAGGATCGCATGGACCCGGAAGCCGCCTCCGTAGCGGGGACCGGTCGTGCAGGTACCGCCGAGCGCGGTGACCCGCTCGCGCATCCCGAGCAGCCCGTGCCCACCGCCCTCCTCCGGGCCGTCGTCCTGCCCGGGTCCGTTGTCGAGGACGGTCACTTCCACGTTCGGTCCCACGCGTACGACGCTGATCTCGGCCTTCGCCTCCGGGCCCGCGTGTTTCTGCACATTGGTGAGGGCTTCCTGGATGACGCGGTACGCGGCGAGGTCGACGGCGGCGGGGAGGGTGGTGCCGTGGTCGGCGCGGGCGACTTCCACGGGGAGTCCGGCGTTGCGGAAGGTGTCGGCGAGTTCGTCGAGGCGGGCGAGGCCCGGGGCGGGTTCCGTGGGGGCCTCGGGGTCGCCGGACTGGCGCAGCAGGCCGACGGTGGCGCGCAGTTCGTTGAGGGCCGAGCGGCTGGCCTCGCGGACGTGCGCGAGGGCCTCCTTGGCCTGGTCGGGACGCTTGTCCATCACATGGGCCGCGACTCCGGCCTGCACGTTGACGAGGGCGATGTGGTGGGCGACGACGTCGTGCAGGTCGCGGGCGATGCGCAGCCGCTCCTCGGCGACGCGGCGACGGGCCTCCTCGTCGCGGGTGCGCTCGGCGCGGTCGGCGCGTTCGCGGATGGCGTGCACGAAGGCGCGGCGGCTGCGTACGGCGTCGCCCGCGGCGGCGGCCATGCCCGTCCAGGCGAAGATCGCGAGGTTCTCCTGCGCGTACCAGGGCAGGGGGCCGACCAGCATCGCGCAGGCCGTCAGCACCGTCATCGTGAGCAGGCCGACGCGCCAGGTGGTGGGGCGGTCCGTGGCCGAGGCGACGGTGTAGAGGGCGACGACGGCGGACATCACCACCGGGGCTCTGGGGTCGCTGGCGACCAGTTCCACGGCGGAGAAGGCGCCGGTCGTGGCGAGGATGGATCTGGGGGCGCGGCGGCGGAACACGAGGGCGGCGGCGCTGAGCACCATGAGGGTGAGGCTGAGGACGTTCGGGGTGTGCGTGCCCCAGGTCGCTCCGTTCTCCCCGTGGGGGTCGACGAAGGAGCTGGCCAGCATCGCCACGAGTACGCCGGCCGCCAGGGTCGCGTCCAGTGCCATCGGGTGCGCGCGGAGTCTGCACTTCGTGCGCTCTAGAGTGCTCACCCGTTTTACGGTACGGGGCCCTTGCAGGGGGCGGAACGGTCACCACCGGACCCCAACGTTTCTCGCCCCCGCCGCCCTTACCCATCCCTGGGGGCTGCCGCCCCCAGACCCCCGCATCGGCCTGAACCGCCTCGTCCTGAAACGAGGGCGAGCCGAGGTTTTCAGGGGCGCGGGGAACTGCGTGGGCGAGCTGCGCGGCCCCGGAGCTGAGGAGCTCCCCCCGCTCAACCCCCGGAGGGAACCGTCAGCCGGGGATCAGGCCCTCGTCGGTCAGCATGGCGCGGACCTCTTCGAGGGTCGCGTCGGGGGACGGCAGGATGAGGTCGGAGGGTTCGAGGGCGTCGTCGGGAAGCGGAGCGCCGAGGCGGCGGACCTGGTCCAGAAGAGTGGTCAGGGTGCGACGGAAGCCGGCCTCGTCACCGCTCTCCATCTCGGCGAGCAGCTCGTCGTCCAGCTTGTTCAGTTCGGTGAGGTGGCTGTCGTCCAACCTCACCTGCCCCTCCCCCATGATCCGTACGATCATGTCGCCCTCCTCAGGCGCCCTAGGTGTGGGTCACTGCTTGTCGAAGCGCGGGGTGTCCTGCGGCTGGGACTGCGACGTGGACTGTCCCGTGCCGCCCTCGATCGCCTGCTGCGGCGAACCACCGGCGAGCTCGGCCTTCATGCGCTGCAGTTCCAGCTCTACATCCGTACCACCGGAGAGCCGGTCCAGCTCGCTCTGGATGTCGTCCTTGGCCAGACCGGACTGGTCGTCGAGCGCACCGGAGGCGAGCAGTTCGTCGATCGCGCCGGCGCGGGCCTGCAGCTGCGCGGTCTTGTCCTCGGCGCGCTGGATCGCCATGCCGACGTCGCCCATCTCCTCGGAGATGCCGGAGAAGGCCTCTCCGATGCGGGTCTGCGCCTGGGCCGCCGTGTAGGTCGCCTTGATGGTCTCCTTCTTGGTGCGGAAGGCGTCCACCTTGGCCTGGAGTCGCTGCGCCGCGAGG
This sequence comes from Streptomyces diastatochromogenes, assembly GCA_001550305.1. Classification (GTDB taxonomy): domain Bacteria; phylum Actinomycetota; class Actinomycetes; order Streptomycetales; family Streptomycetaceae; genus Streptomyces; species Streptomyces mirabilis_D. The sequence goes on from LRTP01000283.1 coordinate 6,313, forward strand.
GTGAGCTTCTCCTCCTCGCCCTGGAGGGTCTGGTGCTGCGTCTCCAGATCCGTCACCTGCTGCTGGAGCGCCGCACGGCGGGAGAGCGCCTCGCGGGCCAGGTCCTCGCGGCCGAGCGCGAGCGCCTTGCGGCCCTGGTCCTCCAGCTTGGTGGACTGGTTCTGGAGCTGGTTCAGCTGAAGTTCGAGGCGCTTGCGGCTGGTCGCCACGTCCGCGACGCCGCGGCGCACCTTCTGCAGCAGCTCCAGCTGCTTCTGGTACGAGTAATCGAGGGTTTCGCGCGGGTCCTCGGCCCGGTCAAGGGCCTTGTTCGCCTTCGCGCGGAAGATCATCCCCATACGCTTCATGACACCGCTCATGGGCTTCGCGCGCCCCCTTCTGACGGACTCCAGCTCCAGGTACTGCAACAGAACCCACAGTACGGGCCCTGCATCCATTACCGCACTGTTCGGGGACGGATGCGCTCATCCCCAAGGACGACTGCGTACGGCACCGCTCCGGCGTAGGGAGTAGGTGGGACTCGGGGTCCACCCGTACACAACGTCCCCTCTGTCCCAGTACAGACGCACGGTGTTGCCGGATCGTTCCCCACTCGAACGACGTCCATGCCGCCGCACCCCGTACCCTTGGGTTTTGTGTTCCGTAGCCGTGCCAAGGAAGAGAAGGCCCCCGCCGACAAGGCGCAGGTGACCGACTCCAAGCAGACCCGTGACCCGCAGGCCCCCAAGGGCCGCCCCACGCCCAAGCGCAGTGAGGCCCAGACCCAGCGTCGTAGCGTCGCCCAGACGCCGACGACGCGCAAGGAGGCGGCCAAGCGGCAGCGCGACGAGCGCCGCGTCCAGATGGAGAAGCAGCGCCAGGCCCTGGCCAACGGCGACGAGCGCTATCTGCCCGCCCGTGACAAGGGGCCGGTGCGCAAGTTCGCTCGCGACTTCGTGGACTCGCGCTTCTGTGTCGCGGAGTTCTTCCTGCCGATGGCCGTGGTCATCCTCGTGCTGAGCATGGTGCGGGTGGGCTCGCTGCAGAACATCGCGCTGCTGCTGTGGCTCGTGGTGATCGTGATGATCGTGGTCGACTCGATCGGCATCGCGATCCGCCTGAAGAAGCAGCTGGCCGCCCGCTTCCCCGACGTGCCCAAGAAGGGCGCGGTCGCCTACGCGCTGATGCGTACTCTCCAGATGCGTCGCCTCCGGCTGCCGAAGCCGCAGGTCAAGCGCGGAGAGCGGCCCTGAGCACGACATCGTTCTCCGGGGGCGCGGCGGATGCCTGGCTGAGCAAGCTGGGCGGGCTGCGTGATGTCGTGCGACAGGAGCTGGTGGCCCGGCAGCTCGACGAGCAGATAGCCGGCCGGTTCCCGGTCGGGCAGCGATTGCGGGTGCTCGACGTCGGAATGGGCCAGGGCACGCAGGCGCTGCGGCTGGCCAGGGCCGGGCATCAGGTGACCGGCCTCGAGCAGGACGCGAAGATGCTCGCCGTGGCCCGGGAGGCGCTGGCCGCTGAGCCCGAGGGCATCCGGAGCCGGGTGCGGCTCATCGAGGGCGACGGCCGCGAGACGGGCGTGCACTTCCTGCCCGGCAGCTTCGACGTGGTGCTGTGCCACGGCGTACTCATGTACGTCGAGGAGCCGGACCCGCTCCTCGCGGGGCTGGCGCGGATGCTGGCCCCGGGCGGGCTGCTCTCGCTGCTGGTGCGCAACGCCGACGCGCTGGCCATGCGGCCGGGCCTGTCCGGCGACTGGACGGCGACCCTGGCCGCGTTCGACACGGACGCCTACGTCAATCGGCTCGGCCTCGCCGTCCGCGCGGACCGGCTCGCCACGCTGACGTCGACGCTCGCGGGGATCGGGGCGGCGTTGCACGCCTGGTACGGCGTGCGAGTCTTCACGGACACGGCGCCCGACGGGACCCCCGTCCCCGAGGACGTGGCGACCCTCCTGGCCGCGGAGGAGCGGGCCGGGCGGACGGACCCCTATCGCCAGGTGGCGGCCCTGCTGCATCTCTGCGGCGTACGCGGCTGATCGATCCCTGCGGCGTACAGGACTGATCGCTGCCTGATCGCCCCCTGTTCGGCCCTGCTTCGCGAGCCGTGGCGGAGCCGCGAAAGGGACACTCTGGACATGGCTGCCACCCGTGCCCCCGTGTCGCGTCCGCCGCTCTCCATACCCGCCCTCGTCATCGCCACCCTCGCCTGCGCCGCCGCCCTGCTCTCCGGCTGTTCCGACGCCGGGTCGCCCGCCAAGAAGGACAGGACGAAGGACGGGACGACGCAGGCCGTCGTCCCGCTCGCGGCCGACGACCTGCAGAACGCCTACCTGAAGGTGATCAAGAACGTCCTGCCCTCGGTGGTGCAGATCCAGGCGAGCGACGAACTGGGCTCGGGGGTGGTGTACGACGGCCAGGGACACATCGTCACCAACGCGCACGTGGTCGGGAGCGAGAAGACGTTCAGGGTGACGACGGCCAACAGCCAGAACGTACTGACGGCCAGGCTCGTGTACACCTACCCGGCCCAGGACCTCGCCGTCATCAAGCTGGACAAGGTGCCGAGCGGGCTGAAGGCGGCCACCATCGGGAACTCGGAGAAGGTCGAGGTCGGCCAGATCGTGCTGGCGATGGGCTCGCCGCTCGGGCTGTCGTCCAGCGTGACCCAGGGCATCGTGTCGGCGACCGGGCGCACCGTCAGCGAGGACAGCACCGGCGGCGGGACGGGGGCCACCATCGCCAACATGGTGCAGACGTCGGCCGCGATCAACCCGGGCAACAGCGGCGGCGCGCTCGTCGACCTGAACGGGCAGGTCATCGGCATTCCCACGCTGGCCGCGACGGACCCGAGCCTCGGGGGCGGCACGGCGCCCGGTATCGGATTCGCGATCCCCGCCTCGATGGTGCGGACGATCGCCGACCAGATCATCAGGACCGGCAAGGTCACCGACTCGGGACGGGCCGCGCTCGGCATCACCGGCCGTACCGTGCTCGACGAGACCTACGCGCCCGCGGGTGTCGCCGTGGTCGAGGTGAAGCCCGGCGGCGCGGCCGACACGGCGGGCATCCGGCCCGGCGACATCATCACCCGGATCGGCACGAACGACATCACCACCCTCACCTCGCTCGCCGAGGCGCTCGCGGCCGACAAGCCGGGCCAGCGGACGCGGGTGACGTTCGTCCGGGGCGCGGCCGAGCGGACGGTCGGCGTGCGGCTGGGTGAGCAGTAGGTACGGGGTGAAGGCGGCGGCGAGGGGTTGACGCACGGTGAACGGGGTTGCCGGGAGCGGGCCCGGCAACCCCGGCCGGCCTACTCCGGTTCGGCGTGCAGGCTCATCGGCCCGTAGATCTTCGTACTGTCCTCGAAGAGGAACACCTGGTCCGCGCCGCCCTCCAGGAGGTCCTTCCAGACCTCGCCGATCCAGGACTCCGCATCCCCCTGTGTGGTGAACTCCTCGGGCTGTACCGCGGGTTGGACCTCTGTCCCGTCGGACTTCTCGAACCGCCACGTCCATGCCGCCATGTACGCCTCCCAGGTGTGAGCACACTGCACAGCGGAAGCCGCACAAGATCCGGCTCCCGTCCGAAGCCTAGGGCCTGTCCGGCCGATCAAGTCGCAGAAAAGCGGCGGGGCCTTGGCAGTGCCGGTGAGCGGGGTCTGGTGCGTGCAGCTGCAAGGCGGAGGAGGGAAGCGACGCGGAGCGTCGTTGACCGACGACAACGCCGCAGATGTGCGTGCCAGACCCCGTGGCCCAGGCCTGATCCAAACGACAGGCCCTTGGGGCGGGACCGGACGCACGACGTCAGGAGGAGCGGTGGAGTACAACCTTGCCGACCTGTTCGAGTCGGTCGTCGACGTGGTTCCGGGCCGCGAGGCGCTCGTGTACATCGACCATCCGGGCACGGGCGCGGAGCGCCGTCTGACGTACGCGCAACTCGACGCGGCGGCCAATCGCGTCGCCCATCACCTGATCGACAGCGGCATCCGCCCCGGCGAGCACCTCGGACTGCACCTCTACAACGGCGTCGAGTACGTGCAGACCGTGCTGGGCTGCCTGAAGGCACGGATCGTGCCGGTCAACGTCAACTACCGTTACGTGGAGGAGGAGTTGGTCTACCTCTACCGGGACGCGGATCTGGTGGCGCTGGTCTTCGACACGGAGTTCACCGACCGGGTGGCGGCGGCACTGCCGCGGGCCTCGGCGCTGCGGCATCTCCTGCGGGTGGGGGACGCGGCGGCCGACGCGGCCTCCTTGCCCGCCCTGGACTTCGCCGAGGCCGAGGCCGCCGGATCCCCCGAGCGGGGTTTCGCGCCGCGCTCGGCGGACGACCAGTTCATCATCTACACCGGCGGCACCACCGGCATGCCCAAGGGTGTGATGTGGCGCCAGGAGGACCTGTTCTTCTCCGGGCTGGGGGGCGGGGCCCCGACGGGCGAGCCGGTCACGAAGCCGGAGGAGCTCGCCGAGCGGGTGGCGGCCGGCGGTGAGGGCATCACCTTCTTCCCCACTCCCCCGCTGATGCACGGCACCTCGACACTGACGGCGTTCATCGGGTTCAACTTCGGCCAACGGGTCGTGATCCACCGCAAGTTCGTGCCCGAAGAGGTCCTGCGGACGGTGGAGAGGGAGAGGGTCACCAGCATGTCGCTGGTCGGCGACGCGATGCTGCGCCCGCTGATCGACGCGCTGCGGGGGCCGATGAAGGGCACGGACTGCTCCTCGATGTTCAGCGTGTCCTCGTCCGGCGCGATCATGTCGGAGACGGTGCGTGAGCAGTTCCAGTCACTGGTCCCGAACGTGATGCTGCTCAACAACTACGGCTCCTCGGAGTCCGGCTTCAACGGCACCGCGACCGCGGACTCGGGGGCCGGACAGGGTTTCCGGCTACGGGTCAACTCCCGTACGCAGGTGGTGGATCCGGCCACGTACGAGCCGGTCGCCGTCGGTGAGCCCGGCCGGGTCGCACAGCGCGGCCATGTGCCCCTCGGCTACTACAACGACCCGAAGAAGACCGCCGAGACCTTCTTCCAGAAGGACGGCGAGCGGTGGGTGCTGCTCGGTGACATGGCGACGGTCGACGAGGAGGGCATCGTCACCGTCCTCGGCCGCGGCTCCCAGTGCATCAACACCGGTGGCGAGAAGGTCTATCCGGAGGAGGTCGAGCAGGCCCTGAAGTCCCATCCGGACGTGTACGACGCACTGGTCGCCGGGGTGCCGGACGAGAAGTGGGGCAACCACGTGGCGGCGGTCGTCCAGCTGCGCGAGGGCGCGGGCAGTCCCTCGCTGGAGGACATCCAGACCCACTGCCGAAGCCACCTCGCCGGCTACAAGATCCCCCGCCAGCTCGTCATCACCGACACCATCCAGCGCTCGCCCAGCGGCAAGGCGGACTACCGGTGGGCGCGCTCGGTGGCGACGCAGGCGGCCCACTGACGCACAGGCCGGCGGGTTGCGGCCCACTGACGCACGCGCCGCAACCCGCGGCGGCCACCGCGACCGACAGCCGCGGCCCCCGACACCAAGTGGCCCGCGATCGACGTGCGGACGCGCTCGAAGCGGGGCGGGGCGAGGAACAGCAGTCCGTGGAAGCCCAGGTCGAGGAGAGCGCCCGCGCCGAGCCCGTCCCGGGGCGACCGGTGACGGTCGAACGCGACGGTCGTCGGCCGTCTCCGCCAGGGCGCCCTATCCCTGGGCGCTTTCGGCCCGTGCGTCCGCGAAGCGGTCCCTCAGCTCGCGTTTGAGGATCTTCCCGCTGGCGTTGCGGGGCAGTTCGTCCACGAAGACGACCCGCTTGGGCGCCTTGAAGGCGGCGAGCTTCTCGCGTGCGTGGGCGAGGAGTTCGGCCTCGGTGACCTCGGTACGGGCGACGACGACCGCCGTGACCGCCTCGATCCACCGCTCGTCGGGGAGCCCGACCACGGCCACCTCGGCGACGGCGTCGTGTGTGTAGAGCGCGTCCTCGACCTGGCGCGAGGCGACCAGCACGCCACCGGAGTTGATGACGTCCTTCACCCGGTCGACCACGGTGAAGTAGCCCTCCTCGTCGCGCACGGCGAGGTCCCCCGAGTGGAACCAGCCGTCGCGGAAGGCCTCCGCGGTCTCCTCCGGCTTGTCCCAGTAGCCCTCGCACAACTGCGGTGAGCGGTAGATGATTTCGCCCCGCTCCCCGTCGGGCACGTCCTTGCCGGACTCATCGACGACCCGCGCCTCGACGAACAGCACCGGCCGCCCGCACGAGTCCATCCGCCCCTTGTGCTCGTGGGGTCCGAGGACCATGGCCAGCGGTCCGATCTCGCTCTGGCCGAAGCAGTTGTAGAACGCCAGCTTCGGCAGCCGCTCACGCAGCCGTTCCAGAACCGGCACCGGCATGATCGACGCCCCGTAATACGCCTTGCGCAGTCCGCTCAGGTCACGGGTGGCGAAGTCGGGACGGTTGGACAGTCCGATCCAGACGGTGGGCGGCGCGAACAGGCTGTCCGCGTGACCAGCCTCGACCAGGTCGAGGATCTGCCCGGCGTCGGGCGCGTCGAGGATGACGTTCACGGCGCCGACCGCGAGATAGGGCAGCAGGAACACATGCATCTGCGCCGAGTGGTAAAGCGGCAGCGAGTGCACGGGCAGATCACCGGCCTGCAGATCGAGGGCGGTGATCGCGCTGAGGTACTCGTGCACCAGCGCACGGTGGGTCAGCATGGCGCCCTTGGGCTGCGTGGTGGTGCCGGAGGTGTAGAGGAGTTGCGTCAAGTCCTCGCCGCGGGGCTCCGGTCCGTCGTACGGCGTGGTCGTGTCGAGTCGCGCGAGCAGCGAGTCGTCGCTGTCGCGCAGGGCGAGAACGCGGGTTCCCTCGGGGAGGTTCCCGGCCAGGTCCGGGTCGGCCAGGACCAGTCCGCAGCCGGCCTGTCCGACGATGTACGCGAGGTCGTCACCGGTCAGGTTCTGGTTGACCGGCACGTGCACCAGCCCGCCGCGCGCACACGCGAGGAAGCCGATCAGGTACGCGTCCGAGTTATGGCCGTAGGCACCGACACGGTCGCCCGGTGCCAGTCCCGAGGAACGCAGCACCTGGGCCGCGCGGGAGACGGCCTCGTCGAGTTCGGCGTAGGTCCAGGACCGGTCGCGATAGTGGACCGCGACGCGTTCGGGGGTCCGCCGGGCGCTGCGCCGCAGCACCCCGTCGACCGTGACGCTCCGGCCCGCCGCCACCGTGGGGTTCTGACCCGCCGTCATGACCTGCTCCTTCGTCCGGCTGCTGTGCCGTGATCCTCGTTCCGGCCCGCGAACGGGGTCAAGCGTCCCGCGCCCTTGGCGCGAAGAGGATCAACCCCGCCGTGGAACCTACTGACACCAGGTCACACGTCTGTGGCTGTTGTTACGCTCAACCGCCCCTTCCCTCAATGATGTCGGGAGGCACGATGCGCATCCGCCCCGGACGGTTCGCCGTCCTGGCCGTCGCCCTGCTCACCGCCTCGGCCGCGCTGCCCGCGACCGCCGCGAACGGCCAGGAGCGTCAGCACTCTCCGTCCCACCCGTCCTCCGGCGGTCTGTCCGCCGTGATCCGCTACACCGAGTACGGCATTCCGCACATCCTGGCGAAGAACTACCCGGACCTCGGCTTCGGCACCGGCTGGGCGCAGGCCGCCGACCAGGTGTGCACCCTCGCCGACGGGTTCGTGACCTTGCGCGGCGAACGCTCCCGCTTCTTCGGTCCCGACGCGGAGCCCGACGGTTCGCTGTCCTCGGCGGCCGAGAACCTCTCCAGCGACCTCTACTTCCGCGGCGTGCGGGCGACGGGCACCGTGGAGAAACTGCTCGCGGAGCCCGCGCCACGGGGTCCGAGCCGCGATTCCAAAGATCTGATGCGGGGCTGGGCGGCCGGCTACAACGCCTGGCTCGCCCAGAACCGGATCACCGATCCGGCCTGCCGGGGCGCCTCCTGGGTCCGGCCCGTGACCGCCGTGGACGTCGCCGCGCGTACCTTCGCGCTGGCGGTGCTCGGCGGTCAGGGCCGCGCGGTCGACGGCATCACGGCCGCGCGGCCGCCCGCGACGACCGCCGCGCGTACGGCCGTCGGCATACCCGACGCACAGAGTGCCGCGCGCGCCGCCCGAAAGCTCTTCGACACCGCCGACATGGGGTCCAACGCGGTCGCCTTCAGCGGTGCCACGACGGCCAACGGCCGCGGGCTGCTGCTCGGCAACCCGCACTATCCGTGGCAGGGCGGCCGTCGTTTCTGGCAGTCGCAGCAGACGATCCCCGGAGAGCTGAACGTGGCGGGCGGCGCGCTGCTCGGCTCCACCACGGTCTCCATCGGGCACAACGCACGGATGGCCTGGAGCCATACCGTCGCCACCGGCGTCACGCTCAACCTCCATCAGCTGACGCTGGATCCGGCCGACCCGACGACCTACCTGGTGGACGGGAAGCCGGAGCGGATGACGAGGCGAACCGTCACCGTCGAGGCGCGGGGCGGCCCGCCCGTCACCCGCACCCAGTGGTGGACCCGCTACGGCCCGGTCGTCACCTCGCTCGGCGCGGGACTCCCGCTGCCCTGGACGTCCACGACGGCGTACGCCCTCAACGACCCCAACGCCGAGAACCTGCGCGCCCCCGACACCGCCCTCGGCTTCGGCCGGGCCCGCGGCACGGCCGACGTCCTCACGACGCTGAGGCGCACACAGGGGCTGCCCTGGATCAACACGATCGCCGCCGACTCGGGCGGACACTCGCTGTTCACGCAGTCGCAGGTCCTCCCGCGCATCACCGACGAGTTGGCCCAGCGCTGCTCGACGGCGCTCGGCAAGGCCCTCTATCCGTCGTCCGGTATCGCGGTCCTCGACGGCTCCCGCGGCGACTGCGCGCCGGGCAACGACCCCGACGCCGTACAGCCCGGGATCTTCGGGCCCGCGCACATGCCGGTCCTCAAGGACGCGCCGTACGCGGAGAACTCCAACGACAGCGCCTGGCTGGCCAATGCGGACCGGCCGCTCACCAAGTACGAACGGGTCTTCGGCTCGATCGGCTCGCCGCTGTCGAGCCGTGCGCGCGGCGCGAAGACGGACGTGTCCGCGATGGCCGCGAAGGGCGAGCTGACCGTACGGGACCTACAGGCGCAGCAGTTCGCGAACCGGGCGACCTCGGGTGACCTCATCGCCGACGACTCGGCCCGTGCCTGTGCCGCGCTGCCCGGTGGGACGGCGACGGGCAGCGACGGCAAGGCCGTCGACGTGAGCGAGGCGTGCGGTGTGCTGAAGGCGTGGGACCACTCCATGAAGACCGGCAGCCGGGGCGCACTGCTCTTCGACCGGTTCTGGCGGCGGCTGACCGCCGTGACCGCGCCCGCGCAGCTCTGGAAGGTGCCGTTCTCGGCGGCGGACCCCGTCCGCACGCCGAACACGCTCAACACGCGAGCGCCCGGCGTGGCCACGGCCCTCGCCGACGCGGTGAGCGAGCTGCGGGCGGCGGGCATCGCGCTGGACACGACGCTCGGCGCGCACCAGGTCGTCGTCCGCGGCGATCGGCGCATCCCCGTGCCGGGCGGCACGGAGTCGCTCGGCGTGTGGAACAAGGTCGAGCCGGTGTGGGACGCGGCGGCCGGCGGCTACACCGAGGTCACCACGGGATCCTCGTACATCCAGGCCGTCGGGTGGGACGGCGGCCGCTGCCCGGTCGCCCGTACGCTGCTGACCTACTCCCAGTCCTCGAACCCGAACTCGCCGCACTTCAGCGACCAGACGCGGCTGTTCTCCGAGGGGAAGTGGGTCACCTCCCGGTTCTGCGAGAAGGACGTCCTGTCCTCGCCCGGGCTGCGGGTGATCCGCGTGGGCGAGCACCGCTGACGGCGGCGGGGTGGTCCCTGCCCGCGCGGGCGGGGACCACCCCGCACACCCCGCTCCGCTGTCACATCGCTCGCGTACGGCCCTCCCAGTAGGGGTCGCGCAGACGCCGCTTGTACAGCTTCCCGTTCGGGTCGCGCGGCATCGACTCGATGAAGTCGACGCTCTTGGGGCGCTTGTACCCGGCGAGCAGGCGCTCGCAGTGGCCGAGGATGTCGGCGGCGAGGGCCGGGCCCCCTTCATGACCCGGGGCGGGCTCGACGACGGCCTTGACCTCCTCGCCCCAGTCGTCGTGCGGGATGCCGAAGGCGGCCGCGTCGGCGACGGCGGGGTGGGAGAGCAGCGCGGCCTCGATCTCGGCCGGGTAGATGTTGACCCCACCCGAGATGATCATGTCGATCTTGCGGTCACGGAGGAAGAGATAGCCGTCCTCGTCGAGACAGCCCAGGTCACCCACGGTGAAGAAGTCGCCGATGCGGTTCTTCTTCGTCTTGCTCTCGTCCTTGTGGTACGAGAATCCGCCGGTGCTCATCTTCATGTAGACGGTGCCGAGTTCACCGGGCGGCAGCTGGTTGCCGTCGTCGTCGAAGACGGCGAGTTCGCTGATGGGCCAGGCCTTGCCGACCGTGCCGGGCTTCTTCAGCCAGTCCTCGGTGGTCGCGAAGGCGCCGCCGCCCTCACTGGCCGCGTAGTACTCCTCGACGCTGTGGCCCCACCACTCGATCATGGCCCGTTTCACATGGTCCGGGCACGGGGCGGCGCCGTGGATGGCGTGCCGCATCGAGGAGACGTCGTAGCGCGCCTTCACCTCGTCGGGGAGGGCCAGCAGCCGGTGGAACTGGGTCGGGACCATGTGAGTGTGGGTACACGCGTGGGCGTCGATGACGCGGAGCATCTCCTCGGGCGTCCACTTGTCCATCAGCACCAGGCGGTGCCCGATGTGCAGGGAGGCGCCCGCGAACTGGAGTACGGCGGTGTGGTAAAGCGGTGAGCAGACCAGGTGCACGTTGTCGTCGAACGGCCTGATGCCGAAGATGCCGAGGAAGCCGCCGAGGTACGACTCCTCGGGGAGCTTGCCGGGCAGCGGGCGCCTGATCCCGCGGGGGCGGCCCGTGGTGCCCGAGGTGTAGTTCATGACCCAGCCGAGGGTGCGGTCGGCGGGCGCCGAGTCGGGAGCTGCGTCGAGGAGTTCGGCGTACGGCCGGAATCCCGCCACCGTGCCCACCGCGTACCGCTGCGCGGCCGGAAGCTTCGCCTCGTCCGCGGCATGGCGGGCGGCGTCGGCGAACCGTTCGTGGGCGATCAGCACCTTGGCGCCCGAGTCGGAGACGATCCAGGCGATCTCGGGGCCGACGAGGTGGTGGTTGACCGGCACCAGGTAGAGGCCCGCCTGGGAGGCGGCGAGGTAGGCGACGAAGAACTCGACGCCGTTGGGCAGGACGACCGCGAAGGCGTCGCCGCGTTCGAGTCCCGCGGCGCGCAGACCGTGGACGAGTCGATTGGCCGCGGCGTGCAGCCGGCCCGCGGTCCACTCGTCCCCGTCCGGGGTGATGAGGACCGTCCGCCCGGGGTCGGCGGCGGCCTGGGCCCAGAAGCCGTTGGGTGAGGTGCTCATCTGATCCCTCCGTGGATACTCCGCCCTTCAGGGCGGAGAGGAAACGGACTCCTGCGGAGCAGGGCAGAGAAAGACGATTCGCCGCCAGGGCGGATCGTCGTTCGCGGCCAACCTCTCTCAGGCAGCAGCAAGTTGGCGATAGTCTGTGAGCTGTGACCACTCACGTGAAGCGGACGTTCAAGTACCGCTTCTATCCGACGGATGCGCAGGCGGCGGAGCTGTCGCGCACGTTCGGGTGCGTGCGGAAGGTCTACAACATGGCGCTCGCCGCGCGCACGCAGGCGTGGGTGACCCGTCAGGAGCGGGTGAACTACAACCAGACGTCGGCGATGCTGACGGCGTGGAAGAAGACCGAGGAGCTGGCCTATCTGAACGAGGTCTCCTCGGTCCCCCTCCAGCAGGCTCTGCGGCACCTGCAGACGGCATTCACCCATTTCTTCGGCAAGCGGGCGAAGTACCCGCGGTTCAAGTCGCGCAAGAAGACGCGCAGGAGTGCGGAGTACACCACCAGCGCATTCCGCTTCCGGAACGGTGAGCTGCGGCTCGCGAAGGTGAGCGAGCCTCTGCGCATCGTGTGGTCCAGGCTGCTGCCCGAGGGTGTGAGCCCGTCCACCGTGACGGTCTCGCAGGACGCGGCGGGCCGCTGGTTCGTCTCCCTGCTGTGCGAGGACCCCGGCATCAGACATCTGCCTGCCACGGACGCGGCGGTCGGTATTGACGCCGGGCTGGAGCATCTTCTGACCCTCTCGACCGGGGAGAAGATCACCAACCCCCGGCACGAGCGCCGTGACCGTGCCGCTCTGGCCAGGGAGCAGCGTCGTCTTGCGAGGAAGGAGAAGGGCTCGGCGAACCGGGCCAGGGCCCGGCTGAAGGTCGCGAAGATCCACGCGCGGATCGCTGACCGGCGCCGCGACAGTCTGCACAAGATCACCACTCGGCTCGTCCGTGAAAACCAAACGATCGTGATCGAGGACCTGACCGTGCGCAACATGGTCAGAAACCACCGGCTCGCCCGCTCCATCAGTGACGCGGCGTGGAGCG
>LRTP01000284.1 GCA_001550305.1 Streptomyces diastatochromogenes
CCGCCGGATCATCCGATCCGGCGGGGCGGGGCATCGGCCGACAGCTCTACGGGATCGCCTCCGCCGCGACGGCGACCTCCGCCACGCCGTCCCGCTCCGCCACGCCGTCCCGCTCCGTGCCGACTTCCCGGTCCGTGCCGACTTCTCGATCCTTCTTGAACTGGGTCCGGTACAGCTCCGCGTACCGGCCCTCCGCCGTGAGCAACTCCTCGTGTGTGCCCCGCTCCACGATCCGCCCGGCCTCCACGACGAGGATCACGTCGGCGGTCCGCACGGTGGACAGCCGGTGTGCGATCACCACGGCCGTGCGTCCTTCCAGCGCCTCGGTGAGCGCCTCCTGGACCGCCGCCTCCGAGGTGTTGTCCAGATGGGCGGTGGCCTCGTCGAGGATGACGACACGCTGGCGGGCGAGCAGCAGCCGGGCGATGGTCATGCGCTGGCGCTCGCCGCCGGAGAGACGGTAACCGCGCTCGCCGACCACGGTGTCGAGGCCGTCGGGCAGCGAGCGTACGAGGTCTTCGAGGCGGGACCTGCGCAGTACGTCCCACAGATCGTCCTCCGTCGCGGAGGGGCGGGCCAGGAGCAGGTTGTCGCGTACCGAGTCGTGGAAGAGGTGACCGTCCTGGGTGACCATGCCGAGGGTCTCGCGCATCGACTCGGCGCTCAGGTCGCGGACGTCGACGCCGCCGATGCGGACGGTGCCCTCGTCGGTGTCGTACAGGCGCGGCAGCAGTTGGGCGATGGTGGACTTGCCGGCGCCGGAGGAGCCGACGAGGGCGACGGTCTGGCCGGGCTCGGCGCGGAAGGACACGCCGTGCAGGACCTCGGCGCCGCCCCTGGTGTCGAGGGCGGCGACCTCCTCGAGGGAGGCGAGGGAGACCTTGTCGGCGGAGGGGTAGGCGAAGCGGACGTCCTGGAACTCCACGGCCGCCGGGCCTTCCGGGACCGTACGGGCGTCCGGCTTCTCCTCGATGAGCGGCTTGAGGTCGAGCACCTCGAAGACGCGCTCGAAGCTCACCAGGGCGCTCATGACCTCGACGCGCGCCCCGGCGAGCGAGGTGAGCGGCGCGTACAGGCGGGTCAGCAGCAACGCCAGTGAGACGACGGCGCCCGGCTCCAGGCTGCCGCGCAGCGCGAACCAGCCGCCGAGCCCGTACACGAGAGCCAGGGCCAGGGCGGAGACCAGCGTGAGGGCCGTGATGAACGCCGACTGCGCCATCGCCGTACGCACCCCGATGTCCCGCACCCGCCGGGCCCGCGCCGCGAACTCCGCGGACTCGTCCTCGGGCCGCCCGAAGAGCTTGATGAGCGTGGCGCCGGGCGCGGAGAACCGCTCGGTCATCCGGGTGCCCATCGACGCGTTCAGGTTCGCTGCCTCCCGTTGCAGGCGTGCCATCCGGCTGCCCGTCCGCCGCGCGGGCACCACGAACACCGGCAGCAGCACCAGCGCGAGCAGGGTGATCTGCCAGGACAGGGTGAGCATGACGGCGAGGGTGAGCAGCAGCGTGACGAGATTGCTGACGACTCCGGACAGCGTGTTGCTGAAGGCGCGCTGGGCGCCGATCACGTCGTTGTTGAGTCGACTGACCAGCGCGCCCGTACGGGTACGTGTGAAGAACGCGACCGGCATGCGCTGCACATGATCGAACACAGCCGTCCGCAGATCGAGGATGAGCCCCTCACCGAGCGTCGCCGACAGCCAGCGGCCGAGGAGCCCGAGCGCCGCCTCGGCGAGCGCGATGAGTGCGATGAGCACGGCAAGGCGGATGACGGTGCTTTCCTGGCCGCCGGACACGATGGCGTCCACGACGCGCCCCGCGAGCACCGGCGTCGCGACGGCCAGCAGCGCGGTCAGCACGCTGAGGACCACGAACTGGCCGATGCGGCGGCGATGCGGACGGGCGAAGGCGGCGATGCGACGCAGGGTCGCGCGGGCGAAGGGACGGCGCTCCTGCTGCGCGTTCATGACGCTGTACAGCTGGGTCCAGGCTGTGCTCTCCATGCTCATGGGAGTGACCGTAGGACCTCAAGCATCGTTGAGGTCAATGATTCCCGGACGAAGTCCAGTGAAGAACGCAGGAAGTCCAGTGAAGAACACAGTAAGGAATCCATGACGGTATCCACGACGGCGACGACCCCTCCCGCACCTTGCCCGGCACGTCAGCCGCCGGACGCGCGCCCGCAACCCCCCGTTGGCGCGGCGTGGAGAACCTCTCCGGATGTGACAGCGGTTCGACTTCCCCAGAAGCTTCCCCAGGGGTTCTCCCAAGGATCCCGACGCTTCCCGCTCAGGTCGGTCCTGTGCGTGATCCCGCTCGCCCTCGTCCTGGTGGTCGCGGTGCGGCATCGGTCCGTCCTCATGGAGGGCTTCGGCCATCTGCGCTCGGCCGAGTGGCCGTGGCTGCTGGCGGCCGCCGTCGCGACCTGCCTGACCTGGGTCGCCGCGGCCTCCGCCCGGCAGGGCGCGGTCATGCAGCGACTGCCCGCGCGTCGGCTGCTCGCCACCCAGTTCGCCGCGGGCGCGGCCAACCACCTGCTGCCGACCGGTCTCGGCGCCGGCGCGGTCAATCTGCGCTTCATGACCGTGTGCGGCGTCCCGCTCGCCCGTTCCTCCGCCGCGCTCGCGCTCTACATGCTCGCGGAGTCGATCGCCCGGCTGACCCTCCTGGTGGGCCTGCTCATCGCGTTCCCGGGAGCCCTGCACCTCGGATCCCTCCTCCCCTCCGGCGCGATCGGCCCCTTGCTGCTCGTCGCGGGAGTGGTCCTCCTGGCCGCGGTGGCCACGCTTCTTCTCGTACGACGGCTGCGCGGGGCCGTGTTGTCGTTCCTGCGCACCGCGCTCGGCGAGGCCCGCTCCGTGCACACCCGTCCGGCACGCGCGCTCGCCCTGTGGGGCGGATCGCTCGCCTTCCCGCTGCTGCAGGCCGCCGGGCTGACCGCGGTCGGTCAGGCGATGAACCTGGCGGTGCCGCCCCTGCACATGGCTCTCGCGTATCTGGCGGCGACGGCGGCCGTCGCGATGGTGCCCACGCCGGGCGGCATCGGTTCGGTGGAGGCGGCGCTGATCGTCGCGCTGGTGGCGGCGGGCGGCCCGGTGGCCGTGGCGACGGCGGTCGTGCTGGCGTACCGGATCATCACGGTGTGGGTGCCGCTGCTGCCCGGGGCGCTGACGCTGGGGGCGCTGGTCCGTCTGAAGGTGATCTGAGCGCCACGGATCCGCGCCACGGATCTGTGCCACAGGAAGCTCCGGAGTAACCTCCCCGTACGCCGCTCAGGAGAAGGCGTACATGGCCGGGAGAAGGGGACAGCACGATGTCGGTCCGGATCGAACGCCAGGGGTACGTCACCACGGTCGTCCTCTCCCGCCCCGCCGCCCGCAACGCCGTGGACGGGCCGACCGCCGCCGAACTCGCCGACGCCTTCCGGGAGTTCGAGGCGGACGAGACGGCCCGGGTGGCGGTGCTCTGGGGCGAGGGCGGCACGTTCTGCGCCGGCGCTGACCTCAAGGCGATCGGCACCGAGTACGGCAACAGGGTCGCGGAGGACGGTGACGGGCCGATGGGTCCCACCCGGCTGCGGCTGTCCAAGCCGGTCATCGCGGCGGTCGCGGGGCATGCCGTGGCGGGCGGCCTGGAACTGGCGCTCTGGTGCGATCTGCGGGTCGCCGAGCAGGACGCCGTCTTCGGCGTCTTCTGCCGCCGTTGGGGCGTCCCACTCATCGACGGCGGCACCGTACGGCTCCCCCGTCTCATCGGCGCGAGCCGTGCGATGGACATGATCCTCACCGGCCGCGCGGTCCCGGCCGCCGAGGCGTACGAGATGGGCCTCGCCAACCGGCTCGTCCCGACCGGCCGCGCCCGGGCCGAGGCCGAGGAACTCGCCGCGGCCATCGCCGACTTCCCCCAGTCCTGCCTGCGCAGCGACCGCGCGTCGGTCCTCGACCAGGAGGGCCTGGTCGAGGAGGCGGCCATGCGCGTCGAACTCCGTTACGGCATGGACGTGTTGGCCGAGGGCATGGAGGGCGCCGCCCGCTTCGCGTCGGGGGCCGGGCGGCACGGCTCGTTCACGGCGCGGTAGCGGGCCGGGGCCTGTGTCGTGTCTCGGCTCTCGGCCCGATCGGGTCGGTCTCGACCGGATCGGCCCCGGCCGAGGCCCTGGTGACGGACCGACAGGAGTGGTCGGCAGGGACGTCGGCAGACGTGGTCGGCAGGTGTGCCGGAAGCGTGCGGGCCCGGTGACGGACGTACCCGTGAGTACGGCAGGATGAGAGGTCGCCCCGGACGACGAACACGCGTCCGGGCGTGATCGTGCATTCCCGGATTCGAGCAGGTGGCAAGTGACGACACAGCACATCCGGCCCACGGGCCTTCCCCTCCGTCACACGGGAGGCGGCCGGTGAAACACTCCCTCACACTGGACGACCTGATGATGGCCGGGATACCCGTGGTGGCGGGACTGCTGGCCGCGTTCCTGCTGCGCATACTGCTGCGCTGGCTCGGCAAGCACGCCTCACGCACCCGGTGGAGCGGTGACGACTTCATCGTCGACGCGCTGCGTACGCTCGTCCCCTGGGGAGCGATCGCCGCGGGTGTCTCGGCGGCGGGCGCGGTGCTTCCGCTGACGGCTCCGGTCGGACGCAACGTCAACAAGGTCCTGACCGTCGTCCTCATCTTCGTCGCGACCCTGACCGCGGCCCGGGTCATCACCGGTCTCGTGCGGTCGCTGGCCCAGTCCCGCTCAGGTGTCGCGGGTTCGGCCACCATCTTCGTCAACATCACCCGGGTCGTGGTGCTGGCGATGGGCTTCCTCGTCATGCTGCAGACGCTGGGCATCTCCATAGCCCCGCTGCTCACGGCCCTGGGTGTGGGCGGTCTCGCGGTGGCACTAGCCCTCCAGGACACCCTCGCCAACCTCTTCGCGGGCGTCCACATCCTCGCCTCGAAGACGGTCCAGCCCGGCGACTACATACGGCTCAGCAGCGGTGAGGAGGGCTACGTCGTCGACATCAACTGGCGCAACACGACGGTCCGTCAGCTCTCCAACAACCTGGTCATCATCCCCAACGCCCAGCTCGCGGGCACCAACATGACCAACTTCAACCGCCCCGAGCAGCAGATGACCCTCATCGTCCAGGTCGGCGTCGGCTACGACAGCGACCTGGAGCACGTCGAGCGCGTGACCACCGAGGTCGTCACCGAGACGATGACCGAGATCACCGGCGCCGTCCCGGACCACGAGCCCGCCGTCCGCTTCCACACCTTCGGCGACTCCCGCATCAGCTTCAGCGTCATCCTCGGCGTCGGGGAGTTCAGCGACCAGTACCGGATCAAGCACGAGTTCATCAAGCGCCTGCACAAGCGGTACCGGGAGGAGGGCATCCGGATTCCGGCGCCCACGCGGACGGTCGCGCTGCAGCCGGGCGGGGTGGAGCTGCTCGAGGCCGGCATACCGCACCAGCGCGAGGCCACGTCGGGGAGGTAGAGCCCGGGAAGCCGGGCCGATCGCGCCCCCGAGACCTCGGAGGCGACGGCGATGCGGTCCTCGGTGCTCGGTGCTCGCGAAGGAGCCCCGGTGACACTCGGCGGAGCACGCGACACGGACGGTCACCCCGGCGTGCTCCGGCAGCGGGCGCGCCGGGGCGACCCGCGACTTTTCGCCCATGCGCGGGGCGCGGTGGCGTCGACCGGCGCGGCCGTGGGGGCCGTGGGGGCCGTCGCTCTCGTGCGATATCTCATGGTTCGCTGTGGTTCGGAAGGACGGGCCGGTACACGTGGGCGTTCGTCCCGCAGGAGTGTGAGGGCGTCGAGGGCGGGTGCCTGCGGCGTGCCGCCTCCCGTTCACGGCGATGGCGGGCGGACCCCTGTCGAGTCGGGGTCGCTCACGAGATATCTTGATGTCGAGCAATGTTGCAGACGTGGAGCGGAGCACCCGGTGACTGACTCGACCATCATTTACACGCACACTGACGAGGCCCCGGCCCTGGCGACGTATTCGTTCCTGCCGGTGGTCCAGGCGTACGCCTCGCAGGCGGGTGTCACTGTGGAGACCCGTGACATCTCGCTGGCCGGGCGCATCCTCGCGCTCTTCCCCGAGTTCCTCGAGGAGGGGCAGCGCGTTCCCGACGCCCTCGCTGAGCTCGGTGACCTGGCCAAGACGCCCGAGGCCAACATCATCAAGCTGCCGAACGTCTCGGCCTCGATCCCGCAGCTGAAGGCCGCGGTCGCCGAGCTCCAGGAGCAGGGCTACGCGCTCCCGGCCTACCCGGACGACCCGAAGTCGGACGAGGAGCGCGACATCCGCGCCCGTTACGACAAGGTCAAGGGCTCCGCCGTGAACCCGGTCCTGCGCGAGGGCAACTCCGACCGCCGCGCCCCCGCGTCGGTCAAGAACTACGCCAAGACCCACCCGCACCGCATGGGCGCCTGGACCCCCGAGTCCAAGACCAACGTCGCCACCATGGGCGCCGACGACTTCCGCTCCACCGAGAAGTCCACGGTGATCTCCGAGGCGGGCTCGCTCCGCATCGAGCTGACGGGCGACGACGGCTCCACCACCGTGCTGCGCGAGTCGGTACCCGTCCTCGCGGGCGAGGTCGTCGACGCGTCCGTCATGCACGTCGCGCCTCTGCGCGAGTTCCTCACGGCGCAGATCGCCCGTGCCAAGGCCGAGGACGTGCTGTTCTCCGTGCACCTCAAGGCCACGATGATGAAGGTCTCCGACCCGATCGTCTTCGGCCACGTCGTACGCGCCTTCTTCCCCAAGACGTTCGCGAAGTACGGCGAGACCTTCGCCGCCGCCGGTCTGACCCCGAACGACGGGCTGGGCGGCATCTTCAAGGGCCTGGAGGCGCTGCCCGAGGGCGCCGAGATCAAGGCGTCCTTCGACGCCGAGCTCGCCGAGGGCCCGGCCCTCGCGATGGTCGACTCGGACAAGGGCATCACCAACCTGCACGTCCCCTCCGACGTGATCGTCGACGCCTCCATGCCGGCGATGATCCGCACCTCCGGCCACATGTGGGGCCCGGACGGCCAGGAGGCCGACACCCTCGCCGTCCTCCCGGACAGCAGCTACTCCGGCGTCTACCAGGTCGTCATCGACGACTGCCGCGCCCACGGCGCCTTCGACCCGTCCACCATGGGCTCGGTGCCGAACGTCGGTCTGATGGCGCAGAAGGCCGAGGAGTACGGCAGCCACGACAAGACCTTCGAGATCCCCACCACCGGCACGGTCCGCCTCGCCGACCAGGCCGGCAACGTGGTCCTGGAGCAGGCCGTCGGCGCAGGCGACATCTTCCGCGCCTGCCAGACCAAGGACGACCCGATCAAGGACTGGGTGAAGCTGGCCGTCACCCGCGCCCGCGCCACCGGCGACCCGGCGGTGTTCTGGCTGGACGAGACCCGCGCCCACGACACGCAGCTGATCGAGAAGGTCAACGCGTACCTGCCGGAGCACGACACCGAGGGCCTGGAGATCAAGATCCTGTCCCCGGTCGAGGCGACGAAGTTCTCCCTGGAGCGCATCCGCAAGGGCCTGAACACCATCTCGGTCACCGGCAACGTCCTGCGTGACTACCTGACCGACCTGTTCCCGATCCTGGAGCTGGGCACCAGCGCCAAGATGCTCTCCGTCGTTCCGCTGATGGCGGGTGGCGGCCTCTTCGAGACGGGTGCCGGCGGCTCCGCCCCGAAGCACGTCCAGCAGCTGGTCAAGGAGAACTACCTGCGCTGGGACAGCCTGGGCGAGTTCTTCGCCCTCGCGGCCAGCTTCGAGCACCTCGCGCAGAGCACGGGCAACGCGCGCGCCCAGGTGCTCGCCGACACCCTCGACCGCGCGACGGCGACCTTCCTCAACGAGGACAAGTCGCCGACCCGTCGCGTCGGCGGCATCGACAACCGCGGCAGCCACTTCTACCTGGGCCTGTACTGGGCGCAGGAGTTGGCCAAGCAGACCGACGACGCGGACCTCGCCAAGGCGTTCGCCCCGCTCGCCGAGACGCTGACCGCGCAGGAGCGGACGATCGTCGACGAGCTGCTCGCGGTCCAGGGCAAGCCCGCCGACATCGGCGGCTACTACCAGCCCGACCCGGCCAAGGCCGCGACCGTCATGCGCCCCTCGGCCACCTGGAACGCGACGCTCGCGACCCTCGCCTGACACACCGTCGGCGCCCACGCGTCACCACCGCACCGCCCCGGCCGGGTTCTCCGGCCGGGGCGGTCGCGTGTCCGCCGACGCCGCTGCCTCCGACGGCTCACCCTTACGCGCGCAGGCAGGTGACATCGGCGGTCCACCTGGGTGATCAGCGGTGGCGGGCCGGAACACCCGCTCTTAGCTTCGGCCTATGACGAAACGACAGATGGCCTACCTCGCCTGCACCGCAGCCGTCACGGCGTCGGTGCTGGGTGCCGCCCCGTCGATCGAGCACCCGACGGTGCACTGGGTCAAACCCGGCGGCTCGATCCAGCAGGCCGTGAATTCCGCACACCCGGGGGACACCGTCGTCCTCTCCCCCGGCACCTACCACGAGAGTGTCCGCGTCACGGTGTCGAACCTGACGCTGCGCGGCTACGGTGCGCGCTCCACCGTCATCGTGCCGGGCAAGGCCTCCGGCAGCTGCGCCAAGGCCGGCGACGGGATCTGCGTCACCGGAACGGACAAAAAGCGCGTCAAGGACGTCACCATCAGCTCACTGACCCTCAGAGGCTTCGCCAAGCACGGCCTGTGGGCGTCGGGCACCGACCGGCTGACGGTCCAGGGAGTGGTCGCCGAGAAGAACGGCCAGTGGGGCATCGCCCAGGAGCGCTCCGTGCGCGGGGTGTTCCGCGACAACCTCGCCCGGAACAACGGCGACGCCGGACTGTTCCTGTCCAACACGGTGAGCACCGAGGAGGGCGCCCGGGACACCCTGGGGACGGTCGTCAGTCACAACCTTCTGACCGGCAACCGGATCGGCGTCACGGTCCGGCGGCTGCGGAACCTGACCGTCGATCACAACGAGGCGACCGGCAACTGCGCCGCGGTGTTCGTCGTGGGCGACGAGAACAAGCCGCACGTCGGGGCGCTGAGCGTGGTCCGCAACTACGTCCACGCCAACAACAAGTACTGCCCCAAGACCCCCCGTCTGCCCTTCCTGCAGGGCTCCGGGATCGTCCTCACCGGCGCCGAGAGGACACTGGTGGCGGAGAACAGGGTCGAGGACAACGTGGGCACCTCCCCGCTGTCCGGCGGCATCGTTCTGTTCAAGAGCTTCGTGGGCGCCATCAACGAGCACAACGAGATCCGCAACAACCTGGCGCAGCGCAACGGCAAGGCCGACCTCGCCAACCGCGACCGCGCCAAGGGCAAGCGCAACACCTTCCACGACAACACCTGCGCGCACTCCGAGCCCGCCGGACTGTGCTGACCCCTCCCCCACCCCCCACCAGCACGACCCCAGAAGCGAGGCACCACGATGACCACTGTTGATCCGGCTCCCCCGAGCACGGTCGACCCGGCTCCCCCACCGCCGTCCATGCGGCTGCGGGAGCTCGCCTTCGGAGCGGCCTGCGCCGCCGCCGTACGGGCGGCCGCCCGCCTCGGCGTGGCGGACGCCCTGGGCGACACGCCCATGCGCGTGGAGGACCTGGCGGCGACGGTGAAGGCCCAGCCGAAGACCCTGCGGCGGCTGCTGCGCGCGCTGTCCTGCCAGGGGGTCTTCACCGAACTCCCGGACGGCACCTTCGCGCACACGGAGATGTCCCGTCTGCTGCGCGAGGACGACCCGCACAGCCTCCGCTACATCGCCCTGTGGTGCACCGAGCCGTGGACGTGGAACGTCTGGCCGAAGCTCGACGAGGCGGTGCGCTCCGGCCGGAACGTCTTCGAGGACGTGTACGAGCGGGAGTTCTTCGACTACCTCAACGAAGAGGCCCCGGAGTCGGCGTACGTGTTCAACCGGGCCATGACGACGTCCAGCGAGCAGTCGGCGCGGGACGTGGCGAACCTTCTCGATCTGCGAGGCGTGTCCTCGGTCGCGGACATCGGCGGCGGTCAGGGCCAGGTCCTGGTCAGCCTGCTGGAGAAGCACCCCGGGATGCACGGCACGTTGCTCGACCTGCCGGGAGTGGTGCAGAACGCCGATCCCCGGCTGCGCGGCGGCGGTTCGCTGGCCGAGCGGGTGCGCGTCGTGGCCGGGGACTGCCGTGAGGACATCCCGGTCCAGGCGGACCTGTACATCATCAAGAACATCCTGGAGTGGGACGACGACAGCACCCGCAGGGCGCTGGCCAACATCCGCAAGGCGGCGCGGCCCGGTGCCCGCGTCGTCGTCATCGAGAACCTCGTGGACGACACCCCGTCGATGCGGTTCACCACGGCCATGGACCTGCTGCTGCTCCTCAATGTCGGCGGTGCGAAGCACACCCGGCAGAGCATGGTCGACCGGCTGACGGACGCGGGGCTCGTCATCGACGAGTTCCGTCCGGTCAACGCGTATCTGCACGCCTTCGAGTGCACGATCCCCAGCTGATCCGGCCTTCCCGGCGCACCGGGAAAAACCCGAGGCCGCCGGCTCCGCGTCCATCGCGGGGTCGGCGGCCTCGGGTTGTGTCCGGGCGTTCGCCTCAGGAGACGGCGTCCCGCTCCCAGCGGTAGAAGCACTGGGCCATGGCGTCCTTGGGGCTGCGCCACGTCTGCGGGTCGTACGCGCTGACGTACGCCGACAGCTGCTCGCTGACGCTCCGGAACTCGGGGTGTCCGACCACCTTCGCGATGGCGGGCGCCGGGTCCTTGTCGGCTTCGATGAGGTGCATGTACACATCACCGAACTGGAAGAGGCTGCGCCGCTTGACGCCGATCAGGTGCGGGAGTTCACCGCGGTCGGAGGCGGCGAACACATCGGCGATCGCCGGGGCCGAGTCGGGCGCCATGCGCGCGACGATGAGGGCGTGGTGCATCGGTTGTCCTTCCTGAGTTCCGGCTGTCAGCCGGGCATCGGCGCGTTCTGACGGTCGCGGGCGACCTTCTCGATCCGGTCCCGGATGAGCTCCATCTGGACGCGGGAGTTGCGGTTGATGTTGTCCGTCATCCAGGCGTCGTCGACCGGGGCCTCGGGCTTCATCGCGAAGTCCTGCACCCAGTGCATGTGGGTGCCCTCGGGGGTCTCCTCGTACTCCCACCGGATGTTCATGTGGTCGAAGGGGCCCGTCTCGACGCGGCGGGCGCGGACCGTCCGCCTGGCGCGGTCCACGGTCCGCTCCGAGACCCAGCTCCAGACCTTGCCGTTCTCGTCCGGGTGCATGGTCAGGCGGAACTTCGTCGTGTCGCCGTCGCGGGAGAGCACTTCCAGGGACGCGTACTCGCTGAAGAGCTGCGGCCAGTTCTCGATGTCGTTGGTGATGTCCCAGACGAGGTCGAGAGGGGCGTCGATGGTGATGCTGTTCTCGGTGTGTCCTGCCACTTTCAGGCTCCAGCCTTGAGGGTGTTGTTGACGAGGTCGAGGAACTCACGGGGGGTCTTGCAGCGCTCGGCGTCGGGGGGCAGCGGCTGGCTGTACCGGTTCTCCAGCTCACCGACGATGCCGAGCAGGCCGAGGGAGTCGAGGCCGAGGGTGCCGAACGGGGAGTCGGACGACTTCTCGAGGTCCTTGGGGTCGACGGAGACACCGGCCGCCTTCTTCATCAGCGAGGCCAGTTCGATGAGGGTCACTTCGGTGGTGATCATGAGTCTGTTCTCCTTCCCGCCCGGTCCTATCGGGCGGAGTCGCCGCCACGGCGCACTACCAGCGCCGCGTTGGAGCCCATCAGTCCCCTGCTGAGGACCAGGGCCGTGTGCAGCTCGGTGGGACGAGCGCTCGACATCACCAGGTCGAGGTCGTGGCAGATGTCGAACACGTTGGGGGTGGGGGGTACCTGACCGTTCTCCATGGCGAGCACCGCGGCCGCGGTGTCCAGCACGGGTGCCCCGCAGTAGGCCCGCCCGATGCCCGTCTTGGGCGCCGTGACGGGGACCCGGGTGCCGTGCTTACCGAGGGCGTCGGCAATGGCCAGGGCTTCGGCGCGGTCCGCCTCCGGCACGCCCAGGGCGTCGGCGAACACGACGTCGATCTCCTCCGGAGCGCAGCCGGCCTCGTCGAGGGCGCCACGGATCGCGTGGGCGAGACCCTCTCTGGACCGCTCCCAACGGGAGGCTCCGGTGAACGTGGCCCCATGGCCGGCCACGATGGCCCGGACGGCCGCCCCGCGCTCACGGGCGCGGGTCTCGTCCTCCACGACGAGCATGGCTCCCCCCTCCGCGGGCGCGAAGCCGCGCGCTCCCGCGGTGAAGGGCCGATAGGCCTGACCGGGATCCTCGGCGGTGCTGATCTCGGGGTATCCGAGCTGGCACACCATCGAGTACGGGGCGAGGGGGGCCTCCGCGGATCCGACGACCACCGCGCCGGTGCCGCGCCGTACACCCCGGGCGGCGAGCGCGATGGAGTCAAGGCCACCCGCCTCGTCGCTCGCGACCACTCCACACGGTCCCTTGAAGCCGCCCCGGATGGAGATCTGGCCGGTGCTGGCGGCGTAGAACCAGGCGATGGACTGGTACGGGCCCACGTACCGGGATCCCTGGCCCCACAGCTTCTGGAGCTCGCGCTGTCCGAACTCGCCGCCGCCCGATCCGGCGGCGGTGATCACGCCGATGTCGTACGGGTCCGCGGGATCACCGTGGCCGAGGCCGGCGTCGTCGAGGGCGAGCACGGTCGCCGCCATCGCGAAGTGGCTGAAGCGGTCCGTCTGGACGAGGAACCGCTCCTCGATGAGGGCCGCGGCGTCGAAGGCCCGGACCTCGCCCGCGATACGGAGCGGCAGGTGCTCACATCCCTCGCGGGTGATCCGGTCCAGGACGACGAGGCCTTCTCTGACGGACTTCCAGTACGCGTCGGCGCGCAGTCCGTTGGGCGCGATCACACCGATGCCGGTGATGGCCGCGCGCCGGGGGCGCTGAGTGCGCTGAGTGGTCATCGGTTCCTCCCACCCGGCCCGCTCAGGAGCACCGCGGACTGGAATCCGCCGAATCCGCTGCCCACGGAGAGCACGTTGCTCAGCTTCCGCGGGCGTGCGGTGCGCGGCACGTAGTCCAGGTCGCACTCGGGGTCGGGAGTCTCGTAGTTCGCCGTGGGCGGCACCACTTGGTGCTTCAGGGCGAGGACGCAGGCGACGACCTCTATCGCGCCGATCGCGCCCAGCGAGTGCCCCACCATGGACTTGATGGAGCTCATGGGCGTCTTGTAGGCGTGCTCGCCCAGGGACCGCTTGACCGCGGCGGTCTCGTGCCGGTCGTTCTGTCGGGTGCCCGAGCCGTGCGCGTTGACGTAGTCGATCAGGGTGGGGTCGAGGCGGGCCTGGTCGAGCGTGGTGTCGATCGCCCGGGCCATCTCCAGCCCCTCGCTGGTCAGACCGGTCATGTGGTAGGCGTTGCCGTAGGTGGCGTAGCCGCTTATCTCGCAATAGATGTGCGCGCCGCGGGCTCGGGCGTGCTCGTACTCCTCCAGGACCAGTACCGCGCCGCCCTCGCCCATGACGAAGCCGTTGCGGTGGGCGTCGAAGGGCCGGGAGGCGTGCTCGGGGTCGTCGTTGTCGGGTGAGGTGGCTTTGATGGCGTCGAAGCAGGCCATGGTGATCGGGGATATCGGAGAGTCCGACGCCCCGGCTATGCAGACGTCCGCCCGGCCCTCCTCGATGGTGTGGAAGGCGTAGCCGACCGCGTCGAGTCCGGAGGTGCAGCCGGTGGAGACGGTCTGCACCGGTCCCTGGGCACCGAACTCCTCGGCGACGACCGAGGCCAGCGTGCTGGGCGAGAACGCCAGGTGCAGCTGCGGGTCGGCCGCGCGGTGGTCCACGTCCCACCGCCGGCCCCGTTCGCTGACCTGGACGTAGTCGTGTTCCAGGCGGGTGGTGCCGCCGACGGCGCTGCCCAGGGAGACCGCGACCCGCCAGGGGTCCTCCTTGCCGGTGTCGAGTCCGGAGTCCCGGACGGCTTCCCCGGCCGCGACCACGGCGAACTGGATGTACCGGTCGGCGTGTTCGCTCAGCTCCGGGTCGAGGCCGTGCGCGAGCGGGTCGAAGTCGCATTCGGCGGCTATGCGGGAACGCAGGCCCGCCGGGTCGAACAGCGAGATGCCACGGGTCGCGGTGCGGCCGTTGGACAGGAGGTCCCAGAACGCCGTCGCCCCGGTGCCGCCCGGAGCGACCACACCGACACCGGTGACGGCCACCCGCCGGGTCACTTTATGGCCCCACTTCGCTCGGACGGCTGTCCGTGGTCCGGCGCGGACAGGTCCGCCCCGGCGGTGGCGAACTCGGGGCCGGGCGCGGTGTCGTCGGTCACCTCCGTGTCGACGTGGCCGAGGCTCGGACGCGGAGCGAGCGGGCCCAGGTGGAAGACCATGCGGGCTTCCGTGTCGCCGACGTTGCGGAAGCGGTGCCGCATGTTGATCGGGATCAGCAGACCCTGATCGGGCCGCAGGGCGAAGCTGTCGCCGTCCAGGTCCACTTCGAGGGCGCCGTTGACGACGTACACGAACTCCTCGGAGTACGGGTGGTAGTGCTCACCGATGCGCTCGCCGGGCTGGATGAGGGCCAGGCCCATGAAGCCGCTGGTGGACCCCGCCGTGGCGGGCGTGAGCATGGCCCGGATGTCGCCTCCGCGCCTGCGGTTGGGTTCCGTCTCGCTCAGGTCCACGATGCGTGGATGCTTCTTGAACATGCTTGATACCTCCGGGTGGGGCAGTGACGTCCGGGGAGGGAGGGCCGCGGACGGAGCCGCGGCCCTCTGTCAGGAATCCGCCGAGCGGTCGGTGACGGGCATCATGTCGACGTGCGACAGGAGGCGGTTGATGTTGCGTTCCGTCTCCAGGGAGCCCTCGACGCCGATCGCGGCACCGTCGAGGAGACGCTCCAGCTCCGCGGCCTTCTTCGCGCCCTTGACACCGAGCGCGGCGACGGGGTCCGCGTCCAGCTCGCTCGTCACGTCGATGAGACGCACCACGATGTCGTCGCGCTGGAAGACCGTGCTCCGGTACACCGGGCTCTTCGGGTCCTCCGCCGCGGCTTCGTCCTGGTGGGCGAGCAACCTGGCCAGCTCCATCCCGCAGCCTGGCTTGGCCGGGTAGTAGAGCGCGTGACGGCGCACGTCCTCGGGTGCCTTGCGGCCGGACGTCACGTGGTGCACGGACGGCAGCGCGGCCCGGGTGAAGAAGACCCGCGCCGAGTCGGGGTCCCTCAGGTCCCGGTCCTGCTCCAGGTACGGGTTGATGGCCTCCTCGACCGCCCGTACCTCGGGCTGACGGGCGACGTGACGCAGTGCCGCCATGAGGTCGCCCTCCACCTCCACCGCACGCACGACACGGTTGCCGTGCATGAAGAGGGAGGTGCGCCGCAGCCGCGTGGTGTCGTCGACCTGGGCCTGGGGGGACTCGTACCCGGCGAGGATCTCCGCGACCTTCGACTCGGTACCCGGCTTGACGGTGAAGGTGAGGGCATGGCGTGCCACACCTTCGCCCACCCGGGCCTCGACCTGCATGCCCGCCTTGGCCGACTTCTTGCCGTGCGGCTGGGCGGGACTGGTCTCCCGAAGGATGCTGTAGCGCATCGAGCGGGTGTCCCGGACGCAGTTGTGCATCGGCCGGACCGTCTCGACGTGCTCCTCGCTGTTCACCCAGGCGAGGAAGGGCGGGGCGCTCTCCCATTCGCTGGTGATGAGCCACTGCGAGGGGTTCTCGATCGACTGGCAGAGCTGGTCGCTGAGGTGTCCGGGAACGGACGCGACCTGATTGCGCATGTGCTCGTACGCGTCGAGGAACTGCTCCTGGGCTCCTTCGTACAGGTCGAGCAGCAGGATCACCCGAAGTCTGGAGCCGTCGAACGCCGATTGCGATATACGTCCCGAAGTAGTCATCCGGCACACCTCTTCTCTTCTTCACGGAAGGTCAGGAACGACCGCCGTGTCCCAAAGACCGGGGTCGCCATGTGCCGATCGTTGACGCGACCCCCGAGGCGCGCGAGCCCGCCGGTGCGGACGAGTGAACTGTGTGCCATCCGGGTGCCCGGAGCGCGCGATCCTCTCCGCACAGGGCATGGAAACTGATGGCCGTTCAAAGCGGCCGGCATCCCATCCCTGACTCACCTCGCGCGTGACGCTGGAGGCAATCAATGAACCGATTGGAAGAGGCCGGCGAGGTCGGTCAGCACACGCCGGTCCTCATCGTCGGCGGCTCCCTGGTGGGTCTGTCCACCTCGCTGTTCCTGGGCCGGCTCGGTGTGCCCCACCTGCTGGTCGAACGCCATTCGGGCACCTCGATCCATCCGCGTGGACGCGGCAACAACGTGCGCACGATGGAGCTGTTCCGGGTGGCCGGGGTGCAGCGGCGCATCGAGGAGGCCGCCTCGGTCCTGGCGGAGAACCACGGCATCATGCAGACGCCGACGCTGGTGGGCGACGCCGGTGAGTGGCTGTTCAAGGAGATCGACCCGGGCGGCGGGCTCGCCCGCTTCAGCCCCGGCGCGTGGTGCCTGTGCAGCCAGAACGACCTGGAGCCGGTGCTGCTGAAGAGCGCCCGGGAACTGGGCGGGGACCTGCGCTTCTCCACCGAGATGCTGTCGTTCGAGCAGGACGCGCACGGGATCACCGCGCAGCTCAAGAGCCGGGAGACGGGCGAGCACAGCACCGTCCGCGCGGACTACCTGGTCGCGGCGGACGGTCCGCGCAGCCCGATCCGCGAGCGGCTCGCCATCGGACAGAGCGGACCGGGTGACCTCTTCCACAACGTGAGCGTCACATTCACCTCCCGGGGCCTCGCGGACGTCGTCGGCGACCGGCGCTTCATCGTCTGCTACCTGACCAACCCGGAGGCCGACGGGGCGCTCCTGCCGGTCGACAACGAGGAGCACTGGGTCTTCCACGCGCCCTGGCACCCCGAACACGGCGAGACCCTGGAGGAGTTCACCGACGAGCGGTGCGCGGACCACATCCGACGTGCCGTGGGCGTGCCCGATCTCGATGTGCGGATCACCGGCAGGGCCGCCTGGCACGCCGCCGAGCGGGTCGCCGAGCGCTACTCGGACGGCAGGGTGTTCCTGGCCGGCGACTCGGCCCACGAGATGTCCCCCACCGGTGCGTTCGGCTCCAACACCGGAATCCAGGACGGGCACAACCTCGCCTGGAAACTGGCCGCGGTGCTGGGCGGCTGGGCGGGTCCCGGACTGCTGAAGTCCTACGACGCCGAGCGCCGCCCGGTCGCGGAGGCGACCAGCGCCCGCGCCTCGTCGCGTTCGGTCGAGCACAGCCACCCCGGGTACATCCCCGCCCCGGGAGCCGCCGGCCCCGGCGGCAAGAAGGGCGGCATCCTCAACGTGGCGCTGGCCTACCGCTATCCGCGCGGCGCGGTCCTGGGCGCCGACCAGTCGGCGCCGATCGTCCCCGACGGCCTGCGCCTGACCGGCGAACCCGGCAGCCGGGCACCGCACATGTGGCTGGACCGCGCCGGCACCCGGGTCTCCACCCTCGACCTGTACGAGCGGTCCATGGTGCTCCTGACCTCGTCGGACAAGTGGCACAGCGCGGCGAAGGACGTCGCCCAGCGGCTGTCCGTCCCGCTCGACGCGTACCGGATCGGCAGCGGCGCCGACGCGGAGCTCTCCCCCGCGAGCGACACGGACTGGGCGGAGGTGCACGGCGTCACCGAGGACGGAGCGGTGCTGGTCCGCCCCGACGGATTCGTCGCCTGGCGCTCCGAGGGCCCGTCGGCGAGCCCCGAGACGGCACTGCGGGAGGCCCTCACGGCGATCCTGGACCGGGGCTGACGGCTCCGTTCACACCGCGATTTCGACGTCCGCGTCGGCGCAGCGCGCCGGTACCCGTTCCGAGTGAGCCGAGGGTCTCATTCGGAACGGGTACCCGACCGCCGCTCCTCGTCGTGTGCGCGGCGAGCCTCCTGACCGCCGTCCAGCCATGCCTTCAGACCACGGTGTCCCCGGTACGTCAGGAGATAGTGGTTGGCGCGGAACAGCGGGCGATGGTCGAGGTCGAACGGCAGCAGCGAGCGCAACAGGAACGCCCCCGACTGGTCATCGACGCGGCGCACCCGCCGCACTCCGGGCCACCACAGGGGCCAGTCGTCGACCACGCGCCTGGTTCCCACTCCGCAGCCGCTGTCCGTCGTGGGGAGGTGGCACGACCGGAGTCACTGAGGTTGCGTCGTCCCTGCGCACCGCGCCACAACAAGGGTGTGCTGCCGCCCGCAAGAGTGGCATGTGCACCGCGGCGGCGCGGCCGCCGACACCCGTCTCCCGGGCTTCACCTGGCACGAGGGGTATCCACAACCGAACGGATGAGACTCAGGCCACACAGAGGCGCTGTCACACGCCTTCGGTCACCCCGGTCAATAGTCGTGTATCCACAACACTGCAAGGAGATCACCGTGGAATCGCGTCTCAACTTCTTCGGCAACCCGCTCGCGGGGAAGGTGCTGAAGCACATCAACTCTGCCAACAAGGTGATTGCGGACTCGACGCTCCCGGCCGCGACCCAGGAGCTGGTGAAGATCCGCTCCAGCCAGATCAACGGCTGCGGTTTCTGCACCGACATGCACACCAAGGACGCCACGCACGCCGGGGAGACCCAGCAGCGCCTCAACCTGGTCGCGGCCTGGCGGGAGGCCACGGTCTTCACCGACGCCGAGCGCGCCGCCCTGGAGCTGACCGAGCAGGGCACCCGCATCGCGGACGCGGCCGGCGGGGTCACGGACGAGGCCTGGG
>LRTP01000285.1 GCA_001550305.1 Streptomyces diastatochromogenes
CCGCCGGGGTGATCCAGTCGCTGGTCCACGGCGGGTCGAGGACGGTACGGATCTCGACGCGCTCGTACCCGGCGGCGGCGAGCCGCGCGGCCACGTCGGCGCGCATCTCGGCCATCGCCGGGCAGCCCGAGTAGGTCGGCGTGAGGCTCGCGACGACCGTGCCGTCGGGGTTGAGCGACACCTCGCGCAGCACGCCCAGGTCGGCGAGCGTGAGCATGGGCAGTTCGGGGTCCGGCACCTGTTCGGCGATGTGCCGGGCCCGTCGTACGTCGGTCAGCACGCTCACCATGTCGCCTCCGGGTGGGCGCGGGCCACGCTCTGCAACTCGGCGAGCAGCGGCGCCAGATGCTCGGTGTGCTCGCCCGCGCGTCCGGAGCCGGGCAGCGGCCGGTACACCGGCATGGGCAGTCCGCCCGCCTCGGTCACCTGGCGCAGCACGGCGACGACCTCGTCCCGTACGTCGTAGGCCGTGAACAACTCGCCCAGGTACGGGGCGACCCGCTCCAGCGCCGTACGCGTCCTGCGGTGGGACTCCGCCGTACCGTCGCCGAGTCGCACGGCCCACTCGGCCGCGTACTGGCGGTGGTAGGCCAGTTCCTTGACGCCCTTCGCGGCGATGGCGGAGAGCACCGGGTCGGGGTGCGCGGCGAGCCGCTCGAAGTGGGCGAGCCGCCAGCTGGACAGCGCCAGGAGCCGCACGACGGAGAACGCGAAGTCCCCGTTGGGGAGTTCGGCCAGGCGTACGTTGCGGAAGTCGTCGGCGTCGCGGAAGTAGGCGTAGGCGTCCTCGTCGCGGCCCGTGCCGTCGACCTGGCCGGCGCGCGCGTAGAGCAGGCGGGCCTGACCGAGCAGGTCGAGGCCGATGTTGGCGAGCGCCACCTCCTCCTCCAGCTCGGGGGCACGGGTGGTCCACTCGGCCAGTCGCTGGGCGCACACGAGCGCGTCGTCGGCGAGCACGACGCAGGAGGCCGCCAGCTCCGCGGCGTCCAGCCCGTCCGGCACGGTGGTGTCGACCCCGTGCAGGGGGTCCTCGAAGCCGGTGCCGTACGCCCAGCGGGTGTCGTCCTCGTGTCCCTCGGCGAGGGTCAGGTAGACGTGGTCGTCACTCATGCCCTGCTCCTCAGATGTGCGGGACGTCGTCGGGGATGTCGTAGAAGGTCGGATGGCGGTAGACCTTGTCGGCGCTCGGCGCGAAGAACGGGTCCTTCTCGTCGCGGGTGGAGGCCGCGATGTACTCCGAGCGCACCACCCAGATGCTCACGCCCTCGTTGCGACGCGTGTACAGGTCACGGGCGTGGGTCAGGGCCATCGCGTCGTCGGCGGCGTGCAGCGAGCCGACGTGTACGTGGTTCAGTCCGCGCTTGCCCCGTACGAACACCTCGTACAGCGGCCAGCCGTCCTTCTTGCCGTCGATGTCGTTCATGCCGCCGCTTCCTTCCGGGCTCGCTCGCTCTGCTTGGCCGCGTGGGCGGTGGCCGCCTCACGGACCCAGGCGCCCTCCTCGTGGGCCGTCCGCCGCCGGGAGATCCGCTCGGCGTTGCACGGTCCGTCGCCCTTGATGACCCGCATCAGCTCGTCCCAGTCCGGGGTGCCGAAGTCGTGGCGTCCGCGCTCCTCGTTCCAGCGCAGCTCGGGGTCGGGCAGGACGACGCCCAGCTTCTCGGCCTGCGGGACGGTCATGTCCACGAAGCGTTGGCGCAGTTCGTCGTTGCTGTGGCGCTTGATCTTCCAGGCCATGGACTGGGCCGAGTTGGGGGAGTTGTCGTCGGGCGGTCCGAACATCATCAGCGACGGCCACCACCAGCGGTCCACCGCGTCCTGCACCATCGCCCGCTGGGCGTCGGTGCCGCGCATCATGGTCAGCAGCAGCTCGTACCCCTGGCGCTGGTGGAACGACTCCTCCTTGCAGATCCGCACCATGGACCGCGCGTAGGGGCCGTAGGAACTCCTGCACAGCGGCACCTGGTTGCAGATCGCGGCGCCGTCGACGAACCAGCCGATCACGCCGACGTCGGCGAAGCTCAGGGTGGGGTAGTTGAAGATCGACGAGTACTTCTGCCGGCCCTCGATGAGCCGCTCGGTGAGGTCGGCGCGGTCCGCGCCCAGGGTCTCGGCCGCCGAGTACAGATACAGCCCGTGCCCTGCCTCGTCCTGGACCTTCGCGAACAGGATGGCCTTGCGGCGCAGCGACGGCGCGCGGGTGATCCACTCGCCCTCCGGCTGCATGCCGATGATCTCCGAGTGCGCGTGCTGCGCGATCTGCCGGATCAGCGTCTTGCGGTAGCCGTCGGGCATCCAGTCGCGCGGCTCGACCCGCTGGTCACGCGCGACGGTCGCGTCGAAGTGCTCCTGGAGCCGCTCTTCGGCCGCCGGCCCGACGCCGTCGGCGCCGGTGGCGGCGGAGTGTGTCGTGGTCATCGATACCAGCTTCCCTACCGACCATTCGTTCGGTTCCAGTGTGACGGTTTTCTTCCGGACGGGCAAGACTTTCGTGCGGCCGGGCAGGGCCCGGGGTCGGGGCACGAGACCAGAACCCGGGACCAGGGCGCGGGACCCGGGGCCAAGGCGCGGCCGGGGCCGCTCAGGGCCAGCTGTAGAAACCCTGCCCGGTCTTCCGCCCGAGCTCACCGCGCGCGACCTTGTCACGCAGCAGCCGCGGCGGCGCGAAGCGGTCCCCGAGCGTGGCGTTCAGGTGCTCGGCGATGGCGAGACGTACGTCCAGTCCGACCAGGTCGGTCAGGCGCAGCGGGCCCATGGGGTGCTTGTAGCCGAGACGCATGGCGTCGTCGATGGCCTCCGGCCCCGCGACTCCCTCCTCGACCATGCGGATCGCCTCGAGGCCCAGCGCCACGCCGAGGCGGCTGCTGGCGAACCCGGGGGAGTCCTTGACGACGACGTCCTTCTTGCCGAGGGCGTGCGTCCAGGCGAGCGCCAGCTCTACGGTCGCGTCCTCGGTCTCCGGGGCGACGACGATCTCGATCAGCTCGGAGGCCGGTACCGGATTGAAGAAGTGCATGCCGAGGAAGCGCCCGGGGCGGGAGAGAGCCGACGCGAGATCGGTGACCGACAGGGAGCTGGTGTTGCTGGCCAGGACGGTCGTCGGACTCAGGGTCCGCTCGGCGGCGGCGAGCAGCCGGGCCTTGAGCGAGGCGTCCTCGGGGACGGCCTCGACGACGAGGTCGGACGTCCGCGGCAGCTCGTCGACCGAGCCGACGACGGTGATCCGGCCGAGTACGTCCTCTGCGGGCGCGTCGAGCCTGCCGCGCTCGGCGGCCCGCGTCAGTCCGGTGGCGACCCGGTCCAGCGCGGCGGCCGCGGCGTGCTCACCGCTCTCCACGACGGTCACGGACGATCCCGCGGCCGCGAACGACTGGGCGATACCGGCGCCCATCCGGCCGCCGCCGATCACGCCCACGACGGAGGGTGCGAGCGCGGTGCCTGTCGCGGCGGTGTTCATGCGCTGCTCCTCTTCTCCAGGAAGCGGGTCATCCGCTCCCGCTTGTCCTGTCCTTCGAACAGCACGGCCTGCGCCAGGTCGTCGGCGACCGGATGGGCGCCCGGCGAGTCGACCACGAGCTTGGTCAGGCGCAGGGCCGCGGCCGAGGAGCGGGCCATCCGGTCCAGCAGCGCGTGCGCCTCGTCGAGGAGTCGGTCGGCCGGTACGACATCGATGACCAGCCCGGCCGCCAGCGCCGCCCGCGCGTCCAGGTTCCGTCCGGCGAGCAGCACCTGCTTGGCCACCGACTCGCCGACCAGCTCGGGCAGCCGCCAGCACGCCCCTGCCGCGGCGAGGATGCCGAGCCCCGGCTCCGGGTTGCCGAACACCGCGTCCGGTCCCGCGATGCGCAGATCGCAGGCGTACGAGAGTTCGGCGCCGCCGCCCAGTGCCCAGCCGTCGACGGCGGCGAGGGTCGGCATGGGCAGTCTGCGCACCCGCTCGAACAGGCGGCTGTTGATGCCCTGAAGGGCTTCGTCGCGCCCGCGTCGCAGCAGCTCCGCGATGTCGGCGCCGCCCGCGAAGACACCGCCGTGCCCGGTCAGCAGCAGGAACTTCGGGTCACGTTCCAGCAGGTCGCACACGGCGTGCAGTTCGCGGATCATCAGCCCGCTGATGGCGTTGCGGGCTTCCGGGCGGTGCAGGGTGACGACGACCCGGTCGTCGCGCTCCTCGACCAACAAGGTCTCGTACATGGCGCTCATACGCGCTCCTCGACCAGCGGGGGACTCGTCCGGGGGGCACTCATACGCGCTCCACGAGCATCGCGACGCCCTGGCCGACACCCACGCACAGGGTGGCCAGGCCCCGGCGGGCGTCCTCGCGCTCCAGCCGGCCGATCAGCGTGAGCAGGATGCGGGCGCCGGAACAGCCGAGGGGATGGCCGAGCGCGATGGCACCGCCGTCGGCGTTGACCTTCTCCTCGTCGAGCTTCAACCGCCGCATCACCGCGAGTGCCTGCGCGGCGAACGCCTCGTTCAGCTCGACCGCGTCCAGGTCGCCGCTCTCCAGGCCGGCCCGGGCAAGGGCCTTCTCGGTGGCGGGGACGGGGCCGAGCCCCATCAGATTCGGCTGTACGCCGGCCGAGGCGGCGGTGACGATCCGGGCGCGCGGGGTGAGCCCGTACCGTTCGACGGCCGCCGCGCTCGCCACCACCAGCGCGGCGGCGCCGTCGGACAACGGCGAGGAGGAACCGGCCGTGACGATGCCGTCCGGCCGGAAGATGGTCCGCAGGGTGCCGAGCTTCTCCAGGGTCGTACCGGGGCGCGGGCCCTCGTCCCGGGTGACCTCGCCGTCCTTCATCCGCACCGGCACGATCTCGCGGTCGAAGCGGCCGGCCTCCTGCGCGGCCACCGCCCGCTGGTGGCTGCGCAGCGCGAAGGCGTCGGAGTCGGCGCGGGTGATGCCGTCGAGCGCGGCGACCTCTTCGGCGGTCTCCCCCATCGACAGGGTCACCTTGGCCGTCTGCGGACCCGCGCCCGCCGGCACGGCCCGGTCGATGGCCGTGAAACGCGGGTTGGTGAAGCGCCAGCCCAGCGAGGTGTCGTACACCTCGCCCGGCTTGGCCCACGGGGTGCCGGGCTTGGCCATCACCCAGGGCGCGCGGGTCATCGACTCCACACCGCCGGCGACGACGAGGCCGGCCTCCCCGGACCGGATCGCCTGGGCCGCGTTCGCGACCGCCGTCAGCCCGGACGCGCACAGCCGGTTGACGGTGTAACCGGGCACGGTGTGCGGGAGGCCGGCGAGCAGCACGGCCATGCGGGCCACGTCCCGGTTGTCCTCACCGGCCTGGTTGGCCGCGCCGAGGATCACCTCGTCCACGGCCTCGCCGGGGATCCCACTGCGCCGCACCGCCTCGCCGACGACCAGGGCCGCCAGGTCGTCCGGCCGTACGGAGGCCAGTGCGCCCCCGTACCGGCCCTGCGGGGTGCGGGCGCCGTCGATCAGAAAGACCTCGTCAGGCATCTGCGGACTCCTCGGTGTGTTCCTCGGCGGTGGCGGGCCGACGCGACTGGAGCGTGGCGAAGCGGCCGGTGACGAAGGCGGGGTCGGAGAGGGTGGCGCTGGCCGCCGGGTTGGCGGCGCTGCCGTGGAAGTCGCTGAAGGCGGCGGACTGGTTCACGAAGACGCCGCCGGTGAGGTTCTCCGACAGATGCACTCCCGCGTCGAGGGCCGCCAGCTCGGTGGCGGCGAGCACGTCCTCGTCGGTGGAGTGGACGGCGGCGGTCAGCGCGCCGTGCGCGCGCACGGTCTCCCGGAAGATCCGCAGACCGTGCTCGGTGGAGTCGGTGCCGATCACGAAGGAGATCGGACCGAACCACTCGCGCGTGTAGATCTCCCGGTCGGCGTCCGCGTCCAGCCGGGCCACCAGCGGAGTACGGACGACCGCGTCCGGGTGCTCGGGGTGCTCGACCGGCGCGGACGCCCGCACCGTACGACCGAGCCCGGCCGCCTCCTCCAGTCGCTCCCGCACCCCGTCGTTGACGATCGCCCCGAGTGTGCCGGCCGCGCGGGCGGGGTCGCCGAGCAGTTTGTCGAGCGCCGCGCCGAGGTCGGCGGCGAATTCGTCGGCGGTCTTCACGCCCTGGTCGGTGGCGAAGCCCTCGCGGGGGACGAGGAGGTTCTGCGGGGTGGTGCACATCTGCCCGCTGTAGAGGGACAGCGAGAAGGCCAGGTTGCCCAGCAGTCCGCGGTAGTCGTCCGTCGAATCCAGGACGACGGTGTTCAGGCCCGCCTTCTCCGTGTACACGGCGGCCTGGCGGGCGTGGGTCTCCAGCCAGTCGCCGAAGGCGGTGGAGCCGGTGAAGTCGATGATCCGTACGTCCGGGTGGAGGGCGTACGCCGCGGCCGTACGTTCCCCGGCCTCCTCCGCCGCGAGGATCACCACGTTCGGGTCGAAGCCTGCCTCGGTCAGTACCTCGCGCGCGATCCGCACGGTGATCGCCAGGGGCAGGACGGCGCCCGGGTGCGGCTTGACGACGACCGGGTTGCCGGTGACCAGACTGGCGAACAGACCGGGGTAGCCGTTCCAGGTGGGGAAGGTGTTGCAGGCGATCA
This sequence comes from Streptomyces diastatochromogenes, assembly GCA_001550305.1. Classification (GTDB taxonomy): domain Bacteria; phylum Actinomycetota; class Actinomycetes; order Streptomycetales; family Streptomycetaceae; genus Streptomyces; species Streptomyces mirabilis_D. The sequence goes on from LRTP01000285.1 coordinate 6,557, forward strand.
GCAACGCCACCCCGCGTCCGACCGGCGTGAACTTCTTGTCCATCAGCAGCGGACCGCCCTTGCGCTGCGGCTTGCTCCAGCGGGCCGCCCCCGGATGGCGCTTCTGCTCCGCCCAGGCGTACGCCACCGCCTCGAGTCCGCGGTCCTGAGCGTGCGGTCCGCCCGCCTGGAACGCCATCACGAAGGCCTGGCCGGTGGTGTGCTGCACGGCGTGCGCGATCTCGAAACTCGCGGCGTTCAGGCGGGCCAGGATCTCCGCCGCCACACCGGCCCGGGCGTCGGGGCCCGCGGCACGCCAGGGGCCGGTGGCGGCCCGCGCGGCGGCCACGGCCTCGTCCGGTGCGAGGCGGGGGTAGGTGACACCGAGCGGGAAGCCGTACGGGGAGGTCTCCGTGGCGGATGTCGTGCCGCTCGCCGGGTGACCGGGCAGCTCGAAGTGACCGCCCAGCCGCTCATGGAAGGCCGCTTCCCCCGCCTTCGCCGCGTCCTCCCCGTACACCGACCTGCTGGGCGACTCCGGATACGGGGTCCAGTGGCCGCGGCTCGCGGTGGCGGCGACCGACTGCTCCAGTAGGGCGCGGTGACGGGCGAAGAAGTGCGGACGCTCGGGGAGGTTCTGGGGCATGCGTTCCACCTCTTGACAGGCAGTGGTGATGCTGGATTACTAGGCCGTGCCGCACGCTAACCGAATGTTCGGTCGGGACACAAGATGGTGAAAAAGGTGACGCAGGCCACAGGAGCGACCTCGGTCGGAGCGACGCCCGCCGAGGCGATGTTCGCCGCGGACGAGGCGTCCCGGGCGCTGGGCATCGAGCTTCTCGAGCAGGGTGAAGGGACCGCCGTGCTCCGGATGACCGTGACGCCGGCGATGGTGAACGGGCACGGGATCGCCCACGGCGGCTATCTGTTCCTGCTCGCCGACACCGCCTTCGCCTGTGCCTGCAACAGCCACGGACCGGTGACCGTCGCGGCCGGGGCCGACATCGACTTCGTCGCCCCGGCGTACGAGGGTGATGTCCTGGTGGCCACGGCACGGGAACGCACCCGGTTCGGCCGCAGCGGCATCTACGACGTGAGCGTGCTGCGCGGCGACGAGGTGGTCGCGGAGTTCCGCGGACGCAGCCGCAGTATCAGAGGCACGACGACGAAGGAGTCGCGATGAACACCGCAGCGACGGCCGGCGCGGCCACGGGACCCCGCCCGGCCCGCCTGGGAGAGCCGCTTCCCCAGGATCTGCTGGACGACGGCGAGCGCCTCACCCGCGAACAGCTGAGGGAGCTCCAACTCGACCGACTGCGGGCGACGTTGCGGCACGCGTACGACAATGTGGAGCTGTACCGCAGGAAGTTCGACGAGGCCGGGATCAAGCCCGAGGACTGCCGCTCCCTGGAGGACCTGTCGCGGTTCCCCTTCACCACCAAGGCGGATCTGCGGGAGACGTACCCCTTCGGCATGTTCGCCGTCCCGATGGCGGACGTGCGGCGCATCCACGCCTCCAGCGGCACCACGGGCCGCCCCACGGTGGTCGGATACACCGAGCACGACCTCTCCATGTGGGCCGACATGATCGCCCGCTCCATCCGCGCGGCCGGCGGCCGACGCGGGCACAAGGTGCACATCTCCTACGGCTACGGCCTGTTCACCGGCGGCCTGGGCGCGCACTACGGCGCCGAGCGCGCCGGCTGTACGGTGATCCCCGCCTCCGGCGGCATGACGGCCCGCCAGGTGCAGATCATCCAGGATTTCGAGCCCGAGATCATCATGGTCACCCCGTCCTACATGCTCACGCTGCTCGACGAGTTCGAGAGGCAGGGCGTCGACCCGCGCACGACCTCCCTCCAGGTGGGCATCTTCGGGGCCGAGCCGTGGACGGAGGCGATGCGCCGTGAGATCGAGGAGCGCATGGACATCCACGCGGTCGACATCTACGGCCTGTCCGAGGTGATCGGCCCGGGGGTGGCGCAGGAGTGCGTCGAGACCAAGGACGGGCTGCACGTGTGGGAGGACCACTTCTACCCCGAGGTGGTCGATCCGTTCACCGGCGCCGTGCTGCCCGAGGGCGAGGAGGGCGAGGTGGTCTTCACCTCCCTCACCAAGGAGGCCCTGCCGATCATCCGTTACCGGACCCGCGACCTGTCCCGGCTGCTGCCCGGCACCGCCCGGCCCGCCTTCCGCCGCATCGAGAAGATCACCGGCCGCTCCGACGACATGATCATCCTGCGTGGTGTGAACGTCTTCCCCAGTCAGATCGAGGAGATCGTGCTGCGCACGCCCGGAGTCGCCCCGCACTTCCAGGTGCAGCTGACCCGGCGCGGCCGGATGGACCACATGACCGTCCGCGTCGAGGCGCGTCCCGGGGCAGGGGCCGAGCAGCGGGAGGCGGCCGCGAAGACGATCGCCCAGGGCGTCAAGGACGGCGTGGGTGTCACCGTCGAGGTGGCGATCGTCGACCCGGAGACCCTGGAGCGCTCACTGGGCAAGCTCCGCCGGGTGAAGGATCTTCGTCAGCAGTGACCTGACGGTGACCGCGGGAGCGTTTCTCCCCGACCGCGGGCCGAGCGGGGAGAGCTCGGCCCGCGGCCCGTGGCGGTCAGGCGGTGACGAGGGTGACTCCGTACGTACTGAGGATCTCGTTCACGGGCTGGAACCAGGTCTGGCCGCCGCTCGTGCAGTTGCCCCAGCCGCCCGAGGTCACGCCCTGGGCCTGGTCGCCGGTGATGAACGAGCCGCCGGAGTCACCGGGTTCGGCGCAGACGCTGGTGCCGGTCAGGCCGTAGACGGATCCCTGGCTGTAGTTGACGGTCTCGTTCTGGGTCAGCACGGTGCCGCAGTGCCAGTGGGTGGTGGATCCTGACCGGCAGACGGACGAGCCGACGGGGGCCACGGCCGAGCCGCGGACCAGTACGTCGCTGACGGTGCCCCAGCCGAGCACCACCGGTACGGTCCACCAGCCGTTGCCGATCCGGATGTACGAGTAGTCGTTGCCCGGGAACGACGATCCGGCGAAGGTGCCCATCGCCGAGCCGTCCCAGCCGGCCACCGAGCTGCCGGCCGAGCCGCAGTGCCCGGCGCTCACGAAGCCGCCCACCACGGAGAAGCCTATGGAGCAGCGGGTGTTGCCGTTGATGTAGTACGGGTCGCCGCCGACGGTGCCCGCGGAGAACGTGCGCGGCGTCTGCGCGGTCGCGGAGGTGTGGACCGTGAGCAGACCCGCCTCGCGCGCGGGCGCCAGGAACGCCGTCACCGCGGCGCTGTGTTCCGCGCCCTTTCGGACCTCGGCCACCAGGGTGCTGGTGCGGGGGTCGACATGCCAACTGCGGACGGCTGTGGGGGCGCCGTCCGACGTGGCGGTGTCGTCGAGGGCGGCCTTGGCCGCGTCCAGCGTCCGGGCGCTGTGCGCGACCCGTACGACCGTGGCGCCGGTGGCTCGTACGGCGTCGGCCGCCGCGGTGCCCGTGTCGGTGACTCCGACGACGAGGGTGCCGCGCGCCGGGTCGTACCAGGAACCGCCGAACGTCCGCCCCGCCGCCCGTTCGGCCCGCGGCGCGAGTTCGGCGGCGGCGGTCTCACGCTCGCCCCTGGTGCGGGCCTGCGACGCGGTGAGGCCGAGGTCCCGCTGCATGGCGGTGACCAGGCCGGGGGAGAGGGGGCGGGGACTGGACGGTTGTGCCGTCGCCGTGTCGACGGGCAACAGCCCCAGAGTGCACGTGCCGAGGGCTAACAGGACGGACAGGCCCCAGCGAAGACGCGTAACACGTCGCATGGGTGAACCCCTTCCATTCTCAACTGCCGGAGAAGGTATGGACCTTTGGGGTTCAGTGTTGGAAGCATGTTGCGTGCATGTCAATGGTTGTCGATGCGGAACGGGCTCGCCGCGCCTCTCGTGCTCGCATCACTCGGAAGTTAAAGTATCAATATCGCCGTATTGCGATGTTCGTCCCCTTTGGTGCAGGGGTGAGGGCCATGGGCACTACCGAAGCGGCACCCGCCACGCATGCCGGGCCTCCCGGCCTGAGGCGAGAAGTCGGATTCATCGGGCTGATCTGGGCCTCGGAGGGGTCGATCATCGGCTCCGGCTGGCTGTTCGGCGCGCAGGGTGCGCTCGCGGCGGCGGGCCCGGCCGCGATCATCTCCTGGGGGATCGGCGGCGTCGCGATCCTCATCCTGGCCCTGGTGCATGCCGAACTCGGCGGCATGTACCCGGTGTCCGGCGGTACGGCCCGCTTCCCGCACTACGCGTTCGGCGGCGCGGCCGGAGCGTCGTTCGGCTGGTTCTCCTGGCTCCAGGCGGCCACGGTGGCACCGATCGAGGTGCTGGCCATGATCACGTACGGCCAGCACTACTCATGGGCGAACGGCTGGCTGAAGACCCAGGGGGGCCAGCACATCCTGACCGCTTCCGGGATCGCCGTCGCGGTCGGGCTGATGGCGGTGATCACCGCCATCAACTTCCTCAGCATCCGCCTGCTGGCCCACACCAACAGCGCGGCGACCTGGTGGAAGGTCGGCATCCCGCTGCTGACGATCTTCGTGTTCGCCGTCGCCCAGTTCCACGTCGGCAACTTCACCGCCGCCGACGGGTTCAACCCCTACGGCGCCAAGGGCATCCTGTCCGCGGTCTCCTCCAGCGGCATCATCTTCGCGCTGCTCGGATTCGAACAGGCCGACCAGCTCGCCGGTGAGAGCGCCAACCCGAAACGCGACATCCCGCGTGCGGTGATCGGCTCCATCGTCATCGGCGCGATCATCTACATCCTGCTTCAGGTCGCGTTCCTCGCCGCGCTTCCCGCCTCCCAGATCCAGGGCACCTGGGCCACCGCCGCCTTCAACACCCTGACCGGTCCGTTCGCGCAGGTCGCCACGCTCATCAGTCTGGGCTGGCTGGCCACGGTCCTCTACCTCGACGCGGTGGTCTCGCCCGCGGGCACCGGCCTGATCTACATCACCGGCTCCTCGCGGGTCTCCTACGGACTCAGCCGCAACGGCTATGTGCCGTCGGCCTTCGAGGCGACCAACCGGAGCGGGGTGCCGTGGGTCGGTCTCATCGCCGCCTTCGTGGTCGGCTGTGTGTGCTTCCTGCCGTTCCCGAGCTGGCGCTCGCTCGTAGGGCTGATCACCAGTGCCAGCGTGCTGATGTACGCCGGTGCGCCCCTGTCCTTCGGGGTCTTCCGCCGCCGTCTCCCGAACGTCGACCGTCCGTACCGGTTGCCCGGCGGCGGCTGGATGTCCCCGTTGGCCTTCGTCGTCGCCAACTTCCTGATCCTGTGGTCGGGCTGGACCACGGACTGGAAACTGGGCATCGCGATCCTGATCGGCTATGTCCTCCTCATCGCCAACCGCGTCTTCAGTATGAACCCGGTCACTCCCCAACTCGATCTGCGTGCAGCCCAGTGGCTCCCCGCCTACCTGATCGGGATGGGCCTCGTCGTCTACGCCAGCGACTTCGGCCCCCTCAGGCATCCGTGGTTCCCCTTGTGGTGGGACCTGGCGGCGGTCACGGTCCTCAGCCTCGCCATCTATTACTGGGCCATGGCGGTTGCCCTCCCCGCGGAGCAGATCCAGCGCATGGTCGACCAGGTGGTCGTCCCGGAGCAGGCCGCGCTGCACTGAGTACGAGGAGCGGGGCGTTCGCTGAACACGCACGTACGTGGGCGCGCTAGCGCTCGCGAAGATAGATCTTCAAGTTCTAGTTAGAAGGTATCACTGAACTTCTTGACTCTCCCCTTCACATCGCGTTATAACTTCTAACGAACGCGAAAGCGAGTAACCAACTCGGAGCGCAGTGGAGGTCGTCATGAACGCCGAAGGACTCGTCGAGGTCGTACTGCCGGGCAAGGTGGAGCCGGAAGGGCTGGAGATCCGGCACGGAGCCGTGCCCGCCGCGGGCCCCGGCCAGGTCCTGATCCGGATGGAGGCGACCGGGGTCTCCTTCGCGGAGCAGCAGATGCGCCGCGGCCGGTACTACGACCAGCCGGCGTTCCCGTTCGTGCCCGGCTACGACCTGGTCGGCACCGTCCTCACGACCGGCGAGGGCGTCGAGCCCGCTCTGGCCGGCAACCGGGTGGCCGCGCTGGTCAAGGTCGGTGGCTGGGCGAGTCACGTGCTCGTCGACGCGGCGGACGTGGTGCCGGTGCCCGACGGGATCGGCCCGGCGGAGGCGGAGACCGTGGTGGTCAACGGCATCACCGCCTGGCAGATGCTGCACCGCAAGGCACGCGTCCGCGCGGGGCAGACCATCCTGGTCCACGGTGCCAACGGCGGCGTCGGCTCGGTCCTGGTCCAGCTCGCCCAGGCCGCGGACGTGAAGGTGATCGGCACGGCGTCCGCGCGTCACCACGACGCGCTGCGGGAGCGGGGCGTCATCCCCGTCGACTACCGCACCGAGGACGTGGCCGCACGGGTCCGCGAGCTCGCCCCCGCCGGGGTGGACGCCGTCTTCGACCACGTCGGCGGCCGCAGCGCGGTCGACTCCTGGCACCTCCTCGCGCCCGGCGGCACGCTCGTCTCGTACGGCAGCGCCTCCACCCGGGACGACGAGGGCTCCAAGCAGTGGCCCGTGCTCAAGCTGCTCGGCCGGGTGTGGCTGTGGAACGCGCTGCCCAACCGCCGCCGCGCCTACTTCTTCAACGTGTGGGCCGGGCGGGCGCTGGCCAAGAACCGGTTCCGGGCCCAGCTGCGCGCCGACCTCACCCAGGTCTTCGGAGCCCTCCAGCGCGGTGACGTCACCGCCCAGATCGCCGCCCAACTGCCCCTCACCCGCGTCGCCGACGCCCTGCGACTGGCCGAGTCCGGCACCGTCGCCGGGAAGGTCGTGCTGAACCCGTAGCGGGTTCTTCCGCAGCCGCCCGCGATCGCCCACCTTGCCCCTGCCATCCCTCCCTGCCCAGAAACGCGAGGAACCGCCATGACCGCCACCCGCACGGCCACCCCCGCCACCCCGAGGCGTCACCGGGCTCGGCTGCTCGTCCCCGCGGCGATCGCCGTCCTCGCCTTCACCGCCACGACGGCCGCCGCGGACACCTCACCGACAACCGCGGTCGGGACGGCCACGGCCCACGACCGTCGGGCGGCCGAGCAGAAGCCGAAGGCGATGCTCGACGCGTGGCTGCGGCTCTGGAACGGCGATTTCGCCCAGGCCCCGGGGATCATCTCTCCCGGCTTCCGCGTCCACGCCGCCCTCCTCGACGGCGGTGACGGCAGCTCCATCCGGGGCGTCGACGGCCTGGTGACGTGGATCGGCCAGACCCGCGCGGCATTCCGCGACCTGCGCTTCACCGTCGAGGTTCCCCCGCTGGTCGACGGCCGCTACGCATCGGTGCGCTGGACGGCCACCGGCACCTACGCCGGCGGCTTCCCCGGCGCCAAGGCCCAGCCGGGGACCGTGGTCACCTTCACCGGCACCGACACACTGCGCATGCGGGACGGCAAGTTCGCGGAGTACTGGGTCAACACCGACACCCTGAGCCTGCTCACCCAGCTCCAGGCACTCTGAAGCACGCACCCCCGCGGCAGCTGCGGTCACGGGTGTGTCGTCGGCACGGTCCGGTGCCTGACATGCCGTTGAGTGGAGCAATGACCGGTACGCCGTACCGAGTCCCAGCAGGCTGGGCGTCTTGCCGAAACCGTGTGCCAGGAGTTCCGTGTGAACAGGCTGCATCAAACGAGCCGTCAGTCGTGTCGTCCACTCGCGGGCCCGCTCCCGGTGCACCCCCCTGCCGCGCTGGTGTCCGAGCTCCCGCCCCTTGCACAGCGTCGCGGGACACCGTGAGGTGGCGGGGCCGCGGCGCGGAGGCAAAGAGCGCCACGCCGCACCCGAACGGCACGGGCCGCTCGCTGCCGGCACCCCCCATGTGGATGCGCTGGCTCCCCCTCTTCTACGTCGCGGCCGTCCTGTTGATCGAGCCCATCACGCCCGTGGAGTGGCCGGTGAGCTTCCTGCTGATCGCTCTCCCGTTGGTGGCCGCCTTCGCCCACGGCCCCGTGACGGTCGTCTGTGTCACCGTCTTCGCCGTGGTGCTCGAAGGGGTTCTGGCCGGTACCCCGTGCTGTGCGGGTCGTTCCGTCGGCTACCTGTGGGACCGCCACTACGTGGCCGCCTACTTCTGCACCGTTCTCATCGGCACCCTGGGAACCATCCTGGCCGTCAGCCGGATGCGACGGGAGCGCACGCTGGCCACCGTGCGCTTTGTGGCCGAGATCGCCCAGCGCGTCCTGCTCAGGCCCGTTCCGCACCGCGTCGGTGACATTCTGGTGGAGAGCTTCTACCTCTCCGCCGACGCGGAGGCACGCGTCGGCGGCGATCTCTACGAGGCGGTGCCCACGACACACGGTCTGCGCCTCGTGATCGGCGACGTCCGGGGCAAGGGTCTGTTCGCCGTGGAGACCGCCGCCGCCCTGCTCGGCGCCTTCCGGGAAGCCGCCCACGACGAACCCGACCTTGCCGCCCTGGCGGGACGGGTGGAGACCAGCATGAGCCGCCGGGCCGCCGACTACGCCGGCAGCGACATGGCCGAGCGCTTCGTCACCGCGGTCTTCGCGGAAATCGTGACTCCCGACCGTGTCGTGCGGATCGTCAACTGCGGCCACCCGCCCCCTCTGCTCATCAGCTCCGCCGAAGTCACCGAACTGGAGACGGACCGGTCCTCACCGCCCCTCAACCTCGGCGTGCTCGTCGGAGAGCCGTACCGCGCCGACGAACATCCCTTTCGGCCGGGCGATCAGCTCCTGCTGTACACCGACGGCGTCACCGAGACACGCGACAGTGACGGCGCCTTCTACCCGCTCGTCCAGCGCATCCGCTCCTGGGGAGTCCTCCCGCCCCGGGAACTCCTCGACCGGCTCCACCACGATCTGCTCACCTACAGCGACAACCGTCTCAACGACGACACGGCCGCACTCATCGCCTGCTACATCCCCGACGAACCGCGGGCACCCACCGACCCGCACGCGCTCTGAGCCGGAGCGGTCAGCGAGGATCCGGGCGGCCGCTCGTGATGCGGTTCCACAGGGAGCGGGTGGCACCGAAGCCGCTCTCGTGGACCCACACGTGCGTGCAGGACGGGCACTGAAGGTGGAGCAGGCTGCCGGTGTTGGAGAGCAGATAGCGCCAGTGGTCGGAGCAGGTGCGCCGTTGCTCGCACGGTGCGCAGCCGCGACTGTCGTTGCAGTTCGGACAGCTCACCCAGGCACGGCGCCCGCGGTCCGCCTGCGGGTCAAGGGGCAGCATGGCCGCCTCCGCGCGGGGGCAGCACGCCGGCCGCGACCAGCTCGTCGTACAGGCGCTGCTGCTCCTCGTCGAGACCGGAGTACAGCAGGTCGTACGCGGCCTCCTCGCCGCGCATGACCTCCATCGGATCCCAGTCGGGGCCGAGGGCGGCCAGGACCTGGGCCTGTCGTTGCACCTCCTGTGCGGTGAGGTCGACGGAGAAGTCGACCAGCGCGGGGGTGCCGTCGGGATGCGGGGGGTTATGTGGGGCCATGAAACGAAACTTAGGTATGCCTTCTTTGCCGGGGCAAGAGGGGGTGGCCGAAGTCACAGCAGGTCGGCGGCTGTTTCGACGGTCTCCGCGGGGTCGCTCGTGCCGGATCGCCGCCCGTTGTGACCGGAGGGGTCAGCTGGGCTTTTCGCCGGTTTCACAGATGCGGCGGGCGATCTCGCGCAGTTTGACGTTGCGGTCCTGGGACGCCTTCTTGAGCAGCTTGAACGCCGAGTCCTCGGTCAGCGCGTAGCGCTCCATGAGGATGCCCATGGCCTCGCCGATCTCGTGACGGGTCTCCAGGGCGTCACCGAGCTGCTGATGTGTACGGGCCGCGGAGAAGGCCACGGCCGCGTGCGAGGCGAGGATCCAGCCGGCCCGCTGAGCGGCCTCGTCGAAGGTGCGCGGCCGGCGGGAGTACAGGTTGAGGGCCCCGAGCTCGTCGTCCTCGGTGAAGAGGAGAAAGCCCATCACGCTCCCCATGCCCAGCCTTCTCAGCTCGGGGGCGAAGTGGGACCAGCGCTCATGCGGCCGGTTCAAGTCCTCGATGGTGTAGATCTGCTGACGGTCGGTCACGGCGTCGAAGCACGGGCCTTCCCGCAGATCCTGCTGGATCCGGTCCGCACGTCGCACCACGTCGCTCGTCGCCGCCAGAGGACGCACCTCGCCCCGCCGCACGGTGAGGATGCCGGCGTCGTCACAACCGTTGATCAGAACCGTCGCGTGCTCCACGACGCGGTCGAGTGTGCCCTGGACCGTGTCCTGGGCCAGCAGATCCCGCGCCATTTCCGCCAGGGCGACGGCGAACTGCTCCCAGACCTCGCCGGGCTCGTGCGACATGTGCCACCTGCTTGTTCGTCGAAGCGCCGCCGACGCTCATCCGCGGTCCCATTTTGCCACTCGGGCGTCCCCGCCGCGCCGGACGGGCGGGTGGGGGAGCCGTGTCCGTACACGGCTGTCCCCGTCATTCCTCGTTCAAACCGTGCTGTCCCCGCGAAACCGTCTGTTTCGCAGGTGCGATCAAGGGTGACCCGAAGGAGGACCGAAGTCCCACGAACAACAGATCGCGCAGGACCATCGCGATCACAGGAGGCCCCCATGAACGACTGGCGCGAGTCCGCGGCCTGCCGGAGCGTCGACCCCGATCTGTTCTTCCCCATCGGCAGCACGGGCCCCGCGCTGCCGCAGGTCGAGGAGGCGAAGGCCGTCTGCCGACACTGCCCCGTCCGTGAGGAGTGCCTGAGCTGGGCGCTCGACACGGGGCAGACCATCGGCGTCTGGGGCGGTACGAGCGAGACCGAACGACGCGCGCTGAGGCGACGTACGGTCGCCCGCAGGTCCCGGGACACCGGATCGTAGGCACGCGGGTCGCGAAGGGTGGGCGACGCCCGCGCGGTGCGAGGACACCCCGTACGAAGACGCGTGGGGCGATGAAGAGCAGGACATCCCGCCGACGAGACCCGGGAGGCGCGATGGAAAGCGACCCGAACGGGGACGAGAAGGTGCCGAGCGACGAGCCCCAGGGCCTGACCAGCACCTTCCCCGGACAGCTGCGCAACGTGACCGACGCCCGCCTCGTGGCGGACGACTATCTGGGCGAACTCGCGCGGACGTCACCGCCCGGAGCGGCCGAGCACTGGGACGACATCCTGCTGGTGGTGACGGAGCTGGCGGCCAACACCGTCCAGTACGCTCCCGGCCCCTTCGAACTCCGGATCCGCCCCACCTTCGACGGCGTGCATGTCACGCTCCGCGACAGCAGCACGACGCCGCCCGCGCCGCGCCGCGTCGACCCGGCCCATGGCGCGGGCGGAATCGGCTGGCACCTCCTCCACGCGCTCTGCCACCAGGTGAGCGTCGTGGTGCGGCCCGACGGCAAGGATGTGCACGCCTTCCTGCCCTGGTGAGCCCTTCGTCGCCGCCGGCAGGTGTCGGTTCGCGCGAACGGGGCACACGGGACTGCCGAAGGACACATCAGCCCCCGCACCCGAACGAGGTGGAGCAGTGAGCCTGGAGCAGCACCGAGCGTCCGGTCCCGTCGACGACACGGGTGACGAGGTGCCGGAGCCCTCCGACGAAGAGCGTGCCGCCTGGGCGCGGGTACGCCGCTCGGCCACGGGAATGTGCCACCACGAGGCGAGGTCCGCGCTGGCCACCGCCCGGAAGGCGGCGCGTGGCGGTTCGCCCACCGGCCGGGACGCGGTCGTCGCACGGGCGGAGGTCGAGGAGTGGGAGCGGGTCACTGGGACGCTCGCCGACCACGCGGGACCCTACGACCCCGCCGACGACCCCTTCGTCCAGGGCGAGCAGGACGCTCGCGGCGGCCCCGCCTCCGTCGCCCCTCGCGCACAGACTCTGCCGCGCCAGCGGTGAACGGGACCCGGAACCGGACCGGGATCTGGATCGGGCCCGGGATCGGGATCGGGATCTGGATCGGGCCCGGGATCGGGGGAGTGCCCCGGAGCAGCCCCGACCGCATTGTCAGTGCCCTCCGCAACAATGCTGAGCAGCGAGAACGTCACCGCTCCCGGCGGTACGCGATCGAACCCGTCCGTCGAAAGGCCGCCCGCACATGACGCCCGCTCTCCGACGCCGCGCCGTGCCGCGAGCCCTGAACGGAGACCGCTGACGATGCTCCGATCCCTCCCGCGCACGCCCGCTCCCCTCGGCCCCGGCGGTGCCGAGGTCCTGCGTCTGATCACCGTCCAGCGCGTCCCCGTCTGCCTCACCGTGCATGCCAGCGGGCGGCGCCGGTACGGGTACTGGCAGCCCTTCAGTTCCGGTTCCGGGCGCGGTGGTTGTTACGTGGCGCTGCCCACGGACGAGTGCGACGCGCTGCACGCGGCGGGCCGGATCGAGCTGGGCGACCCGGTGGTGGATCCGGCCAAGACCACATATCCGGTGCGCCCCGTCGTGCGAGGCGCTCCCTCCGCGACCGGCACACCCCGCCAAGCCCTCACGGCGTGAACTCGTTCCGGGCCGCGGCCGATCGCGGGAGTACGACGGCGTCGTACTCCCAGCCCTCGTGATCCCAGTCCTAGTGCGGTGAGAGTGGTACGACGGCCGTGATGCACTTGCCGCCGGCGCGGAGCTCCGCGATGGTGATGTCGCGGGCGAGGCGGCAGATGATCGGCCAGCCATGGCCTCCGATCCTCATGGATCCCGGCTCGTCGGGGTGCTCTGCCGGTGTGGGCAGTTCCCGGCTGTGGTCGCTCACCGACAGGCGTATCTCCCGGTCGACCAGCATCACCTCGAACTCGGTGACACCGCCGCCGTGCAGCATCGCGTTGGTGGTGAGTTCCGAGGCGACGAGCAGGGCGTCGCCGACGGCGACGGCATCGCCCGTGCCGTCGCGCCCGCCGGACCGTCGTACGTCCTCTTCGAGTGCGTGCCTGACCGCCTCGCGCACCTCGGCCGGGCTGCGCGGTCCGGGTGAACGCAGTCGGCCGGGAACGGTCGTGGTGTCGGGGGAGTTCGTCCGGTGCTCCGCACACATGCCTCTCTCCTCTGCGCTCTACCACTACGCCTGACCTGGGTAGCTCAGCGCAAACCTGTCCGTTGCGGCAGGACGCCCTCCGGGGGCCGTGATCAACTTTCGGGTGATGGCCGGGTCGGGCGTGGCGGGGCGGAGCGTCACGTGGACCTGTCCGAGGCGTGTGCCCGCAAGGGAAAGCCTCCTCACGAAACGGTAAATCATCGCATTCAGTACATAAATGGACGTTACATGTGAGTGTCACGAAAATATGGCCGATAGGTAACAGCACTCATGTATCGCCCGAATCGTCGGGTGGTGAGAGCAATGTGTGCGCGTCGGCCAGCAGGCCGCACACCCGCACACGCACCCCGGAACGGACCGCGTAGGACGGCCGCGGGATGCCAGCACCCAGTAGGAGGGCTTTGTGTCCGCTTCTGCTTTTGTGACCGTTCGTCGTCTCGCCGCCGCCACGTTGACGGTGGTGGCGGTGGCCGGGGCGGCGACGCTGCCGGCGTCCGCGGCCGACCGCACGGATCGCGAGGCTGCCGTGAGGATCGCCGACGTGCAGCACGGCTTCGTGGGCGACGGGTTCCGCTCCAACCGGTCGCTCAACAGCGAGTGGGTGGAGGTCACCAACGGCGCCCGCCGTGCGGTGAACCTGAGCGGCTGGACGCTGTCGGACCGTGACGGTCACACGTACACCTTCCACCACTACCGCCTCGACGGCCGCTCCGTCGTCCGTGTCCACACCGGCATGGGCCGCGACACCTCCCACGACCTCTACCAGGACCGCCGCACCTCCGTGTGGGGCGACCGCTCCGACACGGCCGCCCTGCGCGACGAGCACGGCCGCCTGGTCGACACCCTCTCCTGGGGCGCCCGTCACCCCGGGAACCGTGACAGCGCCTACGGGGATGGACGTGGAGTCGAGTACCGCGGCGGCGGGCGTGCCGGTGAACACCGGGGTGAGCGTGGTGGCGAGTACCGCGGCGAGCACGGTGGCCCTCGTGGCGTCGGTGACCGCCACGACGTCGGCGGGCGTCACGACGTCGGTGACCGCCACGACCTAGGTGGGCGTCATGACCTCGGAGGGCGCCACGGTGAGCGTCACGACGGCCGCCGTTGATCCTGTTCCGTCGCTGACCGTGTAGCCGTACGGCGGCTCGGCCGCCCTGGTGGAGGACCCCGCCCCGGTGGCGGGGTCCTCCCACGCGTACCTGACGGCACCTTGCCGCAACGGCATACGATGTTGCCCATGGCGCAAGACAACGGTGAGCTGGACAGCCTGGTACGCAAACGCATCCGCGCCCTGCGCGTGGCCCAGGGCTGGTCCCTGGAGGAGCTGGCCGCCCGCGCCCGGATCAGCCAGTCCACGCTCAGCCGCATCGAGAACGGCCGGCGCCGCCTGGCGCTGGACCAGCTCGTCACCCTCGCCCGCGCCCTGGACACCTCCCTCGACCAGCTGGTCGAGACCGCCGCGGACGACGTCGTCTCCCACCCGATGATCGACGCGGCCCACGGGCTGATGCGCTGGCCCATCAAGGCAGAACCCGGCATGACCGTCGTACGCCAGCGCATGACCGACCCGCCGCCCGACAACCCCTCGCGCATGCGCGCCCACCCGGGCCGCGAATGGCTCGTCGTTCTCTCCGGCACCGCGAGCCTGCTTCTGGGCAACCGGCGCCTGCGGATCGAGACCAACCAGGCGGCGGAGTTCCCCACGATGCTCCCGCACGCCATCGGCGCCGAGGGCGGACCGTGCGAGATCCTGGGCATCTTCGACCGCGACGCCCGCCGCGGCCACCAGCGTGGCGAGGGCGTCGGGAAAGCGAACCTCCCGTCACCGTGACCGTTTGCGTGTTCCGCAGTCCGGCGGGCCATCGTCTTGCGCATTCAGCAACCCGCCAGGTCCCACGCGGAGGGCCCGCTTAGCGTGGCCGCATGAACCACCTCTCCCAGCACACAGCGCCCCAAGGCGGGCACCATGTTCACGAGCACGAGCCCAACAATGGCGACCAGGTGGAGATCCTCGACCTGGACGCGGAAGTGCTCGCCGAACACATCGCGTCCATCACCGCCTGGCTGCCCGTCGGGACCAGCCCCCGCCGCATCGTGGATCTGGGCTGCGGGACCGGAGCCGGCACCCTCGCTCTGCTCGAGCGCTTTCCCGAGGCGGAGTTGACGGCTGTCGACCTGTCGGCCGCCCACCTGCACCGTCTGCGGGAGAAGGCAGCCGCAGTCGGTGCGGCCGACCGCGTGCGCATCGTGCGGGCCGACCTCGACGCGACGGCGTGGCCCGAACTCGGTACGCCGGAGCTGGTCTGGGCGTCGGCCTCCATGCACCACATGCCCGACCCCGACCGCACCCTGCGCCAGGTCCACGACCTGCTGGCACCGGGCGGGCTGTTCGCCGTCGTCGAACTGGCCGGCTTCCCCCGGTTCCTGCCCGAGGACGCCCCGGAGGACGCTCCCGGTCTGGAGGAGCGCTGCCATGCCGCACTCGACCACCATCACGCCGAGCAGGTTCCCCACCGCGGCGCCGACTGGGGAACCAAGCTGACAAAGGCCGGCTTCACCGTCGAAGGCGAGCGCACCGTCACCGTCGACATCGGCCCGCCCCGCACCGACGCGGCAGGCCGCTACGCACTCAGCAGTCTGCGCCGCATGCGCGGCAGCGTCGCATCCGCCCTGACGGCCGAGGACCTGACCGCTCTCGACCGGTTGCTCGACACCGGCGGCCCGCACAGCATCCTGCGCCGCATCGACCTGAGTGTGCGCACCGAGCGCACGGTGTGGGCCGCACGCCGCACCTGACGTCACGACGTGCAGACGTTCTTCAACTCGTCGGCCGCGTCATTGATCTTGCTGGGGTCGGGGTTCGTGTCGCCGTTCAGGATGGCCTTGTTGTAGTCGGCGACGGCCTTGTCGAGCTTGTCGACCGCCCTGTCGACCTTGCCGTCGCCCGTCTTGTCCCCGATCCTGTCGAGGTTCTTGTTGATGGTCTCGATGGACTTGTCGGTCCGGGTGGGATCCTTCGCCGCGTCCAGGCCGGCCTCGTTGATGGCCTTGAGGCTGTCGGCGATCGTGTCGGCGTTCCGCAGGCAGTCCAGTGAGTTGTCGACGCCGTCGCAACCGGTGGCGAGCCCGGCGGTCAGGGCGACGGCGGCCAGGGTGGTGGCGAGAGTGGCGACCCGGCGTCCGCGTCGGCGGTCGGCGGCCATGGGAGGGTCCCTTCGGAGGAATGCGGGCGTGACTGGGCGAGGGGGCAGCGGAAGCGGGGTGGGTCGGCCGGTCAGTACCAGGGCTGGTCGACCGCCTGGACCGGCTTCTTCCGGCGGCCTGCGACGAGGCCGCCGGCGGCTCCCAGTGAGACCAGACCCATGCCGACGGCGGCCATGATCCCCTTCACGCCGTCCATGGTGAAGTAGCAGACCGCCGCCACGGCGCCGTTGAACAGGAACAGGAACCACAGCACCGGCGGCGTCGAGAGGAACGCCTTGATCTTCGGCTTCTTCGCGATGCGCGAGCCGGCCACCAGTGACACGGCGATACCGGCGTACGCGGCCACGTCCTTCTGCGTGCCGTCGAGGACGGCGCCGGAGGCGGAACTCGCGGCGAGACCGCCCACGAAGAACGACCAGAGCAGCAGGTTGGCGACGAACGACCGCACGGCGGCGAGCAGTGACTTCACGGGATCTTCCTTCGGCAGGGGACGCGCAGGTCCGTTGCGATCTCTGCCGTCAACGATCCCGTCGCCCGTCCGCCGCCACGAGGGACCGGTCCCCCGGATCGATGGTGTAGCGCGTTACACCATGTGAGCCGCCACCGAGGGGACCAGCGAGGACCTGGAAGCGCGGGGGAGGGTCAGAGCAGGATGCCCGCCAGCCGGCGCCACTCCTCGCGCGGCAGGGAGTCGGGGGTCTGTCCGGTCACCACCTGGAGCGCCACATGGTCGGCGCCCGCCGCGTGGAAGGCCTCGACACGGGCGCGGATACGGTCCTCGTCGCCCCAGGCGAACATCGCGTCCACGAGGCGGTCGCTGCCGCCGTCCGCGAAGTCGGACTCGGCGAAGCCCAGCCGCAGAAAGCTGTTGGTGTAGTTCGGCAGCGACAGATAGAAGGCGAGGACGCCCCGGGCGAGCGTGCGGGCGCGGTCCGGGTCCGTCTCCAGGACGACCTTGAACTCCGGCGCCAGCAGCGGGACTTCGCCCAGGATCTCGCGGGCCTGCGCGGTGTGCTCCGGCGTCACGAGGTAGGGGAGCGCCCCGGCGGCGCGGTCACGTGAGAGCTCCAGCATCTTCGGGCCGAGGGCGGCGAGCATCCGGCGTCCGGCGGGCACTCCCTTCGCGTCCAGCTCGTCCAGATACGCGACCATGCTCGCGTAGGGGCGACGGTACTGGTCCGCCATCTTGGCGTGGCTCACCCCGAGGCCGAGCACGAAGCGGCAGAGGTGGGCCGTCTCCACCTCCGCGAAGCCAGCCGCGCTCGCGAGGGCGTCCTGTGTCCAGATGCTCTGGATGCTGGTCCCCACGATGAGCCGCTCGGTCGCCGCGAGGAGCGGCGCCGCGTTCTGCGCGGTGCCGCTGCCGCCCAACCAGGCCGCGCCGAAGCCGAGTTGCTCCAGTTCCGCGGCGGCCTCGGCGCGCTCGCCACGCCCCCGCGGATCCTCCGAGCGCAGGCCCCCGCTCCAGATGCCGTACCGCCCGACGGCCTCCTTGAGCGAGCGGACCTGGCTCTCGGTCGTGACGTCGTTCATCGATTCCGATCCCTTCGGTGTGCACGGGCTGTCGGCGGCGGAACCACCGTTGCCTGCGAACGTGTTCGACACTACGGTCCTCTTCGATCACCCGCTCTCGATCATCGCCCGTCGAAGGAGACATATGCGGCAGCGGACCACGCGGGTCGTCCGGAATCCGGTCCTGGCCGGCTCGCATCCGGACCCGTCCATCCTCCGCGTGGGAGCCGATTTCTACCTGGCGACCTCGACGTTCGAGTGGTGTCCGGGGGTACGGCTGCACCATTCCAGGGACCTCGTGCACTGGCGGCCCCTGGGCGGTGCCCTGGACAGCACCCGCTTGCTGGACCTGACCGGATGCCCCGACTCCGGCGGGGTGTGGGCGCCGAACCTGAGCCACGCCGACGGCTTGTTCCACCTCGTCTACAGCAATGTGTCGACGTACGCGGGCGGCTTCACCGACAGCCCCAACCACCTGGTCACCGCGGAGTCGATCGACGGGCCCTGGTCCGACCCGGTGCCGCTGCACGCGCGCGGTTTCGACGCCTCCCTCTTCCACGACGGCGCCGACAGCCGACTGGTGAACCTGGTCCACGACTGGCGTCCGGGCCACGGCGGCTCGGCCGGCCTGGAGGCGACCCGCTACGACCGGGCCACACGTCGCCTGGTCGGCGAGCCCGAACCCGTCGTGCTGCCGCCCGGGGCCGGCTGGATCGAGGGCCCCAACCTCTACCGCCGTGGCCCCTGGTACTACCTGCTGACCGCGGACGGCGGCACGGGCTACGACCACCAGGTCACCGTCGCCCGCTCGCGCACCCTGACCGGCCCCTACGAACGCGACCCCGCGGGCCCCCTGATCACCGCCC
Organism: Streptomyces diastatochromogenes; assembly: GCA_001550305.1. Lineage (GTDB taxonomy): Bacteria > Actinomycetota > Actinomycetes > Streptomycetales > Streptomycetaceae > Streptomyces > Streptomyces mirabilis_D. The sequence goes on from LRTP01000285.1 coordinate 25,108, forward strand.
GCCACCACCCGGACCTGCCCCTCCAGAAGGCCGGGCACGGCAGCCTGGTGGACACCCCCGACGGCCTGTCGTACCTCGCCTACCTCGTCGCCCGGCCGTACACACGGCACGGACCGTGCGTCCTGGGCCGCGAGACCGCGCTGGCACCCGTCACCTGGACCCCGGACGGATGGCCACGCACCCCCGGCGGCCTGCCCGCCGTGGAGACACCGGCCCCCGACCCGCTCGTCGACGGCACGGACCCACGCCCGGACGACCACGACGACCTGGGGGACCCGGCGGATTCCGACGGCTTCGACCGGCCGGTGCTGGGACCCCAGTGGTCCACACTGCGCCGGCCCCCGGCCCCCGACTGGCTGTCACTGACCGACCGCGCCTCCCACCTGCGCCTGCGCGGCGGCCGCTCCCCACAGAGCCTCGTCGCCCCCAGCCTGGTGGCGCGCCGGGTGACCGCCGCGCGCTGCGCGTTCGAGGCCACGATGGAGTACCGGCCGCGGACCTTCCAGCAACTGGCCGGGATCACCGCGTACTACAACACCCGCAACTGGTACTTCCTGTACGTCACCGCGGACGACGAGGGGCGTGCGGTGCTGCGCCTGGCGGCCCGCGACCGGGGCGAGCTCACCGTCGACGAAGCGGGCGGGGAACCCCTCGGCGACACCACGCGGCTGCGCCTCGGTCTCGGCCTCGACGGATCCGCCCTGCGCTTCCGCTACGACACGGGCCCCGGCTGGCGTCCCCTCGGCCCGACACTCGACGCGACCGTGCTCTCCGACGAACACGCCGAGGAGATGGAGGGCGAGCGGATCCGCGCCCTCGGGTTCACCGGAGCGTTCGTCGGACTCTGGGCCTGGGACCTGACCGGGGGCGGGCTGCCGGCCGACTTCGACGAGGCGACGTACCGCACTTAGGACCTGTCGTTCGGATCAGGACCGGGCCGCCGGGTGGCGGGTAGGCGTCCGCTTTCGGGTGACCCCTCAGCCTGTCGTCGGGCCCGGCGGTTCGGCGTGTCCGAGCATCGCAGTCGACCGGGGCGTCGCCGCCCGCACCGTCCGCCGCCGGAGCCCGCCGTGCACATCCTGCTCGTGGCCAGCGCCTTCAACAGCCTCACCCAGCGCGTCCACGTCGAACTGCGCGACCACGGGCACACGGTCGCGGTGGAACTCGCGCTGCCCGAGCGCCCGTTGGCCGAGGCCGTCCGACGGCACGCGCCGGACCTCGTGCTCGCGCCCATGCTGAAGACGGCGATCCCCCGCGAGGTGTGGGCCGCGTACCCGTGCTTCATCGTCCACCCGGGGCCCTTCGGGGACCGGGGGCCGTCCTCGCTGGACTGGGCGATCCAGCGGGGCGCCGACCGATGGGGGGTGACGGTCCTTCAGGCGGTCGAGGACATGGACGCCGGGGACGTCTGGGCGTCCGTCGACTGCGTGGTCCCGCCGGTGGGCAAGAGCGACCTGTACCGGGGCGAGATCGCCGACGCCGCGCTCGCGGCCGTCCTGCTCGCCGTGGAACGCTTCGCCTCCGGCACCCACACCCCGCGCCCACAGGGCCCGGCCCACGCCGAGTACACCCCGGTGCGCATCCGCCCGTACCTCGACCAGAGCGTCCGGCGGATCGACTGGGACGCCGACTCCACCGAGACCGTCCTGCGCAAGCTGCGCGCGGCGGACTCGCAGCCCGGCGTGCTGGACGTGCTGTGCGGCGCCGAATGGTACCTGCACGGCGGCCACCCCGAGGGCGGCCTGCGCGGCGCCCCGGGGGAGTTGCTCGCCACCCGGTCCGGGGCGATCTGCCGTGCCACGAAGGACGGCGCCGTGTGGATCCCCGAGCTGCGGCGCAGGCGCGCTCGGGGACGGCCGCCCACGTACAAACTGCCCGCCGTGCAGGCCCTCGGCGACCGGCTGCCGTCCCTGCCGGAGCTCGCCGCACCGGATTCCGCGGATCCGCGCCGGCGCACCTGGACGGACATCGGGTACCGGGAGGAGGGGAGCGTCGGAGTCCTCTCGTTCTCGTTCCCCGGCGGCGCGATGAGCACCACGCAGTGCCGACGCCTTCTCGACGCCTACCGGCAGGCGTGCGCGCGGCCCACCTCCGTGCTGGTGCTGGGCGGGCAGCGGGACTTCTTCGCCAACGGAATCCACCTCAACGTCATCGAGGCCGCCGAGGACCCCGCCGCCGAGTCCTGGGCCAACATCAACGCCGTCGACGACCTCGTCGAGGCGGTCCTGACCACCACGGACCGGCTCGTGGTCTCCGCGGTCGCGGGCAACGCCGCGGCGGGCGGGATGATGCTCGCCCTCGCCGCCGACGAGGTCTGGTGCCGCGCCGGTGCCGTGCTCAACCCGCACTACCGGCTCATGGGCCTGTACGGCTCGGAGTACTGGACGTACACCCTGCCGCGCCGTGTGGGTGCGGCGACGGCCGACCGACTGCTGGGCGAGGCCCTGCCGATGAGCGCGGCGAGCGCCCGCGACCTCGGGCTCGTCGACCGGGTGGTCGACTGCGGTCCCGGGGACTTCACCGCGGAGGTCGGCCGCCTCGCGGCCCGGCTGGCGGCGCTGCCGGGATCACCGTCCCGGATCGCCGCGAAGAAGGCCGAACTGGAACGTCAGGAGTGCGGCGAGCCCCTGGCCGCCTTCCGGGAGCGGGAGCTGACCAGGATGCGCCGCACCTTCGACGACCCGGACGCCCCCTATCACGCTCTGCGCCGCGCGTTCGTCCACAAGCGACGACCGCAGTCCACCCCGCCGCACCTCGGCCTCGCGGCGACCACGGCCACGAGGACGGCGGCGGGAGCGGACCGGTCCACGCGGGCGCGCGTCACTGGAACGGCCCTGGAAGACCTCTCGCGTCGGCCGGATGGCTGGTACCAAGAGAGCTGATGGTCGAAATATACGTTTTTGTCCCTCACCTCCCCGAGGAGGCGGTCCCATGACAGCGGCGACACCCAGTACGGCCGGCGCGACGAACGCCGGTGGTGCGCCCGCCGACGAGACGCCCACGATCCACATCCTCTGGATCAACGCCGGGCTGAGCTGCGACGGAGACTCCGTCGCGCTGACGGCGGCCATGCAGCCGAGCATCGAACAGATCGCGCTCAGCGATCTGCCGGGTCTGCCCAAGATCGCCGTCCACTGGCCCCTCATCGACTTCGAATGCGGTCCGGTCGGCGGCGCGGACACGTTCATCGAGTGGTTCTTCAAGGGGGAGCGGGGCGAGATCGATCCGTTCGTGCTGGTCGTCGAGGGGTCCGTCCCCAACGAGTCGATCAAGCCCGAGGGCTACTGGTGCGGCTTCGGCGACAACCCCGAGACCGGCCAGCCGATCACGACCAGCGAGTGGATCGACCGGCTCGCGCCCAAGGCGCTCGCCGTCGTCGCCATCGGCACCTGTGCCACGTACGGCGGCATCCACGCCATGGCGGGCAACCCGACCGGCGCGATGGGCGTGCCCGACTACCTCGGCTGGGACTGGAAGTCGCACGCCGGCATCCCCATCGTGTGCGTCCCCGGCTGCCCCATCCAGCCCGACAACTTCGCCGAGACGCTGACGTACCTGCTCTACCAGGCGGCCGGCTCCGCCCCGATGATCCCGCTCGACGACAAGCTGCGCCCGTCCTGGCTGTTCGGCGCCACCGTGCACGAGGGCTGCGACCGCGCGGGCTACTACGAGCAGGGTGAGTTCGCGACGACCTACGACTCGCCCAAGTGCCTGGTGAAGTTGGGCTGTTGGGGCCCGGTCGTCAAGTGCAACGTGCCCAAGCGGGGCTGGATGAACGGCATCGGCGGCTGTCCGAACGTCGGCGGTATCTGCATCGCCTGCACCATGCCCGGGTTCCCCGACAAGTTCATGCCGTTCATGGACGAACCTCCCGGCGCGAAGTTGTCCGTCACGGCCAGCGGCGCCTACGGGGCGGTCATCCGCAGACTCAGGTCGCTCACGACCAACACCGTGGACAAGGAGCCGAAGTGGCGCCACACGGGAGACAAGATCACCACCGGATACCGGCCGCCGTGGTGAACCCCCGCCCCACCTGAGACGCAGCTCCACCACCCCGTCCACACCCTCCCGGACCACCCGCGAAGAAGGGCACGACACACACGATGGCACCGAAGACGAAGGCGGCCGGCGACGGTAGCGGCCTGATGGAGATGGCCTGGGACCCGATCACGAGGATCGTGGGCAGCCTGGGCATTCACACGAAGATCGACTTCAAGCAGAAGCGGGTCGCGGAGTGCTACAGCACCTCGTCCGTCTTCCGCGGCTACAGCGTCTTCATGCGCGGCAAGGACCCCCGCGACGCGCACTTCATCACCAGCCGCATCTGCGGGATCTGCGGGGACAACCACGCCACCTGCTCGGTGTACGCGCAGAACATGGCGTACGGCGTGAAGCCCCCGCACCTCGGTGAGTGGATCATCAACCTCGGCGAGTCCGCCGAGTACATGTTCGACCACAACATCTTCCAGGAGAACCTGGTCGGGGTCGACTACTGCGAGAAGATGGTCAAGGAGACCAACCCGGGCGTCCTCGAACTCGCCGAGCGCACCGAGGCGCCGCACGCCGCCGAGCACGGCTACCGCACGATCGCCGACATCATGCGGTCCCTCAACCCCCTCGAAGGCGAGTTCTACCGCGAGGCGCTCCAGGTGAGCCGCTACACCCGGGAGATGTTCTGCCTCATGGAGGGCCGCCATGTGCACCCCTCCACGCTCTACCCGGGCGGCGTCGGCACCATCGCCTCGGTCCAGCTCTTCACGGACTACCTCAGCCGTCTGATGCGCTACGTGGAGTTCATGAAGCGGGTCGTCCCCCTCCACGACGACCTGTTCGACTTCTTCTACGAGGCCCTGCCCGGGTACGAGGAAGTGGGACGGCGACGGGTGCTGCTCGGCTGCTGGGGCGCGCTCAACGACCCCGAGTACTGCGACTTCACCTACGCCAACATGACGGACTGGGGCCGGCGGATGTTCGTCACCCCCGGCATCATCGTCGACGGCAAGCTCGTCACCAACGACCTCACCAAGATCAACCTCGGAATCCGCATCCTGCTGGGCAGTTCGTACTACGAGGACTGGGAGGGCCAGGAGCAGTTCGTCACCCACGACCCGCTCGGCAACCCGGTCGACCCGCGCCACCCGTGGAACCAGCACACCATCCCCGCCCCGCAGAAGCGGAACTTCGACGACAAGTACAGCTGGGTCATGTCACCCCGCTGGTTCGATGGCAAGGACCACCTCGCCCTCGACACCGGCGGCGGCCCCATCGCCCGCCTGTGGTCCACGGCCCTGTCCGGCCTCGTCGACACGGGCTATGTGAAGGCGACCGGCCACAGCGTGGTCATCAACCTGCCGCGCACCATGACCAAGCCCGAGACCACCTTCGAGTGGAAGATCCCGCGCTGGAGCAACGCGCTGGAACGCAACCGCGCGCGCACCTACTTCCAGGCCTACACCGCCGCCGTCGCCCTGCACTTCGCGGAGAAGGCGCTGGAGGAGGTCCGCGCCGGACGCACCCAGACCTGGGAGAAGTTCGAGGTGCCCGACGAGAGCATCGGCGTCGGCTTCACCGAGGCGGTGCGCGGTGTGCTCTCCCACCACATGGTGATCCGCGACGGCAAGATCGCCAACTACCACCCGTACCCGCCGACCCCGTGGAACGCCAGCACCAGGGACACCTACGGCACACCCGGCCCGTACGAGGACGCCGTGCAGAACACGCCGATCTTCGAGGAGAACTCCCCGGAGAACTTCAAGGGCATCGACATCATGCGTGCCGTCCGCAGCTTCGACCCCTGTCTGCCGTGCGGCGTGCACATGTACGTCGGTGGCGGCAAGACCGTCCAGAAGATGCACATGCCCACCGGCCTGAGCGGACTGGGCGGATGAGCGCGGGCACGACCATCGAGGCGACGAAGGCGACGAAGGCGGCACCGGCGGTCGACGCGGTGCGCACCGGGCAGCGGATCGAGGCCGTACTCGACCGGCTGGCCACCACCGGTGACCCGGCCGCCCGCGCGGCGGCCGAGGAACTCGTCCAGGCCCTCATGGACTTCTACGGTGCGGGCCTGGCCCGGATGCTCCACCTGCTGTCCACGCCCGTGGGCCGCCGAACCCCCGGTGATCCCCTGGCGGGCCTGCTCGGCGACGAACTGGTCGCGAGCCTCCTCGTCCTGCACGATCTGCACCCCGAGGACCGGACGACCCGCATCACCCGCGCGCTCGACAGCGTCCGCGACCACGAACTGGACGTCGTGGACTTCGACGAGGAGACGGGCACCCTCCGGCTGCGGGCGGCCGGAGGCGGCGGATGCGGCTGCGCGGCGAGCGGTACGACGGCCCAGCAGGCGGCCGAGGGCGCGCTGGCCTGCTTCGCGCCGGAGGTCACGGCGGTCGAGGTACAGGCAGCCGGCCGCTCGGGGGAGCCCACGCTGCTCCAGATCGGCACCGGCCCCGGGACCCGCGCCACCACCGCCGCCCCGGCTCCGGCGAAGGCCCCATGAACGCGCCCCCGGTTCCCCGACCGGCCACGCGCGACTCCGGGCTGCGCAGGTTCCTGACCGGACGTGAACCGCGGCCGGAGCGCTGCGGACTGTGCGCGGTGGCGGTGGACGAGGCGCGCCACCGCCACCTGGTGGACATCGAGCAGCGGGCCATCGTCTGCGCCTGTACGTCCTGCGCCCTGCTGATGGAACAGCCGGGCGCCGCACGCGGCCGTTTCCGCGCGGTTCCGGACCGCTTTCTCACCGACCCGGACCACCACCTCGACGACGGGGCCTGGGAGGCGCTGCAGATCCCGGTCGGCGTCGCCTTCTTCTTCCGCAACGCCGCGCTCGACCGGCTGGTGGCCCTCTATCCGAGCCCGGCCGGGGCCACCGAGAGCGAGCTCGATCCGGCGACGTGGAGCGCCGTCCTCGGCGACAGCCGCCTCGCCGAACTCCTCGAACCCGATGTGGAGGCGCTGCTGCTGCGCCGCCACGAGGGCCGCTGCGAGTGCTATCTCGTGCCCGTCGACATCTGCTACGAACTGGTCGGCCGGATGCGCCTGTTGTGGCAGGGCTTCGACGGCGGCGCCGAGGCCCGCGCCGCCCTCGACACCTTCTTCGAACACGTCGGGCGACGCGCCCGCCCCGTACGCGAGGAGGGCCCGGCGTGACGGAGTTCGCCTTCACCTGCACCGGCGTGCGCGCGGACCGGTTCGCCGCCGGACCGACCCTGGTCTTCCGGCTGCGCATCACCGCGACCGGAGACGAACCGGTCCACGCCATGGCGCTGCGCTGCCAGATCCGCATCGAGCCCGCCAAGCGCGGCTACGAGACCGCGGAGGCCGAGGGGCTCGCCGACCTCTTCGGCGAGCGCTCGCGCTGGGGCAGCACCCTCCAGCCGGTGCAGTTCGCCCAGGTCTCCGTCATGGTCCCCGCCTTCACCGGGGAGACCGAGACGGACCTCGTCGTGCCGTGCACGTACGACATGGACATCGCCGCGACCCGCTACTTCGACGCCCTGACCAGCGGTGAGGTGCCGCTGCTGATGCTGTTCTCCGGCACGGCGTTCACCGGAGCGGGCGGCTTCCGCGTCGAACCCGTCCCGTGGGACCGGGAGGCGGTCTTCCGGATGCCGGTGGCCACCTGGCGGGAGATGGTCGAGCAGCACTTCCCCGGCTGCGGATGGATCCGGCTGCCCCGCGACACCATGGACGCCCTGCTCGCCTTCCGCTCCCGACGGGCCCTGCCCTCCTGGGAGGCGACCGTGCGGGCCCTGCTCGACGAGAGCGGCGGAGCGGCTCCCGCACCACCCCGAAGATTCAGTCTCACCGGCATCACCAGCACCACCGGAAGGACCGCTCCGTGAGCGTGACCACGTTCGCCCCGGAGACCGAGGCCCGCCTCGCCGTCGCCCGGCAGGTGGCCGACGCCGTCCTCTTCGAGGGCTACGTGCTCTACCCGTACCGTGCCTCCGCGGCCAAGAACCGGCTGCGCTGGCAGTTCGGCGTGCTCGTCCCGCCCGCCTGGGGCGCCGACCGCGAGGAGCACGAATTCCAGCACACCGAATGCCTGATGGAACCCAAGGCGGATGCCACCCTCGCGGTCGAGCTGCGCTTCCTGCGCGCCCGGCGCCGCACGGTCCAACAGGCGCGCCCGGACGGCGGCTTCGAGACGGTTGCCGAACTCCGGCTCGGCGACCGGACTCTGGTCCCCTGGGACGAGGGAACGGAGGAGCGCGTCGAGGCGGTCGTGCCCGTCGATGAACTCCTGGGCGAAGGAGTGAGGGTCCCCTTCGACCGCCCCGCGGGTCAGGACACCGAGCCCGTCCTCGACGAGAGCGGTCGTGTCGTCGGCCGGATGGTCCGCCGCTACGAGGAGACGAGCGGCGTACTCCGGTTGTCCGCGAGCGAACTCGACGGGCCCTACCGCGTGTTGCGGCTGACCGCGATCGTCGAGAACACCAGCACCTGGACACCCCCGGACGGCACCGCGGCCGACCGGGACGCGGCCCTCCCGCGCTCCCTGGTCGCCACCCACCTCCTCATGGGGCTCGGCGCGGGGTCGTTCCTGTCGATGACGGATCCCCCCGAGTGGGCGAAGGGCGCGGTCGCGTCCTGCCGCAATCTGCACACCTGGCCGGTCCTCGCCGGCGAACCCGGGCGCGCGGACGTGGTGTTGTCCTCGCCGATCATCCTGGAGGACCACCCGGCGATCGCCCCGGAAAGCCCCGGGGCCCTGTACGACGCCACCGAGATCGACGAGATCCTCGCCCTGCGTACCGCCGCGCTCACCGACGAGGAGAAGCGCGAGGCCCGGGGCACCGACGACCGGGCGGCCGCCGTGATCGACCTGGCGGACACCATGCCGCCCGAGGTCCTGGAGCGCCTGCACGGGGCGGTGCGCAGTCTGCGCGAGGTGACCGGGACGGGCACGGGAACGGCGTCCGCTCCGGCCGCGGACGGCTTCCCCGACGAGTTCGGCGTGCCGCGACCCGACACCCCGTGGTGGGACCCGGCGAGCGACGCCGGTTTCGACCCGGCGCAGGACCGGATCGTCGTCGACGGCCGGTCGCTGGGCGCGGGAAGCAGGGTGCTGCTGCGGCCCGGGCTGCGCCGCACCGACGCGCAGGACCTGTTCCTGGCGGGCCGTACGGCGAAGGTCGAGGCCGTGCTGCACGACGTGGACGGCCAAGTGCACCTGGCCGTGACGGTCGAGGACGATCCGGGCGCCGACATCCGCCGCGAACAGGGCCGATTCCTCTACTTCCAGCCCGACGAGGTCGAACCACTGGAGGACAAGGCATGAGCCCGCCCCCGGACCCACCCCGCAAGGAGCGCGGCAAGGTCCTCGTCGCCGGGATCGGGAACATCTTCCTCGGGGACGACGGCTTCGGCGTGGAAACCGTGCGCGCGCTCACCGGGCGGCAACTGCCCCCGCACGTCGAGGCCGTGGACATCGGCGTACGGGGCGTGCACCTCGCGTACCAGGTCCTCGACGGCTACGACACCCTGATCCTGGTGGACGCCACCGCGCGCGGCGAGCGCCCCGGCACCCTGTACGTCATCGAGCACGACAGCGCCGACGCGGGCGAGCCGCACGGCGTCCCGCTCGACGGCCACCGGATGACCCCCGACACGGTGCTCGCACTGCTGGGGACCCTCTGCGCCACAACCGGTGGGCAGCCGCCGCGCCGCACGCTGGTCGTGGGATGCGAACCCGCCTCCGTCGAGGAGGGCATCGGGCTCAGCCCGCCGGTCTCGGCCGCCGTGCCGGAGGCCGTCCGGCTGATCGAAGAGTTGCTGCGGGCCGACGAACCGGGAGAGTCCGCGCCGCGGGCCACGGTCGGCGAAGCCGCGAAGTGAGGAGAGAAGCCATGATCAAGACCCTCGTCGGCGGCGTGCTGGCCGCCGCTGTCACCGCCGTCCTCGTGCAGATCCTGCCCGACCTCAGACGCTACCTGCGGATCCGGAGCATGTGAGCCGACACCTCCCGCTCGTACGCCCTCTGTTGTCTCCGCCGTGCCGTTGCGGCGAACGGCGTACGTGGCCGGCCGACGACGGCGTGCCGGTCCGCCGCCCTCGGACGCCTCCCCTCTAATGAGGGGCGGCGGACGCCCTGCCCGAGACGGAGACCGATCGATGCACGAGATGTCCCTCGCGATGGCGGTGATCGGCCAGGTGGAAGAGGCGGCGCAGCGGGCCGGCGACGTCACGGCCGTGCGCTCGGTGCGGCTTCAGGTGGGCGAGCTGGCCGGTGTCGTACCCGACGCCCTCTCCTTCTGCTTCGAACTGGCCTGCGCCGGAACCGTGCTGGAAGGCGCCGAACTGGTCACCGAAGCCGTGCCGGGACGGGCCCGCTGCGCATCCTGCGCGCACGAATGGGCCGTCGGCATGCCGCCCGCGCTGACCTGCCCGCGGTGCGGCGGAGCCACCACGGAGCTACTGGCGGGCCGGGAACTCCAGATCCTCAGCGTGCAGTGGGAGGACGGTCCGACGCACGCCCACCCCCGCGAACCGATCTCCGAGGAGCGCTGAACCATGTGCCGTGTGGTCGACCTGCAGCAAGCCGTCCTGGCCAAGAACGACGAGACCGCGCACACCCTGCGCGCCGGCCTCGCGGCCCGCGGCACCACGGTCGTCAACCTGCTCTCCAGCCCCGGCAGCGGCAAGACCGCCCTGCTGGAACGGGAACTGGGACTCGCGCGCGAGCGGTCCGTGCCGGTCGCGGCGCTCACCGCCGACCTCGCCACCGAGAACGACGCGGAGCGGCTGGCCCGCTCGGGCGTCCCGGTCAAGCAGGTCCTCACGGACGGGCTGTGCCACCTGGAGGCCGGGATGCTCGGCCGCCACCTGGAGGGCTGGCTGCCCGACGACACCCGGCTGCTGTTCGTCGAGAACGTCGGCAACCTCGTCTGCCCGGCCTCCTACGACCTCGGGGAGACCCTGAGAGTGGTGCTCGCCTCCGTGACCGAGGGCGAGGACAAGCCGCTCAAGTACCCGACCGCCTTCGGCCTCGCCCACCTGGTGGTGGTCACCAAGACCGACATCGCCGAGGCCGTCGAGTTCGACGAGGCGGCGTTCCGCGCGAACGTCGAGCGGGTCAACCCCGGAGTGGACGTGCTGCTGACCTCGGCCCGCCGGGACCGGGGCGTCGGCGCCCTGCTCGACCGGGCGCTGGCTGCCGCGGACGGCGTCCCGCTCCATGAGCCCGTCATGGCACGCCGACCCGACGGCGCCTCACACACCCACCGACATGACGGCCACGAGCACCCGCACGGCACCGGCGCCATGGCGCACTCCCACTCGTGAGCGCTCCGCCCTCCGCGGCCGCCGTCGCCGACGGGACACCGCTGCGCCGACGGGTCACCGTACGGGGTGTGGTGCAGGGCGTCGGCTTCCGCCCGTACGTCTACACCCTCGCCACCGGCCTCGAACTGTCCGGCCATGTCACCAACACCCCCGAGGGCGTCATCGCGGAGGTCGAGGGCGCCCCCTCGGCGGTCGCCCGCTTCTGCGACCGCATCGCCGTCCAGGCACCGCCGCTGGCCCGCGTGGACTCCGTGCACCACGACGACGTACCCGTCACCGGCGACGCCGCGTTCACCATCCTCGCCTCCCGCACGGGCGGCCGGGCCGGCACCCTGATCCCGCCGGACACGGCCACCTGCGCCGACTGTCTGCGCGAACTCGCCGACCCCGCCGACCGGCGCCACCGCCACCCCTTCATCAACTGCACGCACTGCGGCCCCCGGTTCACCATCGTCACCGGCCTGCCCTACGACCGCTCCCACACCACCATGGCCGGCTTCCCGATGTGCTCCGACTGCGCCCGCGAGTACGCCGATCCGGCCGACCGCCGCTTCCACGCGCAACCCGTCGCCTGCCCGGCCTGCGGCCCCCGACTTCGGCTGCTCGTCACCCGACCGGGCGTGAGCGGCCCTCCGGAACCAGTCGTCGGAGCGGACCCGGTCGCCGAGGCCCGCCGGCTCCTGGCGGGCGGCGCGATCCTCGCGGTCAAGGGCCTCGGCGGCTACCACCTGGCCTGCGACGCCACGAACCCCGAAGCCGTCGCCCTGCTGCGCCGCCGCAAGGCCCGAGGGGACAAACCCTTCGCCGTCATGGCCCGGAGCCTCGACGACCTCTGGCACCTCGTGCGGATCGGCGCCGAGGAGCGGAGCCTGCTCGACGGCGCCACCCGGCCCATCGTGTTGCTGCGTCGCCGTAGGGAGGTACCCGTGGCGGGGGCACCACGGCCCGCCGACTCCGTCGCGCCCGGCAGCCCCGACCTCGGCGTCATGCTGCCGTACACCCCCCTGCACCACCTGCTGTTCGGACTGCCCGGCGACCCCGAGGGGCCCCCGTTGCTCGTCATGACCAGCGGCAACGTGTCCGGTGAGCCGATCGTCACCGACGACGGTGAGGCGCTGGAGCGGCTGGCGCGGCTGGCCGACGGCTGGCTCACCCACGACCGGCCGATCCATGTGCCGTGCGACGACTCGGTGGTGCGCGTGTGCGACGGCGCGTTGTTGCCGCTGCGCCGTGCCCGCGGCTACGCGCCCCTGCCGCTGACCCTGCCGGTCCCGGTGCGCCCGGCCCTCGCCGTCGGCGGGGACCTCAAGAACGTGCTCTGCCTCGGCGAGGGCCGCCGGGCCTGGCTGTCCGCCCACATCGGCGACATGGACGACCTCGCCACCCAGCACGCCTTCGAACGCGCCGTGGCCCAACTGGAGTCCATCACCCCCGTACGCCCCGAACTGCTCGCGGCCGACCGGCACCCCGCATACCGTTCGGCGCGCTGGGCCGACCGGAACGCGTCGGGCCGGCCCGTCGTACGCGTCCAGCACCACCACGCCCATGTCGCCGCCGCGATGGCCGAACACGGGCTGGACGGCAGCCGGCCGGTGATCGGGGTCGCCTTCGACGGCACGGGTTACGGCGACGACGGTGCGGTGTGGGGCGGGGAGATCCTGCTCGCCGACTACGACGGCTTCACCCGGTTCGGGCACCTCGCCTATGCGCCGCTGCCCGGCGGTGACGCGGCGGTGCGACGGCCGTACCGCATGGCGCTCGCGCATCTGCGCGCGGCGGGGATCGACTGGTCGGACGAGCTGGCCTGCGTGAGCGCCTGCCCGCCCGACGAACGGCGTGTGCTGGAGCGGCAGTTGGAGCGCGACCTGAACTGCGTCCCCACCTCCAGCATGGGCCGCCTCTTCGACGCCGTGTCCTCCCTCGTGGGCGTGTGCCATGCGGCCGGCTACGAGGCCCAGGCAGCGATGGAGCTGGAGGCCGCGGCGCTGGAGGCTCCCGCCGGGGACCCTGTCGCGTACGCGTTCGCCCTACGACCGGCAGGGCCGACCGACAGTTCACCCGTCCTCGCGGATCCCGCACCTGTGCTCGCGGCGATCGTCGAGGACCTGCGGGTGGGGGCCGGACCGGCCGTCGTCGCGGCGCGCTTCCATCGGGCCGTCGCCGGTCTCGTGCACCGCGTCTGTGCGCTGGCGCGTGAACGGCACGCGGTGGAGACGGTGGCCCTGACCGGCGGGGTGTTCGCCAACTCGTTGCTGTCCTCCGCCTGCGCGGCGGCCCTGGGTGCGGACGGTTTCACGGTCCTGCGCCACCGCCTGGTCCCGCCGGGCGACGGCGGTCTGGCCCTCGGGCAGCTCGTGGTGGCCGCGCGCGCCGAGGACCGTACCCGAGCCAACGACTGACCAACAGAGAGGAGAGGCTCATGTGCCTGGCGGTACCCGGCAGAGTGCTGGACATCGAGGAACGGGACGGCACCCGGATGGCCAACGTCGACTTCGGCGGTGTGGTCAAGGAGGTGTGCCTGGAGTACCTGCCCGACCTCCAGGTCGGCGAGTACGCCATCGTGCACGTCGGATTCGCCCTGCAGCGCCTCGACGAGGAGTCGGCGAAGCAGACGCTCGAACTGTTCGCCACCCTCGGCCTGCTGCAGGAGGAGTTCGGCGACCCCTGGGAGATGGCCGCGGAGGCGGGCGAGGCCCTGCCGTCCGCGGGAGAGGAGGCGCGGAAGTGAAGTACCTCGACGAGTTCCAGGACCCCGACCTGGCACGTCGGCTGCTCGACGACATCCACTCCACGGTGACCAGGCCATGGGCGCTGATGGAGGTCTGCGGCGGACAGACGCACACCATCATCCGCCACGGCATCGACCAACTCCTGCCGGACCAGGTAGAGTTGATCCACGGGCCGGGGTGTCCCGTGTGTGTGACCCCGTTGGAGGTCATCGACAAGGCGCTGGAGATCGCCTCCCGGCTCGGAGTGATCTTCTGTTCCTTCGGCGACATGCTCCGGGTGCCCGGCACGGGACGGGACCTGTTCCAGGTGCGGGGCGCGGGCGGCGACGTACGGGTCGTGTACTCGCCGCTCGACGCCCTGCGGATCGCCCAGCAGAACCCCGACCGCCAGGTCGTCTTCTTCGGCATCGGCTTCGAGACGACCGCGCCGCCCAACGCGATGACGGTGTACCAGGCCCGCAAGCTCGGCATCCCGAACTTCAGCCTGCTGGTGTCCCACGTGCGCGTACCGCCCGCCATCGAGGCGATCATGCAGTCACCGACCTGCCGCGTCCAGGGCTTCCTGGCGGCCGGGCACGTGTGCAGCGTGATGGGGGTGGGGGAGTACCCGGAACTGGCGGAGCGCTTCCGGGTCCCGATCGTCGTGACCGGATTCGAACCCCTGGACATCCTCGAAGGCGTACGCCGGACCGTGGCGCAGCTGGAGCGCGGCGAACACACCGTCGACAACGCCTACCCCCGTGCCGTCCGCCCGGAAGGGAACCCGGCGGCGCGGGCCGTGCTGGAGGATGTCTTCGAGGTCACCGACCGGGCCTGGCGCGGCATCGGGGTGATCCCCGACAGTGGCTGGCGGCTGTCCCCGAAGTACCGGGAGTACGACGCCGAGTACCGTTTCTCGGTCGACGGCATCCAGACCCGTGAACCGGCCGCCTGCCGCAGCGGCGAGGTCCTGCAGGGCCTGCTCAAGCCGCACGAGTGCGAGGCGTTCGGCACGCTCTGCACCCCCCGCACCCCGCTCGGCGCCACCATGGTCTCCAGCGAGGGCGCCTGCGCCGCGTACTACCTCTACCGGCGCCTGGACCTCACCCCCGCGCCCCGGGAGGCGACCCCCGTTGTCTGAGACCACCGGCACCACCACCGAACTCCGTACGCCCGTACTCGACCCCGCCGCCTGGACCTGCCCGGCCCCGCTGCGCGACCAGCCGCGGATCGTCATGGGCCACGGGGGAGGCGGCGCCCTGTCCGCCGAGCTCGTCCAGCACGTCTTCGCTCCCGCGTTCGGCGGTGAGGTGCTCGCCCAGCTGGGCGACGCCGCGGCACTGTCGTTGGGCGGTGTCCGGATGGCCTTCTCCACCGACTCCTTCGTGGTGCGGCCGCTGTTCTTCCCCGGCGGCAGCATCGGTGACCTCGCCGTCAACGGCACCGTCAACGACCTCGCCATGAGCGGTGCCCGGGCCGCCTACCTCTCCTGCGGCTTCATCCTGGAGGAGGGCGTCGAGATGGAGACCGTCGCCCGCGTGGCCGAGGCGCTCGGCGCGGCGGCGCGGAGCGCGGGCGTCGAGGTCGCGACCGGCGACACCAAGGTGGTGGAGACCGGTCACGGCGACGGGATCTTCATCAACACGGCCGGTATCGGGCTCATCCCGGCGGGCGTCGATCTGCGCCCGCAGCGGGTCGTGCCCGGCGATGTCGTGATGGTCAGCGGTGCGATCGGCGTGCACGGCGTGGCGATCATGAGCGTGCGTGAGGGCCTGGAGTTCGGGGTGGAGATCGAGAGCGACTGCGCGGCGCTCGGCGGTCTGGTCGACGCCATGCTCGCCGTCACCCCGGATCTGCATGTGCTGCGCGATCCCACCCGGGGCGGGCTGGCCGCCGCCCTGAACGAGATCGCGGCGGCCTCGGGCACCGGCGTCGTCATCCGGGAGCGTGACGTCCCGGTTCCGCCGGCCGTCGCCAACGCCTGCGCCGTGCTGGGCCTCGACCCGATGTACGTGGCCAACGAGGGCAAGCTGGTGGCGTTCGTGCCCCGCGAGCACGCCGACGCCGTCCTGGACGCCATGCGGGCGCATCCGCTGGGTACGGAGTCCAGGATCATCGGCGAGGTCGTGGACGCCCATCCGGGCATGGTGGTGGCCCGCACCGGGCTGGGCGGCACCCGGGTGGTCGACCTGCCGATCGGGGAACAGCTGCCGAGGATCTGCTGAGGCGTGGCGGGACGGCGGCGCGGGCGTCAGGTGGTGAACCCCACATGGACGACCGCGCGCCCGTCGATCCGCGGTCGTCCACCACTGTGGGCGCGGCCCCGGAGGTCACACCCGTAGGGCCGGTGTCCTACGCGAGGCGCTCGGCGTCCCCGACGTCGTTGCGGGACACGGCCAGGTAGCCGACGAAGCCGATGATGGCGACGGTCCAGGACAGGGTGACCGGTCCCAGCCCGAGGGCGAGGCCGCCGCGGGCGTGGCTCAGGGCCATCCAGTCGGCGACCGAGGCGCCGAGCGGGCGGGTGATGACGTACGCGGTCCAGAAGGCGGCCACCGCGTTGAGCGCGCCCCACTTGTGCATGACGGCAGGGACGGCGATGGCGACGGCGTACAGCACGGCCGAGCCGAGGTAGCCGAGGCCGACCGTGGCGGAGAGGTCACCTGCGGCGGTGCCGAGCGCGAAGGTGGCCAGCACGGTGGCCCAGTAGAAGAGCTCGCGGCGGCGGGTGTGGATGCTGTGGATGGAGAGGGTCTTCTCGCTGGCGTACCAGACGGCGAACACGGCTGCCAGCGCGGCCATGAAGAAGGGAGTGGAGATCGTGTACGGGACACCCAGGCCGACGTGCAGGACGTCCGCGGCCATGGTGCCGAACACGCTGACCATCACGATCGCCGTCCAGTAGATCCAGGCGACGTAGCGACGGGCCTTGAGCTGGACAAAGAGCGCCACCACGAGGGCCAGGCCGCCGAGGCCGACGGCGGGGATCGGCCCGAGCTTCTTGGCGAGGAGGTCCGAGGCGGTCTCACCCATGCCGGTGGTCAGCACCTTGATCACCCAGAAGTAGACGGTGACTTCCGGGACCTTGCTCGCCAGATGGGTGGGGCCGGCGGCGCGACGACGGCGGGTGAGGTGCTCTGTGCTCATGCCCGCACGATGACATGGCGAACAGTGCTGGCCACAGGGGTTTTTGCCATTGCTTTGGGGCTTCTGGTGCAGGAGTTGCCAGGGCCCGCGAGGGGCCTGAACACAACCTGAACACCCATGCCGTGACCCCCGGATCCGTTGGGAAACGGCATGCATCCGATGATACGAAGAAAGGTGGCCGCCGGGCCTCGCGGCGGCCCCCGTCCTTCCATTGCGCTCTCCGACCGCACGTGAGAATATCGTTCTCATTTCAAAGAATGAACTTCTTTGCTGTGGTTGAACTCAATGACGAGGGAGACACGTTGGAAGCGACGGAGTACGGGCAGGCGGCCGTCGGCCGGGTGCTGAAGGCTCAGGACCAGTTCCATCTGGGTATCGTCGTCGAGGACTTCGAGACGACCCTGGCCGAGTTCTCCTCCCTGTTCGGGTACAAGTGGTGCGGGGAGATCAGCGGGCCGGTCCCGGTCACGCTGCCGGACGCGGACGCCGTGGTCGAGCTCGGGTGCGTGTTCTCGACGACGACACCGCGTCTCGAGATCGTCCGGCGCGTCCCGGGAACCCTGTGGGAGCCGGCGGCCGACGGCGCCGTTCATCACGTCGGCTACTGGTCCGACGACGTCGCCGCGGACGCCGCCGAACTGGAACGCCACGGTTTCGTGCGGGAGGCGACGCGCAAGGGTGCCGACGGCGCCCCGTTCGCGTTCCTGCGCAGCCCGGCCAGCGGCTACCGCGTCGAGCTGGTGAGCCGGGTGGCACAGCAGAGCCTGGAACGGTTCTGGGGGATGAGCGCATGACGACCGTCGGGATCGTCACCGGCGCCGGCCGCGGGATGGGGCTGGCCTGCGCGCGGCGGCTCGCCGACCAGGTGGACAGGCTGCTCCTCGTCGACCGGGACGAGGCGACGGTGACCGCGGCCGCCAAGGACCTGTCCGCCACCGGGCAGGGGGCCCTCGTCGAACCGTTCGTCCTCGACATCACCGATGCCGCGGGCCTGGCCGGGCTCGCCGCACGCGTCGGCGAACTGGGCACCCTGCGCGCCGTCGCCCACGCCGCGGGCATCTCGCCCACCATGGCCGACTGGCGTCGTATCTTCACCGTCGACCTCGTCGGGACCGCGCTGCTGGCGCAGACGCTCCGCCCGCTCGCCACCGAGGGCACGGCCCTGGTGTGCTTCGCGTCGATGGCCCCGCTGCTCGGCGGCACCGACCCCGACCCAGCCGTCGACGCGGTGCTGGACGACCCGCTCGACGAGCGGTTCCTCGACCGCGTCCACGAGGCCGTCGGGCCGGGCATCGAGGACACCGGGATCGCGTACGCGTGGGCCAAGCGCGGGGTGCACCGCTTCGTCCAGCGCGAGGCGGTGCGCATCGGGCCGCTCGGTGCCCGTGTCTGCTCGGTGTCCCCCGGGCTGATCGACACGCCTCAGGGGCGGCAGGAGTCCGCCGCCCATCCGGGGATGGAGCTGCTGCTGCGGCAGACCCCGCTCGGCCGGCTGGGGCGGTCCGAGGACGTCGCCGCGGCCGTCGCCTTCCTGTTGTCGTCCGAGGCCGGTTTCCTCAGCGGGATCGACCTTCTCGTGGACGGTGGTGTGTGCGCCGCCGTTCGGACCCGAGCCGGTCGCACGTGAGTCCCCACGAGTGCACGTGAGGCCCGTACGCCCCGTAGTGCCCGTGAGTTCAGCGGTCCGCCGCCGGCCGCTGCCGGTGGGCGGTGGCGAAGGCGCGCAGCTCGCGGGCCACATCCGGGCCGCTCGGTGTGTAGACGACCTCGTGGAAGCCGAGGTCGGCGAGCCGCGCCAGGCTTCTGCCGACCCTGGCCGCGTCGCCGACCATCGTCTTGAGGCCGATGTGATCGAGGAGCCGGCGGTCGCGGTCGGGCAGGTGCGTGACATGGCCCTCGAAGGTGAGCAGATGGCGTTCCTCCTCGGGGGCGAGTTCCTCGAGCGCCGCCCGCCAGGCCCGGCCCCCGGGCAGGGCGTCGACCGCCTCGGCACCGCCCTTGGCGTACGCGTTGTGCCAGTCGACGACCCGCCACGGTCCGATCGCCTCCCGGACGCGGTCCGAGTCCCGGTCCTCGCCGGGGTCGAGCACGGTGCCGGAGATGATGGTCGCGGTCGGGAGCACGGGGTGCGGAGGCCCGATGACGCCGTCGGCCACCTTCTCGGCCAGCGCGGTGCCCCGGGGGCCGAACACGCTGATCCAGAGCGGGACCTGGATCGGTCGCGGGGCGGTGAAGCCGCTCGCGTGCAGCATCCGCACCGGCTTGCCGTCCGTGATCGCCGTCTCCCCGGCGAGCAGCCGGCGCAGGGCCGTCATGTAGTCGGCGAGGGCGTCCAGCGTCATCGGGCGCCGCCCCACCGCGAGCCGGGCGGTGAACCCCGTACCGAAGCACGCCCGGAAGCGCCCGCCGGAGACGCGGGCGACGGTGGCGATGCCGGAGGCCATGGTCATCACCGACCGCTGGCCGGGGATGAGGACGGCCGTACTGAGCCCGATGCGGGTCGTCCGCCGCGCGGCGAGGGCGAGATGGACGAAGGGGTCCTCCCACAGCGGCGCCGAATCGTAGATCCACACCCTGGAGTAGCCGAGCGCCTCGGCCAGTACGGCGAGGTCCGCGAAGTCCGGGCCCGGCGGGAGCCCGCAGGACAGCTCGAGATCCCGCATGACTTATGTCCCTCCCATTCTTGATCAACCGTCATCAAATAGTGCTCATCGACATAAAGGGGAACCCATGCCCAAGGGATATGTCATCCTCACCGAGGCCATCAAGGACGAGGCCGGAATGGAGGCCTACGGCCGGGCGTCCGCTGGATCGATCGCGCACGGCAGGGCAGCCGTCCTGGCGGTGGATACAGGGCCCCAGGTCCTGGAGGGCAGCTGGCACGGCAACCGTACGGTCGTCCTCGAATTCGAGTCCGTGGAAGCGGCGCGTGCCTGGTACGCGTCGGACGCGTACGCGGAGGCGAAGCCGTTGCGGCTGGCCGCGGCCGACTGCAACGTCGTGATCGTCTCCGGGTTCGAGATGCCGTCGCGATCCGCGTGAAAGAGCCTTGCCGGTCGCGGCCCGTGCGGTGTGCGCGGGCCGCGACCGTCAGTGCAGCGTGATGGCGCGCTCGGGGCAACTGCCCATCGCCGTACGCACGGTGTCCTCGAACTCGGCGGGCACGTCCGGTGTGAGCACCACCGCGTAGCCGTCGTCGGTCAGATCGAACACCTCGGGGCAGAGCGACCAGCAGACCCCGTGTCCCCGGCAGCGGTCCTCGTCGACCTTCGCCTTCACCGTGCCGGCTCCTCGGGGAGGGTGAACTCGACGTTCAGGTTGGTCAGACCGCGCAGGATGTACGTCGGGATGTAGTGGTACCTGCGCTCGCCCTCGGGGCCGTGCACGCGCTCCGAGAGCCTGATGTCGGCCGTGCGGTCGAGGAGCCGCTCGATGGCCACCCGGCCCTCGGCGCGGGCCAGCGGCGCACCGGGGCAGGTGTGGATGCCCCGTCCGAACGCGATGTGGTGGCGGGCGTTGGCGCGGGAGGGGTCGAAGGTGTCCGGCTCCTCGAAGTGGCGGGGGTCGCGGTTCGCGGCCCCGTTCAGGACCATCACGGTGGTGCCGGCCGGTATGTCGACACCACCCACCGTGGTCGGCACCCTGGACAGCCGGAAGTCGCCCTTGATCGGGCTCTCCATCCGCAGCGCCTCTTCGATGAAGTTGGGGATGAGGGCGCGCTCCTCGCGCAGTCGCCGCTGCAGCTCGGGGCGCTCGACGAGCAGCTTGAGGGCGGAGCTGAGCAGCCGGACGGTGGTCTCCTGGCCCGCCGCGAAGAGATTGGTCGCCACCCGGGCCACATCGGCGACGTCGGGCCTGGAGCCGTCCGGGAACGTCGCCGAGGCCAGACCGGAGAGCACGTCGTCGCGCGGCTCGCGGCGTCGCTCCTCGACATAGGACGCGAACCGCTCGTAGAGATACTCCAGCGGCGTGTGCTCCATCTCCCGTTCCGTGCTGCCCACACCACCGTCCGCCTGCGGCCGGTGCTCCAGCCCCCTGACGAACTCCTCGCGGTCCTCTTCGGGCACGCCGAGCAGGTCGGTGATGACCTGCAGGGTGAACGGGCCCGCGAACCCGCTGATGAAGTCGCCCTCGCCCGGGGCGAGGAACGTGTCCAGCCGGCGGTCGGCCAGCTGCCACATCGCGGCCTCGTTCTCCTTGAGGCGTCGCGGTGTGATCAGCCGCATCAGCAGCGCGCGGTGGTCCGTGTGCGTCGGCGGGTCGAGGGTCGGAAGCTGGTCGCTGAAGGGGAGTTCGGCGCGGTGCAGCTCGATGAGTTCGCTCACGTCGTCCCCCTCGAGCGGGACCGGGAACCCAGGGAAGGGGCCGGTCACCGAGAGGCACGACGAGAACGTCTCGCTGTCGTTGAACACCTGAACCGCTTCGTCGTACCCCGTCACCATCACCACGTCGTGGTGGCTCTCGCGCTGTACGGGACACTTCCCGCGCATCGCCTCGAAGTACGGGTAGGGGTCCGCGACGAGCCCGTCGTCCCGGAAGAAGTTCATCGCCTCGAAGTCGTTCACCGTGTGCAACGCTCCCTTCGGCACCGCAACGTGTGGGTCCCGGTGGTCGTGAATGGTGGGTCGGCTGGGCTCGGGCGGTCGCCGGGCCGGGTCAGGGCGGCGGCTCGGCGACGCGGTGGATCTCGGCGCCGGCGCCGACGCCGACGTCGTACAGCGCCAGTGGCGCCGCGTTGTCGAAGAACTCGCTCTCCTGCCGGACGAAGGCGAGCTCGCCGGGGAAACAACTCCCCTTGCGCGGCAGGTCCTCGAACTGGCCGACGTTCAGCCAGGCCCGCTTGAAGACCCCCTCGGCCTCGACTTCGCAGAACGCGGGTGAGACGCAGTCCTCGTAGGGCGCCACTCCCGTTCCCAGGTCCGGGTAGTGCTCGGTCCAGATGCCCTCGGCCGGCTTCGGACAAAGGGCCATCGCGTCAGTCCTCCGATACGGGCGTTGCCTGAACGGTTACGGCCACACAGGCGAGAACTGCATTCTCTTCACTGAGTATCAGATTTCCATGGTGCGGCTGCCCCGTCAACGGTCGGCGGGGGTCCGGGTGAATCCGGGGCTCTCGACGGTTCGGCCCGACCTTGCCGGCCGGGGTTCGTGGAAGCCCGTGCGACACCGGCGCCCCGGCGACCTGTGCCTGGCGCCGTCGTGGAGCGTGGCGCCGCGTGCCCCACCTCGGATCAGCGTCGTGAATCCGGCGTCGAATCGCTCGTTCGCGCGGCGTATCGCGCGGTGAATTGTCTGGCGGCGGGTGCGGAGATCGCGCGGATGTCGCGCAGTGAATTCACGGCGTACGGATACGGATTCGTGGACGACGCGTGATGCTCCGGAATCGCCCCGTCGCCCGGTGTCACGCCCCTTGGATGATTCTCCGGGATTGTTTCGACATTGTTTGGCTGACCGATATGCGGGAATTGTCCTAACAGTGCTTCGGACAGGAGGCACGTCCGTGGGAGCTGGTCCGCCAGATCGCCGGATGTCTCCCGTCCGGTTTTTTGTGCGCGCCCTCCCGCGGGGACTGCCCCGTCGGCAACCCCTGAGGGAGTTGTGAGCACTATGCGCATGACGTCCGGCACCAAAAGACATCCCCATGACGACGCCCCCGACACCGCCGCGGCCTTCGTCCGCCTCGCCGAGCTGCCGGCCGGGCCCGAGCGGCAGGCGCTTCGCGAGGAGATCATCCGGTCCTGGCTGCCCATGTCGGAGCGTGTCGCCGGCCGCTACCGGGGCAAGGGCGAGTCGGTCGAGGACCTCAACCAGGTGGCCGCGCTCGGCCTGGTCAAGGCCGTCGACCGCTACGACCCCGAGCTCGGCAACGCCTTCGAGAGCTACGCCGTCCCGACCATCACCGGCGAGATCAAGCGGCACTTCCGCGACCACATGTGGACCCTGCACGTCCCGCGCCGCGTCCAGGACGTGCGCAACAGGGTGCGCGCGGCCCTCAAGGACCTGTCGCAGACGATGCAGGGCCAACGGCCCACCGTCGCCGAGATCGCCGCGTACGCGCACCTGAGCGAGGACGAGGTACGTACCGGTCTCGAGGCCCTGGACAGCTTCTCCGCCCTCTCCCTGGACGCCGAACTGCCCGGCGGGGACGACGGCTACGCGCTCAACGACGCGCTGGGCGCGCGCGACACCGGATTCGACCTGGTCATCGATCGCGAGTCGGTGAAACCGGCCCTGCACGAACTCCCCGAGCGCGAACGGGCCATCCTCTACCTGCGCTTCTTCCAGGGCATGACGCAGAGCTGCATCGCCGACCAGCTCGGCATCTCACAGATGCACGTCTCGCGCCTCCTCAGCGACTGCTGCGCCACCCTGCGCGAACAGGTGCTCGCCGATGCGGCCTAGGTCCTGTCGTCAAATTCCCGTCGTCCGCCCGGAGGGCGGGCCCTGCGGCGTCAGGTGCGTGCTCTCGGCGTGCCGGGCACAGGCCC
>LRTP01000286.1 GCA_001550305.1 Streptomyces diastatochromogenes
GCGTCGGCGTGCTGGACGGCGCCGAGCCGGTCGTCACCGAACCGCCCGCGACGGTGGACGGCGAGGCCCTGGCCCGTGAGATCGCCCGCCGCTCCTTCGTCCTCGTGCGCAACCAAGGGGCTCTTCCGCTCGGGGGAGGGCACGGGGAAGCGCGCGGCGAAGGGCACAAGGTCGCCCTGATCGGCGCCGCAGCCCGCGACGCCCGCATCCTCGGCGGCGGCTCCGCCACCGTCTTCCCCGCCCGGGTCGTCCCGCCCCTCGACGCCCTCACCGCCGCTCTCCCCGAGGGCAGCCTCACGTACGCCGTCGGCGCCGACCCGAACGAGGAACTCGCCGTCGCCGACAGGGGGTTCACCCTGCGGGCCGTCTGCCGCGACCGGGACGGCGCGGTCATCGGCACCGGCTCGGCCCCCAACGGCCAGATCCAGTGGATGGGTGACGACCTCCCCGAGGGCGTCACCCACGCCACCCTCCACAGCGTCGAACTGACCGGCACCTTCACCCCGCGCGAGAGCGGCACCCACACCCTCGGCATCAAGGGCCTCGGCGCGTTCACGCTCACCGTCGACGGCACGGTCCACTTCGACGACATCCAGCGCGGCACGAAGGACGACCCCTTCGAGGCGTTCTTCGGCGCCCCCGTCGAGCGCGCCCAGGTGGATCTCGTCGCCGGTGAGACGTACGAGGTGGCGTTGCGGCACGTCATCGTCGTCCCCGAGGGCGCGCCGCTGAAGGTGGTCGGCTTCGCACTCGCCCACCAGGACCCGCGCCGCGACCCCGACGAACTCATCGCCGAGGCCGTCGAAGCCGCCCGCGCCGCCGACACCGCCGTCGTGGTGGTCGCCACCACCGACCGCGTCGAGTCCGAGGGCTTCGACCGCAAGGACCTCCGGCTGCCGGGCCGTCAGGACGAGTTGGTGCACGCCGTCGCCGCCGCCAACCCGAACACCGTCGTGGTCGTCAACGCCGGCTCCCCGGTCGAGCTGCCGTGGCGCGAGGACGTCGCGGCCGTACTGCTCAGCTGGTTCCCCGGCCAGGAGGGCGGCGCCGCCCTCGCCGACGTCCTCACCGGCGCCCACGAGCCCGGCGGCCGGCTGCCCACCACCTGGGGCTCCCTCACGGCCGCCCCGGTCACCCAGGTGGTCCCGGCCGACGGCGAACTCCCGTACACCGAGGGCGTGTTCATCGGCTACCGCGCCTGGGAGAAGGAGAGCAGGACCCCCTCGTACGCCTTCGGACACGGCCTCGGCTACACCGACTGGACGTACGAGTCGATCGAGCTCGGCGACGGGGGTGCCGGTTCCGGTGTCGGTGCCGGTTCGGGTACGACGACGGTCACGGTCCGCGTCCGCAACTCCGGTGCGCGGGCCGGGCGCGAGGTCGTCCAGGTCTATCTGGCGCCCGTCGAGGCCGACGTCGAGCGTCCGGCCCGGTGGCTCGCCGCCTTCGCGGGTGTCGAGGCGGGCCCCGGCGAGAGCGTCGACGTCGTCCTCGTCCTCCCGCGCCGGGCCTTCGAGGTCTGGGACGAGAGCACCGGAGCCTGGGTGTTTGTGAAGGGTTCGTACGAGATTGCTGCGGGTCGCTCGATCGTCGACCGTCGGGTCGCGGCGACGATTAACGTCTGACGCGGGACGAGTCCACCCCGAGCAGCCCCGGTCCGGAACCTGACATCCGGATCGGGGCTCGTCGGTTCTCGGCCACCTGTGGCAGACTCGCGGGCCGGAACACGCCGGTTCGGGGGAGAACAACGCATGTACCCAGGTCAACAGCCAGGCCCGTACTCACCGCAGGGGCCCTATCAGGGGCAGCAGCCCTCCTACCCGCCGCCGCAGCAGTTCCCGTACCCGCCTCAATACCAGCAGCAGCCCCAGGCCCCCCAACAGCACCTGGGCGAGGGCGAGATGCGGCTGGATCCCCACCTCACCCCCGACCAGCGACAGCGGGTGCTGCGCATCCAGCAGCAGGCGAAGACATACGCGTACGGCTTCGTCCTCGGCATCCCGCTGACCTTCGGCGGCGCCCACTACGGCATCACGCGGACACCGGTCGGCTTCGCGGCCACGGCCGTGGGACTGGTCGCCGTGGCCGTCGGCCTCTTCGCCATGACACGGATGCGGGCCCTCAAGCAGCAGCTGCGCCTGATCACCCCGGACGCCTGGCGCTCCCCGGCCGCGCATCTGCCGGGCGCACGCAAGGCCGCCACCCTCGCCGCGTACCTCAACGGCGTACTCGTCCTGCTGTCCCTCGGCGCCGCGGGCTATCTGCTCTACAAGGGCGCCGGATGGGGCGCGTACGGCAACTCGTTCGGCTTCGGCGCCCTGGTGCTCGGCGCGTTCATCCCGTTCGGCATGGGCATCGCCGCCGCCACGACGATCCCGCAGCTGCTGCGGGTGATCCCGGCCGGCGCCAAGGTCGGCCGGAGCCTGTACTCGATCATCATGGTGCTGGCCACCACCGTGCTCGTGGAGGGGATCAAGGGCAAGTCCCCGCTCCCCGCGCTGAT
The DNA here is from genome assembly GCA_001550305.1 of Streptomyces diastatochromogenes. Taxonomy (GTDB): domain Bacteria; phylum Actinomycetota; class Actinomycetes; order Streptomycetales; family Streptomycetaceae; genus Streptomyces; species Streptomyces mirabilis_D. Next base: position 2,504 of record LRTP01000286.1, read on the forward strand.
CGGGGCCGTGGTGGTCGCGGTCTGCCTCGGCGCGATGACCCTGCTGGGCAGGGCCACCAAGCGGATGCGCGGCGAGCGCGTCTGACGGTCGGTCGCCGGTCGTCGGCTACTGGTCGCGGACGCCGAACCCGTACACGGTCTCCGACCGGTACACCCCGCCCGGCCGCAGTTCCGTGCTCGGGAACTCGGGCCGGTTGGGGGAGTCGGGGAAGTGCTGGGTCTCCAGCGCGACGCCGTCCCCGGGGGTGAAGGGGTCGCTCAGGTGCTCCGCGGTGTACAGCTGGAGCCCGGGTTCGGTGGTCGCGACCGTCAGCGTCCGCCCGGAGGACGGGTCGTGCAGCTCGGCGACCTCGACGGCGGTCTGCGTGAGCCCCTTGTCGAGGACGAGGTTGTGGTCGTAGCCGGCGCCGACCTTCCGTGCCGTACGGAAGTCGAACCGCGTCCCGTCGACGGCCGCCAGCGCCCCGGTGGGGATCAGATCGGCGTCCACCGGCGTCAACCGTGAGGCGTCCAGGCGGAGTTCGTGGCCGCCGGCGTTGCCCGTACCGGCCAGGTTCCAGTACGTGTGGTTCGTCAGGTTCACCACGGTCGGCGCGTCCGTGACCGCCTCGTACGCGATCCCCAGCGCGCCCGCCTCGTCCAGCGTGTACGTCGCCGAGACCTCCAGACGGCCCGGGAAGCCCTCCTCGCCGTGCGGGGAGACCCTGGTCAGGCGCAGCCCGTGATCGACCGGCTCCGCGTCCCACACCCGCTTGTCGAAGCCGCGCTCCCCGCCGTGCAGGGAGTTGGGCGGGTTGTTCTGCGCCAGGTGATAGGTGAGGCCGTCGAGCAGGAAGCGGCCCCCGGCGATCCGGTTCGCGTACCGCCCGACGAGCGCCCCGAAGTACGGCCCCGTGTGCGTCAGATAGCCGTCGAGGTCGGAGAACCCCAGCACCACGTCCGCGCGCACCCCGTCCCGGTCCGGGACCTCGACCGACTGGACGATCCCGCCGTACGTCAGGATCCGCACCCGCACCCCGGCACGCTCCAGCGTCCAGCGGTGGACCGGGGTGCCGTCGGGAAGAGTGCCGAAGAATTCGCAGTGCATGATCGAAAGCCTAGGCCAAGGATCCGAACGACAGGGCCTAGGGCCTGCCGTTCGGATCAGGTCGTTTCAGGAGACGGTGCGTGCCAGACCCCGTGGCCCAGGCCTGATCCGAACGGCAGGCCCTAGCTCACCGGCTTCGTCGCCGTCACCACCCGATAGGCCATCTCCGCGAGCCGCGCCTGCCCGTCCCTGCTCGGGTGGAACCAGTCCCAGTGGCTCAGCTGGTCCGTGCCGAAGCGGTAGTCGAAGACCGCGCCCCCGTCGAAGCGGCAGTGCTGGTCCTTGGCGCACACCTCCTTCAGGACCTGGTTGTACGCCTCCACCCGGTCCTGCACCGTCGTGCGCCGCCGCATCGCCGTCGTGGTCAGGGAGTCCGCGTCGCCCAGCATCGAGGGGCAGATACCCAGCTTCCAGATCTGCTTGCCCAGCGGGTTGCTCCGGCCCTCGGACCACAGTCGCTTCAGATCCGGCACGCTCGACACGTACACCTGGGTCTTGGGCAGCGCCTTGCGCAGCGTGTCCATGGCGTCCTCGAACTCGGCGCGGAACTCGGCGACGGGGGTCATCGCCGACACCGACGAGCGGCAGGCGTCGTTCGCGCCCGCCATCACGGTCACCAGCTCCGGCTTGTTCGTGACGGCCTGTGCCATCTGGTCGGGGAGATCCGCCATCCGGGCACCGGTCACCGCGTAGTTCCAGCTGCGCTCGGCGGCCCCGGCCTGCCCGAGCAGCCGCACGGCGAGGCTCTTGACCTTCGTGTCGCTGCCGGTCGCCCAGGACACCTCCGGACAGTCGGACAGCACGGTGCACGCGTCGAAGCCGCGGGTGATGGAGTCCCCGACGGCGGCCATCGACGTCGGGCTGCGGTCCCAGGTGGGGGTCGGCTTCGGGAACGCCTTGGCCGTCGTGCCCCGGGGCGCCGGGGAGTTGTCACCGACGGCGTCGCAGCCGGCGACGGCGACGCCCAGGAGAGCCGCCGACGCGATGGCGAGGGCGGCCCGAGAACGGTGAATCCTGTGACGCATCCCCTGGTCCCCTCGTTCGTCAAGCACGATTGCTCAGCACGATTGCTCAGCACCCATGCGACACGGTTGGCCGACACCCCGCAGTACGCGACCGGTCGCACCGCGTCCCCTTGGGTGAAACCTCAATGTTTCTGGGCGCTGGGACCGACGGTACGTCACACTCCTTGCGCCGCCGCACGGTAGCCTCGCCACGTGGCCGCCCTGCCACAGCCTTTCCGCTAAGTTACAAGATGTCTCGCTCTGTCCGGAGGCCCCAGTGACGACACGTGGAGTTCTCTACGTGCACTCCGCGCCCCGCGCGCTGTGCCCGCACGTCGAGTGGGCGGTCGCGGGCGTGCTCGGTACCCGCGTCAACCTCGACTGGATCCGGCAACCCGCCTCGCCGGGCACCTGGAGATCCGAGTTCTCCTGGAAGGGCGAGGTCGGCACCGCCTCCAAGCTGGCCTCCGCGCTGCGCGGCTGGCAGATGCTGCGCTTCGAGGTCACCGCCGAGCCCTGCCCCACGGCCGAGGGCGAGCGCTACAGCTGCACCCCCGAGCTGGGCATCTTCCACGCCGTCACCGGAATCCACGGCGACATCCTGATCCCCGAGGACCGCCTGCGCGCCGCCCTCCTGCGCTCCCAGCGCGGCGAGAGCGACCTGGAGTCCGACCTCGCCAAACTCCTGGGCAAGCCCTGGGACGACGAACTGGAACCCTTCCGCTACGCGGGCGAGGGCGCTCCCGTCCGCTGGCTCCACCAGGTCGTTTGACTCTTAGTCGCCCTCAGGGGCAGCGCCCTGTTTTTAGGGGCGCGGGGAACTGCGCGACCAGCCCCCACACACCCGCACCCGATGACCAAGCACATGTGGCCCGGACTCCGACAGGGAGTCCGGGCCACACGCCGGTTCAGTACACCTACGGCCGAATTCAGATCGTACGGAACGCCAGCACCACGTTGTGCCCACCGAACCCGAACGAGTCGTTCAGGGCGGCGATGCGGCCCTCGACAGGCAGCTTGCGAGCCTCCCCGCGCACGATGTCGGCGTTCGCCTCGGCCTCGGGGTCGAGGTTCTCGACGTTGATGGTCGGCGGAGCGATCCGGTGGTACAGCGCCAGCACCGACGCCACCGACTCCACACCCCCCGCGCCACCGAGGAGATGACCGGTCATCGACTTGGTCGCGGAGACCGCCATGTGGTCGGCGTCGTCCCCGAAGACCTTGCGCAGCGCCTTCAGTTCCGCCACGTCACCGGCGGGCGTCGAGGTCGCGTGCGCGTTCACGTGCACGATCTCGGCCGGGTCCAGGTCGGTGTTGTCGAGCAGGTTCTGCAGGGCGTGGGAGATGCCACGCCCCTCCGGCTCCGGCTGCACGATGTCGTGGCCGTCGGCGGAGATGCCCTGGCCGACCGCCTCCGCGTACACCCGGGCCCCGCGCTTGGCGGCGTGCTCGGCGGACTCCAGGACGAGGACGCCGGCGCCCTCACCGAGGACGAAGCCGTCACGGGCGACGTCGTAGGGGCGCGAGGCGCCCTGCGGGTCGTCGTTGTTCTTGGACATCGCCATCATGTTGCCGAACGCGGCGATGGGCAGCGGGTGGATCGCCGCCTCCGTACCACCGGCGACGACGACGTCGGCGCGCCCGGTGCGGATCATCTCGATGGCGTAGCCGATGGCCTCGGCGCCCGAGGCGCAGGCGGAGACGGGGGTGTGCACGCCGGCGCGGGCGCCGACGAGCAGACCCACGTTGGCGGACGGGCCGTTCGGCATGAGCATGGGAACGGTGTGCGGGGAGACGCGGCGGACGCCCTTCTCCTTCAGCACGTCGTACTGGTCGAGCAGCGTCGTCACGCCACCGATGCCGGAGGCGATGACGGTGCCGAGCCGGTCCGGGTCGACGGAGGCGTCGTCGCCGGCCTTGTCGGTGAAACCGGCGTCGGCCCAGGCTTCCTTGGCGGCGATCAGAGCGAACTGCGCCGAGCGGTCGAGACGGCGGGCCTGCGGGCGGGGGATGACCTCGCCCGGCTCCACGGCGATCTGCGCCGCGATTCGGACCGCCTGGTCGGCGGCCCAGTCCTGCTCCAGGGCGCGGACACCGGACTTGCCGGCGACGAGGCCCTCCCAGGTAGAGGCTGCGTCGCCACCCAGCGGTGTGGTTGCGCCGATACCGGTGACGACCACGGTGCGATTGGTCGAGCTCACGGGAATTCTTTCTCCAAATACGAGGATTCAGCGGCGCCACCGCCGGGTGGCGGGGCAACGGACTGATCGGTGGACCGGGCCGGGCGAACCGGGCCCGATCGCTGGATCAGGCCTGGTGCTTGAGGATGTAGTCGGTCGCGTCGCCGACGGTCTTGAGGTTCTTGACGTCGTCGTCCGGGATCTTGACGTCGAAGCGCTCTTCGGCGGCGACGACGACCTCGACCATGGACAGCGAGTCGACGTCCAGGTCGTCGGTGAAGGACTTGTCCAGCTGGACGTCCTCGGTGGGGATCCCGGCGATCTCGTTCACGATCTCGGCGAGACCTTCGACGATCTCTTCCTGAGTGGCGGCCATGTCAGGCGCTCCTTCGGTGTGTATCCAGAGAGGGTTGGCGGTATTCCGTACGGACCGGATGATCCGGCACGGAGTGCCTAGGGGAGAGTAACGACCGTCGCGGCGTACACGAGACCCGCCCCGAAGCCGATGACGAGCGCGGTGTCGCCGCTCTTCGCCTCGCCGGTCGCCAGAAGCCGCTCCATCGCGAGCGGGATCGAGGCGGCCGAGGTGTTGCCGGTGGTGCGTACGTCACGCGCGACCGTGACGTGCTGCGGCAGTTTCAACGTCTTCACCATCGAGTCGATGATCCGCTCGTTGGCCTGGTGGGGAATGAAGACGTCCAGGTCGTCCGCGGTGATTCCGGCCGCGTCCAGCGCCTGCTGGGCGACCTTCGCCATCTCGAACACGGCCCAGCGGAACACCGCCTGGCCCTCCTGCGTGATCGCAGGGAACTTGATCTCGCCCTTGGAGTCGAGGGGAAGCTCCGACACGTCGCCGATGCGGAAACGGTCCCACGGCACGGTCTGCTTGATCGTGCCGGCCTTGTCGCCCTCGCTGCCCCACACGGTCGGGCCGATGTGCGGCTCCTCGGAGGGGCCCACGACGACCGCGCCCGCGCCGTCACCGAACAGGAAGGCCGTCGCACGGTCCTCCAGGTCGGTCAGGTCGGACAGCCGCTCCACGCCGATGACGAGGACGTACTCCGCCGAACCCTCGACGATCATGCCCTTGGCGAGCGTGAGGCCGTAGCCGAAGCCCGCGCAGCCGGCCGAGATGTCGAACGCGGCGGCCTTCTGCGTGCCGAGCTTGTCGGCGATCTCCGTCGCGACGGCCGGAGTCTGGCTGAAGTGCGAGACGGTCGAGACGACCACGGCGCCGATCTGGTCGGCGTTGATCCCGGCGTCGGCGATGGCCTTGCCGGACGCCTCGATCGACATCGCGGCGACGGTCTCCTCGTCGGAGGCCCAGTGCCGGGTCTCGATGCCGGAGCGCGAGCGGATCCACTCGTCGGAGGAGTCGATCGTCTCGAGGATCACCTCGTTCGGCACGACCCGGACGGGACGGTAGCCGCCCACACCCAGGATCCGCGCGTACGGGGCGCCCTTGCTGGGCCTGATCTTCGACATGCTCTGTCGGCTCCTTTAGGCGGAGGCGTGCTCGGCGATGAGCTCGCGAGCCGCGTCGAGGTCGTCGGGGGTCTTCAGCGCCAGGGTCTTCACACCCGGCAGCGCGCGCTTGGCGAGCCCGGTCAGGGTGCCGCCCGGGCAGACCTCGATCAGCGCGGTCGCGCCGAGCTCCTGGAAGGTCTCCATGCACAGGTCCCAGCGGACCGGGTTCGCGACCTGGCCGACCAGTCGCTGCACGACCTCGGCGCCGGTCGTGACGACCTCGCCGTCCTTGTTCGAGACGTACGCGATCTTCGGGTCCACGGGGCTCAGGGCCTCGGCGGCCTGCGCCAGCTTCGCGACCGCGGGTGCCATGTGGTGCGTGTGGAACGCGCCGGCGACCTTCAGGGCCACCACGCGGCGGACGCCCTCGGGCTTGTCCGCCTCCAGGGCGGCCAGCTGCTCCAGCGTGCCGGCGGCCACGATCTGGCCCCCACCGTTCACGTTCGCCGGGGTCAGACCGAGCTTCTCCAGGTGCGGGACCGTGGTCTCGGGGTCCCCGCCGAGCAGCGCCGACATACCGGTCGCGGTGATCGCGGCGGCCTCGGCCATCGCCAGACCCCGGGTGCGCACGAGCTTCAGCGCGGCCGTGGCGTCGAGCACGCCCGCGAACGCGGCGGCGGTGATCTCACCGACGCTGTGACCGGCGACGGCACCGGGGCCGAGCTCGGCGACGTCACCGAGCGCGGCGGCGGAGAGGAGACCGGCGGCGACCAGGAGCGGCTGCGCGACAGCCGTGTCCCGGATCTCGTCCGCGTCTGCCTGTGTGCCGTAGCGGGCAAGGTCGAGCCCGATGGCGTCCGACCACGCGGCGAGGCGGTCGGCGGCACCGGGGAGATCGAGCCAAGGGGTCAGGAAGCCAGGCGTCTGAGCGCCCTGGCCGGGAGCGACGAGTACGAGCACTCTCACACTCTCTCTTGTGGACGGCCACGGCCGCCCGTGGGGACAGGGACGAAGAACACGAAGGGGAATTGTAGAGCCCCGACAAAAGCCTAGGCTTGAGGATCCCCATCGGCCAGACGCCCCAGGATCAGCGCGATCCGCAGTGTGAACGCGGATCGTACATCCGAAGGCGACCAACCGGTGACGTCAGTCACACGTCGGAGCCGGTAGCGCACGGTGTTGGGGTGAACGAAGAGCATCCGGGCCGCGCCTTCGAGGCTGCTCGCCTGTTCCAGATAGACACTGAGCGTTTCCAGCAGCGCGGAGCCGGCTTCTTCAAGCGGTCTGTAGATCTCCTCCACCAGTTGCTCGCGCGCCGAGGGGTCTCCGGCGATCGCGCGCTCCGGCAGCAGATCGTCCGCCAGAACCGGGCGCGGGGCGTCCTGCCAGGCGAAACACGCCTTCAGCCCGGCGGCGGCGGCCTGCGCGGAGCGGGTCGCGGCGAGCAGATCGGGCACGATCGGCCCCGCGACGACGGGCCCGGCGGCATAGGGCCCGATCAACGACTTCGCGACCCCGAGCGGGTTGTTGTTACCCCCCGCGATGACCACGAGCCGGTCCCCGAGCACACCGGTGAGCACCTGCAGCTTGGCGTGCCGGGCAGCGCGCCGGATCGCCTCGACCGTCAGCTCGCTGTCACCGTCGGGCGCCGTACCCAGCACCACGCAGACATGTTCGGGCGAGTTCCACCCGAGGGCGGCGGCCCGGCTGACGGCACCCTCGTCGGCCTCGCCGGAGAGCACGGCGTTCACGACGAGCGATTCGAGGCGGGCGTCCCAGGCGCCCCGGGCCTCGGCGGCCTGCGCGTACACCTGGGCGGTGGCGAAGGCGATCTCCCGGGCGTACACGAGCAGCGCCTCGCGCAGGACGGACTCGTCGCCCGGGGCGGCGACCTCGTCGATCGCGCTCTCCATGACCTCGATGGTCGTGCGCACCATCTCCACGGTCTGCCGCAGGGTGATCGCCCTGGTCAGCTCGCGTGGCGCGGTCCCGAACACATCGGTGGAGATGGCCTGCGGGGCGTTCGGGTGCCGGAACCACTCGGTGAAGGCCGCGATACCGGCCTGAGCGACGAGCCCGATCCAGGAACGGTTCTCCGGTGGCATGGCCCGGTACCACGGCAGCGTCTCGTCCATCCGCGCGATGGCCTGGGCGGCGAGACTGCCGGAGGACTTCTCCAGCCGCTTCAGGGTCGCGGAGTGCGCGTGGATGTCGTGCGCTGGGCGCTCGGTGTTGCTGGATTCGGGTTCGGGCACGGGACAAGACTGCCTTATCAGGACGGAGGCGTGCGGCGGCGGGTCGCAAGTAGGCGGGGGGAGGGCCTGGGGCGGGGCTACGGTGTCCGTTGTGACGGACGTACGGCGACGACGGCGGAACGAGCGGATCTGATGGACGTACGGCGCGCGGACGAGCGCTACCACGGAGGTGACCCGGACGCCGGGATCACCTCCTTCCACGCCTTCTCCTTCGGACCGCACTACGACCCCGACAACCTGCGCTTCGGTGCGGTGATCGCCTGCAACGAGGAGTGGCTCGCGCCCGGCGCCGGCTTCGACGAGCACCCGCACAGTCACACCGAGATCGTCACGTGGGTGGTGGAGGGGGAGCTGACCCATCGCGACTCGGCGGGCCACGAGTCGGTGGTCCGCCCCGGGGACGTCCAGCGCCTCAGCTCCGCGGGCGGCGTCCGCCACGTGGAACGCAACGACGGCTCGGTCCCCCTCGCCTTCGTCCAGATGTGGCTGGCCCCGCTGTCACCCGGCGGCGAACCGTCCTACGAAGTCGTCCACGGCATCGCCGACTCCACGCCGTACGCCGTCCCCGAGGCCGGGGCGATGCTTCATGTGCGGAGGCTGGCGGCGGGGGAGCGGACGGCGGTGCCGGACGCCGGGTTCGTGTACGTCCATGTAGTGCGGGGCGAAGTGCTCCTGGACGGCGAGGAGTTGGGCCCCGGCGACGCGGCCCGCATCACCGAGGCCAAGGACCTGGAAGCGGTGGCGGGAGCCCCCGCGGAGCTGTTGCTGTGGGAGATGACCCCCACGATCTGAAACTCCGATCGCCATCGAGCCCCGGCTGACCGGAGGCTCTTAGGGGCGCGGGGAACTGCGCGACCAGCCCCCACCCACCCGCAGCCGAAGAACCGGTGGGATCAGGCTCGTAGGGCTGTCACTACGGCATCCGTGAACGGGGGCCAGGACTCGACCGCCCAGGCGCCGAACGCGCGGTCCGTGAGGGCGACGCACGCCGCGCCCGCCACCGGGTCGATCCACAGGAACGTACCGGACTGCCCGAAGTGACCGAAGGTCCGCGGGGAGGAGGAAACCCCCGTCCAGTGGGGGGACTTGGAGTCGCGGATCTCGAAGCCGAGCCCCCAGTCGTTGGGGTTCTGGTGGCCGTACCCGGGCAGCACCCCCTTCGTACCGGGGTACTGGACGGTCATGGCCTCCAGGACCGTACGCGGATCGAGCAGCCGCGGCGCCTGCACCTCGGCCGCGAAACGCACCAGGTCCGCCACCGTCGACACCCCGTCCCGCGCGGGCGAGCCGTCCAGCGACGTCCTCGTCATCCCCAGCGGCTCCAGCACCGCCTGCCGCAGATACTCCCCGAAGGGGATGCCGGTCGCCTTGGCGACATGGTCCCCGAGCACCTCGAACCCGGCGTTGGAGTACAACCGCCGCTCCCCGGGCGCGGACGTCACCCGGTGCTCGTCGAACGCGAGCCCGGAGGTGTGCGCGAGGAGATGACGAACCGTCGATCCGGCAGGACCGGCAGGCTCGTCGAGCTCGATCGCCCCCTCCTCGTACGCGACGAGCGCGGCGTAAGCGGCCAGCGGCTTGGTGACCGAGGCGAGGGCGAAACGCTGATCGACGGGACCGTGCGACCCGAGCACCGCCCCGTCCGCGCGGACGACGGCCGCGGCCGCCGTGGGAACGGGCCAGTTCTCGATCGACGCCAGGCTGTTCTGCAAAGACATGACTACGAGCCTAAGCGGCTCACAGCTGCAGCCGCATCGACGGGTCGGCCTTGCGGACGAATCCGAGCGAGGCGTACAGCGGCTCGGCCGCGGCGGACGCGTTGAGGTCGACCTGGCGGACGTTGCGTTCGCGGAACCAGTCGAGGAGCGTCTCCATGCACGCCCGCGCGTACCCCCGCCGCCGCGAGTCCGGATCGGTCGCGACGCTGAAGACGTGCCCGACCGCGCCGTGCGGATTGCCCGCGCGCCCGATCCGGTACTCGATCGTCCCCGCGACGAGCGCCGCGAGAGCGCCGGGCCGGTCGGGGTGGTCCGGGTGGTCCACGACGAAGGCCACGAAGTCCCCGTCGAGGTCGGCGAGCCTGCCGCGTATGGTCGGAAGGGACTGGGCGTGCCACTCGGTGGACGAGGGGCCGGCGGAGGCGAAGACCGAGTCGATCATCACCTGGCGCAGCCGCAGCACTTCCTCGGCGTCCTCGGGCACGGCACGGCGTACGAGACTCATGATCCGCACGGTAGTCAGGGTGCCCCGCGCACGTCTCCGTATTTTCGGCGGGCACCCGTCGGACGTCGCCGGGCGGGTTCTCACCCGAATCCGCTTGCTTCGAGTGCACTCGAAGGTTTTAGCGTGGAGGTCATGACGGTGATGGAGACCACGGCCGAGGCCGCCGAGACCGGCACCAGTACGCGTACCCGGGACTGCGCCGCCCCGCCCCATCGGCACCGGCGCCCGGACGGCCAGGACAACTACACGATCAGCGAGGTCGTCGCCTTCACCGGCCTCACCGCGCACACCCTGCGCTGGTACGAGCGGATCGGGCTGATGCCGCACATCGACCGCTCGCACACCGGCCAGCGCCGCTACAGCAACCGCGACCTGGACTGGCTCGACCTCGTCGGCAAGCTCCGGCTGACCGGTATGCCGGTCGCCGACATGGTCCGGTACGCGGAGCTGGTGCGCGAGGGGGACGAGACCTACATCGCGCGCTTCGAGCTCCTGGAGGCGACCCGCCGCGACGTCAAGGCGCGGATCGCCGAGCTCCAGGACACCCTGGCGGTTCTCGACCACAAGATCAGTTTCTACGCGGACGCCGGGCGTGCCCTGGCGTCGGAGAGGTCCCGATGACGGACAGCAGGATCGCGAACGTGGAGCTGGGCACCGGCGGCCCCGAGGTCGGCGTACAGGGCCTCGGCTGCATGGGCATGAGCGCCGCGTACGGGCCCACGGACGCCGACGAGGCCCGGGCCACCCTGGAACGGGCGCTGGAACTGGGCGTCACGCTCTTCGACACGGCCGACGTGTACGGCCTGGGGGAGAACGAGAAGTTCATCTCGCCCTTCGTCAGGGCGCACCGCGACGAAGTCGTCCTCGCCACGAAGTTCGGCATCTTCCGTGATCCCGCCGATCCGACGAAGCGGACCATCCGCAACGACACGCCGTACATCCGCCGGGCCGTCGAGGGGAGCCTGCGGCGGCTGGACGTCGAGGTCATCGACCTCTACTACATGCACCGCCGTGATGTGAACATCCCCATCGAGGAGACCGTCGCCGCGATGGCCGAGCTGGTGCGCGAGGGCAAGGTCAAGCACCTCGGGCTGAGCGAGGTCACCGGCGGGGAGCTGCGCGCCGCGCACGCCGTGCACCCGATCGCGGCCGTGCAGTCGGAGTGGTCGCTGTTCAGCCGGGACATCGAGGCGGGCGTGGTGCCGGCGGTCCGTGAGCTGGGCGTCGCTCTGGTGCCGTACTCGCCGCTCGGGCGCGGTTTCCTCACCGGTTCGTTCGTCCACGCCGAGGATCTGACCTCGGACGACTTCCGCCGTACGATGCCGCGTTTCACCGGAGACAACGCGGCCGCCAACGCCGCGCTGCTGGAGCCGGTGCGTGCGGTCGCCGAGGCGCACGGGGCGTCGCCGGGGCAGATCGCGCTGGCCTGGGTGCAGCAGCAGGCGTCGTCGCTCGGGTTGCCGGTGGTGCCGATCCCGGGCACGACGCGGCGCAGCCGGGTCGAGGAGAACACCGCGGCCACGCGGATCGTCCTGACGGAGGACGAGTTGGCGGTGCTGGAGCCGATCGCCTCGAAGGTGGCCGGGGAGCGGTACGCGGACATGTCGTTCGCGTCGGCGGGGCGGGAGTAGTAGCGGGTCGTTCGTCGGCTGCGGGCCGTGGGGGCTGGTCGCGCAGTTCCCCGCGCCCCTGAAAGCGGGCCTGCGGCCCCTTTCACCGCCCCGCGCCCTACAGCTCGGCCAGCAGTTCCGCCTTCTTCGTCGTGAACTCCTCGTCCGTGACGAGGCCCGCCTGGTGGAGTTCGCCGAGGTGGCGGATGCGGTCGGCGATGTCGGCCGGGTCGCGGCGGGGAGCCGCGGTCGCCGGGGTGGGACCCGAGGCCCGTACGGCCGCGAGGACCGAGGCGGCGAACGGGAGGGACTCGTGGACGGGGCCGTAACCGAGGCCGAAGACGACCGCCGCCGGGTCCTGGTCCGCCTGGGCGGGCTGTGCGGTGGCGGGCTCGCGCCGCAGGAGCCGCAGATGGCCCTCGAAGACCTCGGGGGAGCGCCACTCGACCCCGCTGAGGCCGGTGACCGGGAAGCTCTGGTCGCCGGCCTTCCACTTGGCGGAGGACGCGCCCGTCCAGAACCAGCGGAAGGACACCGCCCTGCCGTCGAAGGAGGCCTTCCCGTCGTACGCCTTGAAGTGGAGCGGCGCCTCGGGCGGCGCGACGAGGTAGCGCTCGGGCGGTTCGGCGTCCTCGGTGAGCGCGGCGCGCAGTTCGTCCGCGTAGTACTCGGCGAGGGTCTCCCGGTCGGCCGGCAGCACCAGCCGATAGGGGTCGCCCCCTTCCTTCAGCTGTCCCGCGGCCGCCTCCATCAACGGATCCGCGCCCGCTCGCGGCACGGCGTGCAGGACGACCGTTCCGCGCTTGCCCGGCGTCAGTGTGACCCCCGCTATCGCCTCCAGGGGGATACGCCGTTCGCCGAGCGCCTGGAACAGCTTCGGCGTACGGATCCCCCGTTCGAAGCGGATGAGCACGGAGTCGGACTCGAACTCCCAGGCGGCATGAAATCCGGCCAGTACGTCACCCATGCGGGCCATCGTAAGCGGCTCGCACGTCTGCGTCGCCTCCCTGGGCGAACCGCAGTTTTTCGACCTCTACGCGCGTCCCGCCGCCGGGGTGTCGGACAAACCCTGTCGGCACGCGTCATCGTCGTGTGCGCACTGCACCGCCTGGTACGCGCCAATGCCGATCTCGGCGAAGTTGCGCAGGCTCTCGGTGCCCGGCTCGAAATAGCCTCCGTGGCCGTTCGCGCCCCGCGCGGACAGCACCCGGGCCCCGAACGCCTTCGACACCGGGTCGGCGCCGTGTCCGAGCCCGCCGAATTCGAGGTAGGGCACGTCCTGGATCCAGTCGCCGGAGTCCCGCATCGCCCAGACCCGGGCGGTGGTGTGCAGCGAGGACGCCTTCTGGGCCCGCATGCCGGGGCTGCCGGCGACCGCTATGTCGGAGACCCGGGAGGGCAGGGTGCGGGCGGCGAGACCGCACAGCACGGAGCCGTAGCTGTGGCAGTAGAGCGCGACGGGCGCACGGCCGGGCAGGGCGCGCAGCAGCGCGTTCAGCCGGATCGCGCCCTCCTCGGCGCGGCTGCCGGTGGCGGCGTCCATGCCGAGTCCGCTGGGCGTGGTGTAGTCGGCCCAGGCGATCACGGCCGTACGGGCCTGGGGGGCGGCGGCGTGCTCGGCCCCGTACAGGGCCTGCGCCATGCCGACCGGCGCCGAGTACTTCTTGTTGGTGCGCTGGAACGTGAGCAGATCGGTGTCGACGCCCGGCACCACGATGGAGATCCGCTCGGCCCGGTCGAGGTTTCCGAAGACCTCGGCGACCCGGCCCGAACCCATGGGGTCGAAGGCGAGGAAGTCGCGCCCCTTCTCCAGCATCGCCTCGTAGCGGTGCATACGGCGCCCGGCCTGCTGCTGTCCCAGGGACGAGAGCCGGTTGTCGTGCATGCGCTTCTTCTCGACCTCGCGCTGCTGGTCGATGGCGACGCGGTTGGCCTCGTAGCGCAGGGTCACGGGCGCGCCGTTCATGTTGCCGACCGCGAGCGGATAGCGGTGGGCGAGACGGGTGCGCTCGTGGGCGTCGAGGGACGCGAAGAAGCGGGTGAGGCGGCTCGGCGTGGTGTCCGGGTCAGGCAGTCGCTGTCCGGCGACGCTGCCGTGCTCCCACGCGGAGCGGGACGACTGGAGAGGGGTTGCCCCTCGATGGCCCTGGAGTGCGGTCCAGCCACTGGTGGCCAGCATCACGAACACCACGGCCAGCGCGAGCAGTGCGCGCCAGACGTTCAGTTGGGGGGATGAGTCGAAGGAAGTCACTGAGAGGACACCCTAGGAGAAGGTTGGCGCCTCCCGTTAAACGAGTGACTGGTATCACGTTTCTGGCAGGGTAATTGGGGCAAACCGGGTTCAGTTTCAGATAAATAGTGACGCTGTGTGCGCGGAGTTGATCGTTCCGTGCGTCGCTCCAGACGCCATTCCGCACGCCATTCCGCACGCCGTTGCGTACGTCACTCCGCACGTCACTCCGCGCGCCACTTCTCCGCCAACGCGGGCCCCACCTGGTCGAGGTAAGCGGTGGTCAACTCGCGGATCGCCGGGATGCTGTGGTCGGCCCCCTCGCTCCACAGGCGGCCCGTGATGCGCATCACTCCGCCGAACACGGCCACCGCGACGCGCGGTCTCGGGTCCGCGTCCACGTCGAGTCCCTCGCGCTCGGCGATGACCCGCGCGATCTCCTCCTCCAGTTCCGCCGAGCGGCGCAGGTAGGCGGCGAGGAGGGCGGGTGTCGACTCGATCAACTGGTAGGCGCGCATGTGCAGTTCGAGCGGCACGACGGACTCGATCGACTCGCCGATGGTGTCCCAGCCCTCCAGGACGGCGCGGCGCAGCGCCTCCAACGGGGCTTCCTGGGGCGGGCGTTCGCGTACGGCGTCGAGGAAGCGCGCCTCCGCGACCCCCTGGGTGAACAGGGCGACCTCCTCCTTGCCCGCGAAGTACCGGAAGAAGGTGCGCTGCGAGACATCGACGGCCTCGGCGATCTCGTCGACGGTCGTCCGCTCGTAACCCTGGGTGGTGAACAGTTCGAGGGCGGCCCGCAGCAGCGCCTCCCGGGTGCGCTGCTTCTTGCGCTCGCGCAGGCTCGCCGGGGGCGACGTCTGGGCGGCTGTCGTCTCCATGAGGTCCTCTTCTGTTCTTTCAGCCCAGCTCAGCGTACTGGTGGGTGACGTGACAGTTACCGACTTGTGAATTGGTTTGTCAACTGTCAGTGGCTGTCACTAGCCTCGAAGGTATGACTAGTCAGACCACCATCGACACGACGGGTTCGGGGGACAAGGCTCCGGTCGCTCCGTCGGACAAGGCGCCGTCCGACGGACTGCGCGGCCATCCGTGGTTCACCCTGTTCACCGTCGCCGTCGGCGTCATGATGGTCGCCCTGGACGGCACCATCGTGGCCATCGCCAACCCGGCCATCCAGAAGGACCTGGGCGCGAGCTTCGCCGACGTCCAGTGGATCACCAACGGCTATTTCCTCGCGCTCGCGGTCACCCTGATCACCGCGGGCAAGCTCGGTGACCGCTTCGGCCACCGCCAGACCTTCCTCATAGGCGTGGTCGGTTTCGCCGCGGCCTCCGGCGCGATCGGCTTCTCCAGCAGCATCGCCCTGGTCGTCACCTTCCGCGTCTTCCAGGGCCTGTTCGGCGCGCTGCTGATGCCGGCCGCGCTCGGCCTGCTGCGGGCCACCTTCCCGGCCGAGAAGCTGAACATGGCGATCGGCATCTGGGGCATGGTCATCGGCGCCTCCACCGCGGGCGGCCCGATCCTCGGCGGTCTGCTGGTCCAGCACGTCAGCTGGCAGTCGGTGTTCTTCATCAACGTGCCGGTGGGCGTCATCGCGCTGGTCCTCGGCCTGATGATCCTGCTCGACCACCGCGCCGAGAACGCCCCCCGCTCCTTCGACGTCCTGGGCATCGCGCTGCTCTCCGGCGCCATGTTCTGCCTGGTGTGGGCGCTCATCAAGGCCCCGACCTGGGGCTGGGGCGACGGCCTGACCTGGACGTTCCTGGGCGCCTCGGTGCTCGGCTTCGTGCTCTTCGCCCTGTGGGAGAAGCGGGTCGAGGAGCCGTTGATCCCGCTGGGGCTGTTCCGCTCCGTACCGCTGTCGGCCGGTGTGGTCCTCATGGTGCTGATGGCCATCGCCTTCCTGGGCGGCCTTTTCTTCGTCACGTTCTACTTGCAGAACGTGCACGGTATGAGCCCGGTCGACGCCGGTCTGCACCTCCTCCCGCTCACCGGAATGATGATCGTGGGCTCACCGCTGGCCGGCGCCCTGATCACCAAGACGGGCCCGCGCATCCCGCTCGCGGGCGGCATGGCCCTCACCGCGATCTCCATGTACGGCATGTCCACGCTGGACACGGGCACCAGCGGCGCCGTGATGTCGCTCTGGTTCGCCGGTCTCGGTCTCGGCCTCGCGCCGGTCATGGTCGGTGCCACCGAGGTCATCGTGGGCAACGCGCCGATGGAGCTCTCCGGTGTGGCCGGCGGCCTCCAGCAGGCCGCGATGCAGATCGGCGGCAGCCTCGGTACGGCCGTGCTGGGCGCCGTGATGGCCTCCAAGGTCGACGGCGACCTCGCGGGCAACTGGGCCGACGCCAAGCTGCCGCCGCTCACCCCGGCCCAGCTCGACCAGGCCTCCGAAGCCGTCCAGGTCGGCGCCGCGCCGGTCGCCCCGGGCACCCCGGCCGCACTCGCCGAGAAGATCACGACCGTCGCCCACGACACGTTCATCTCCGGTATGAGCCTGGCCTGCCTGGTCGCCGCAGGGGTCGCCGTCGTGGCGGTCTTCGTCGCGCTCCTCACCAAGCGGGGCGACAACGCCGAGGCGGCGGGGGCGGGCGCGGGCCATATCTGAGTCTGCGCGTCTGACCAGCCCTGTTTTGCGCAGGTTTCACCTATCCGGGTGACACCGCCGAAGATCCCTCCCACCCGGCAGCCGTCGCACCTCACAGTGGGTCAAGTCCTCCGCACGACATGGGAGGACCACCGGAACTGCGGCGCGCTGCCGGAGGGGGGCAGCGCGCCCGCAGTCCGGAGGAGGGGCGGGGCCGCCCCTTCAGGGGCGCCCTTCAGGGGCGCGGGGAACTGCGCGCCCAGCCACAACGGACCCGCACCCGACAACGGACCCGCACCCGACAACGAACCCCCCGCGCGCTAGCGCGAACGCTCTTCCGCACCCTCTGGCACCGGGTGCCGAACCCCACCAGCCAGCGCAGCCACCTCCGCCCGGAGCGCCCGCACTTCCTCCGTGAGCGACTCGATCGCCGCCGTCTGGCGCCGCTCCTCCACGTCGTCCTTCTCGAACCGCGAGATGAACCACGCGGCGATGTTCGCGGTCACGACACCGAGCAACGCGATACCGGAGAGCATCAGCCCGACCGCGATCATCCGCCCGAGACCGGTGGTCGGCGCGTGATCCCCGTACCCCACCGTCGTCATCGTGGTGAACGACCACCACACGGCGTCACCCAGCGTCTTGATGTTCCCGTTCGGCGACTCCCGCTCCACCGACAGCACCGCGAGCGAGCCGAACATCAGCAGTCCGACGACCGCGCCCCCGACGTAGGTCGTCAGCCGGATCTGCTCATCCATCCGGGCCCGCCGCCCGACCAGCGTGAGCGTCGCGACGAGCCGCAGCAGTCGCAGCGGCTGGAGGATCGGCAGGATCACCGCGCACAGGTCCATCCAGTGCGTACGGACGAAGTCCCTGCGGTCCCGGACGAGTATGAGGCGCACGAGGTAGTCGGCGGCGAACGTGCCCCAGACCGTCCACTCCACGGCCGTGCACGCGCCGGTCAGGCCGCGGCTCGCGTCGCTGTCCACGATCGGCACGGCGTAGGCGACGGCGAAGGCCACCGCGAGTCCCAGCAGGGGCCGCTGCGTGCGCTGCTCCCAACGGACCTGCACGGATTGCTCGTTCATGTCCGCATCGTAGGTGCACACAGCACACACGAGAGGCGCGGGAAACCGGCTGGCCGGCTCCTCGCGCCTCTCGTTCCTGTCGTTTGTTTCCCCGGCGCTCGCGCGGAGCGCCTACGCGTCGCCGCCCGCGGCTCCCGGGTCGGCCGACGCCACGTCGAGCAGTTGATAGCGGTCGATCGCCTGCTTCAGCACCGACCGGTCGACCTTGCCCTCACGGGCCAGTTCGGTCAGCACCGCGACCACGATCGACTGCGCGTCGATGTGGAAGAAGCGTCGGGCCGCGCCGCGCGTGTCCGCGAAGCCGAAGCCGTCCGCGCCCAGCGACTGGTACGTGCCCGGCACCCACCGCGAGATCTGGTCCGGAACCGATCGCATCCAGTCGGAGACGGCCACGAAAGGACCCTCGGCGCCGCTCAGCTTCTGCGTCACGTACGGGACGCGCTGCTCCTCCTCGGGGTGCAGCAGATTGTGCCGCTCCACGTCGACGGCCTCGCGCCGCAGCTCGTTCCATGAGGTCGCCGACCAGACGTCGGCGCGCACGTTCCACTCCTCGGCGAGGATCCGCTGCGCCTCGACCGCCCACGGCACGGCGACACCGGACGCCAGGATCTGCGCCGGGACGGAACCCGAAGTTCCTTCCGCGTAGCGGTGGATGCCCTTGAGGATGCCGTCCACGTCGACGTCCGCGGGCTCGGCCGGGTGCTGGATCGGCTCGTTGTAGACGGTGAGGTAGTAGAAGACGTCCTCGCCGTGCGGGTGTTCGTCGGACGAGCCGTACATCCGGCGCAGACCGTCCTTGACGATGTGCGCGATCTCGAACCCGAACGCCGGGTCGTACGCGACACAGCCCGGGTTGGTCGAGGCGAGCAGCTGCGAGTGGCCGTCCGCGTGCTGCAGGCCCTCACCGGTCAGAGTCGTACGCCCGGCGGTCGCACCCAGGACGAAACCGCGCGCCAACTGGTCGGCCATCTGCCAGAACTGGTCACCGGTGCGCTGGAAACCGAACATCGAGTAGAAGACGTAGACCGGGATCAGCGGCTCGCCGTGCGTGGCGTACGCCGAACCCGCCGCGATCAGCGAGGCCGTGCAGCCCGCCTCCGAGATGCCGTCGTGCAGCATCTGACCGGTCGGCGACTCCTTGTAGGCCAGGAGCAGATCGCGGTCCACGGACTCGTACTGCTGACCGAGCGGGTTGTAGATCTTCGCGCTCGGGAAGAACGAGTCCATGCCGAACGTGCGGTACTCGTCGGGCGCGATCAGCACGAACCGCTTGCCGATCTCCTTGTCCCGCATGAGGTCCTTCAGCAGTCGTACGAACGCCATGGTCGTGGCGATCGACTGCTGACCGGAGCCCTTCTTCACGCTCGCGTACGCCTTGTCGTCCGGCAGGGCCAGCGGCTGCGACCGTACGACGCGGGTGGGGACGTATCCGCCGAGTCCCTTGCGGCGGTCGTGCATGTACTGGATCTCTTCCGAGTTCCGGCCCGGGTGGTAGTACGGCGGCGCGCCGGACTCCAGCTCCTTGTCGGAGATCGGCAGGTGCAGACGGTCCCGGAAGCCCTTGAGGTCGGCGACCGTCAGCTTCTTCATCTGGTGCGTGGCGTTGCGGCCCTCGAAGTTCGGGCCGAGCGTCCAGCCCTTGACCGTCTGCGCCAGGATCACCGTCGGCTGGCCCGCGTGCGCCTTGGCCGCCGAGAACGCCGCGAAGATCTTCTTGTGGTCGTGACCGCCGCGCCCCAGGTGCAGGATCTGGTCGTCGGTCATGTTCTCGACCATCGCGCGCAGCCGGTGGTCGTCACCGAAGAAGTGCCGGCGGATGTAGTCGCCCGTCTCGGTGGCGTACGTCTGGAACTGGCCGTCCGGGGTGGTGTTCAGCTTGTTGACCAGCACGCCGTCGCGGTCCTGCGCGAGCAGCGGGTCCCAGGTGCGGTCCCAGACCAGCTTGATGACGTTCCAGCCGGCGCCCCGGAACTGGGACTCCAGCTCCTGGATGATCTTCCCGTTGCCGCGTACCGGGCCGTCGAGGCGCTGGAGGTTGCAGTTGACGACGAAGGTCAGGTTGTCCAGGCCCTCTCGAGCGGCGATGGACAGCTGTCCGAGCGATTCCGGCTCGTCCATCTCGCCGTCCCCGAGGAACGCCCAGACGTGTGACTTGGAGGTGTCCGCGATGCCGCGCGCCTCCATGTAGCGGTTCATCCGCGCCTGGAAGATCGCGCCGAGCGGACCGAGGCCCATGGAGACGGTCGGGAACTCCCAGAAGCCCGGCATCAGGCGGGGGTGCGGGTACGAGGACAGACCGTACGGAGCCTTCGACTTCTCCTGCCGGAACGCGTCGAGCTGCTGCTCGGAGAGCCGGTCGAGGAGGAACGCGCGGGCGTAGATACCGGGGGAGGCGTGCCCCTGGAAGAAGATCTGGTCGCCGCCGTCGCCCTCGTCCTTGCCACGGAAGAAGTGGTTGAAGCCGACGTCGTAGAGCGAGGCGGAGGAGGCGAAGGTGGCGATGTGACCGCCGACGCCGATGCCGGGACGCTGGGCGCGCGAGACCATCACGGCGGCGTTCCAGCGGGTGGCGTTGAGGATCTTGCGCTCGATCTCCTCGTTGCCGGGGAAGAAGGGCTCGTCCTTGGTGGCGATCGTGTTGACGTAGTCCGTGCTGCGCATCTCGGGCACGGCCACGCGCTTCTCGCGGGCCCTCTCGATCAGCCGCAGCATCAGATAGCGGGCGCGCTCACGGCCGCGCTCGTCGACGGCGGCGTCGAGGGAGTCGAGCCACTCCTGGGTCTCTTCGGGGTCGAAGTCCGGGACCTGACTGGGAAGGCCGCCAATGATGATCGGATTGCGATCGGATCCGGAAACCACGCTGTTCCTTCACTGTCAGAGGGGCGTGTGAGGGCTGCCCGAGGGGTTGTCTGGGAAGCTGTCTGGGGCGGTTTTTCGGTCTGTCTGCACCGTTCCCCATCGTGTACCTCGGGAACGGAATCGTCATCTCTACCGAGAGGTAACCAACACATTCCTGCAGTTCGTTGGGACGTGCCCGACCAAAACGCAACGATACGCTCACTCCGTGACGCGTTCCGCAAAGTCGTTCGGGTCTCGTACGCTCCAAGGGTTCCGAAATTCATAAATGGGGCAGAAGGGTGTGGTGTGCGTCACTTGTGGCCTTGAATCCACGCCTGGGGTTGCGCCGACACCGCCGGGATCGTCACCGTTTCGGCGGTCTCGACGGCCGGGTACTTGCGCGATCCGCCCCGCCCGTGTGGACTACGGCCAATGCTTCGCGTACGCGCGTGGCTGAGACATCTACCGAAACATGATCAGGAGGCAAGCCGTGAGCGCGACCGCGGACCACGCGGAGGAGCGGACCAACCCGGCCGGCAGGCTGGGGTTCGAGCCCGGACAGGTGGTCCAGGAGATCGGCTTCGACGACGACGTTGACCACGAGCTCCGTGAAGGTATCGAATCGTTGATCGGCCAGGACCTGGTCGATGAGGACTACGACGACGTCGCTGACGTCGTGATGCTGTGGTTCCGCGACGAGGACGGCGACCTTACGGACGCTCTGGTGGACGCCATCGGTCTCCTTGAGGACGGCGGCATGATCTGGCTGCTGACCCCGAAGACCGGCCGGGACGGCTACGTCGAGCCCAGCGACATCAGTGACGCCGCCCAGACTGCCGGCCTCTCCCAGACGAAGAGCATCTCGGTCGGGAAGGAGTGGTCGGGCACGCGTCTGGCCACGCCCAAGTCGAAGCGCTGAGCTCTCGCTCCGTCTGCCGCACCAAACCACCCAAGAGGCCCCCGTCGGCGTCCCGCCGTCGGGGGCCTCCCCCATGCCCCGGCCGTCCCATGCGCCCGCCGGGGGCTCCGCGACCAGGCCTGAGGGGGCGCGCGAGCACCACCCACGCCGGACCACCGCACCGCCACACCCCACCCGGGCCCGGGCCCCGGGGCGGGCCGGCACCCACCCGGATGGCGGCAGCCCCCACGAGACGTTGCGCCCCGGGCGCGCCGCGTCGGAATGGCGGGTGGCGCGTGGGGCGCGTGGTCGGGGTGCGGCCGGTGGGGTGGGGGGTGCTGCGTAGGGTGGGGTTCACCCGAACAGGCCCTTGGAAGGGGAGCGTGTGACTATGGCGATCGAGGTCGGCACCGAGGCACCGGACTTCGAGCTCAAGGACAACCACGGCGCCACCGTGAAGCTGTCCGACTTCCGTGGTGAGAAGAACGTGGTGCTGCTCTTCTACCCGTTCGCCTTCACCGGCGTGTGCACCGGCGAGCTGTGTGCCCTGCGCGACGAACTGCCGAAGTTCGTCAACGACGACGTCCAGCTGCTGGCCGTCTCCAACGACTCCATCCACACCCTGCGCGTCTTCGGCGAGCAGGAGAGCCTGGAGTACCCGCTGCTCTCCGATTTCTGGCCGCACGGCAACACTTCGCGCGCGTACGGCGTCTTCGACGAGGACAAGGGTTGTGCCGTGCGCGGCACCTTCATCATCGACAAGGCGGGCGTCGTCCGCTGGACCGTCGTCAACGGTCTGCCGGACGCGCGTGACCTGAACGAGTACGTGAAGGCGCTCGACACTCTGTGAGCCCGACACCCTGTGATTGTTCGGTCGCAGGGCCTGCAGGGTGCGGGAACCCGTCACTAGGATCGACACGTTGATCCGATACCAACGCACGACGGGGCTCCCCGCCCCTGGACACCATTGGGAGGACTCGTGGGAGTCAGCCTCAGCAAGGGCGGCAACGTATCGCTGACCAAGGAGGCCCCGGGACTGACCGCGGTCATCGTCGGTCTGGGATGGGACGCCCGAACCACCACCGGCGTCGACTTCGACCTCGACGCCAGCGCCATCCTCACGAATGCGGACGGCAAGGTGAGCACCGACCAGAACTTCGTGTTCTTCAACAACCTGAAGAGCCCGGACGGTTCGGTCGAACACACCGGGGACAACATCACCGGTGAGGGCGAGGGCGACGACGAGCAGATCAAGGTCAACCTCGCCGCCGTGCCCGCCGACGTCCAGAAGATCGTGTTCCCGGTCTCCATCTACGACGCCGAGAACCGCCAGCAGTCCTTCGGCCAGGTCCGCAACGCGTTCATCCGCGTGGTGAACCAGGCCGGCGAGGCGGAGATCGCGCGCTACGACCTCTCCGAGGACGCCTCGACGGAGACCGCCATGGTCTTCGGCGAGCTGTACCGCAACGGCCCGGAGTGGAAGTTCCGTGCCATCGGCCAGGGCTACGCCTCGGGCCTGCGCGGCATCGCGCAGGACTTCGGCGTCAACGTCTGACACGACCGTCGGACGGGCCCGCGTCGGA
This sequence comes from Streptomyces diastatochromogenes, assembly GCA_001550305.1. Taxonomy (GTDB): domain Bacteria; phylum Actinomycetota; class Actinomycetes; order Streptomycetales; family Streptomycetaceae; genus Streptomyces; species Streptomyces mirabilis_D. The sequence continues at coordinate 25,563 of LRTP01000286.1, forward strand.
CGCGAACGTGTGATCTGAACGTTTGACGCGACCGTCCGACGTGAACGTCTGAGCCGTACGGCCTTCGGCTCCAGGCCCGGCGCCGCACGCTCATGTGCGGCGCCGGACCCGCTGTACCACCGCGCGCAGGCCGCGCGGAACAACTGAAAGTCTGACCTCGGGGAGGACCAGCATCATGGGCGTCACGCTCGCCAAGGGAGGCAATGTCTCCCTCTCCAAGGCCGCACCCAACCTCACGCACGTGATGATCGGGCTCGGCTGGGACGCGCGCTCCACCACCGGAGCCGATTTCGACCTCGACGCCAGCGCTCTGCTGTGCAATTCCGGCCGGGTGCTCGGCGACGAGTGGTTCATCTTCTACAACCAGCTCAAGAGCCCGGACGGCTCCGTGGAGCACACCGGGGACAACCTCACGGGTGAGGGCGAGGGCGACGACGAGTCGATCCTGATCGACCTCTCCAAGGTGCCGGCCAACGTCGACAAGATCGTCTTCCCGGTCTCCATCCACGACGCCGACAACCGCGGTCAGACCTTCGGCCAGGTCAGCAACGCGTTCATCCGCGTGGTCAACCAGGCCGACGGCCAGGAGCTGGCGCGCTACGACCTCTCCGAGGACGCCTCGACGGAAACAGCGATGATCTTCGGCGAGGTCTACCGCTACAACCAGGAGTGGAAGTTCCGAGCGGTCGGACAGGGGTACGCGTCCGGTCTGCGCGGCATCGCGCTCGACTTCGGAGTCAATGTTTCCTAGGGCCCGCCCGAGTCAGCCGAAGGGGCAGCCCTCTAGACTTCGTGGTCAACAGTAGGTAAAGCCGAGTACGGCGCGGGGGAGACCCGTACATACACGATGATTGGGTAGCCAGTGCTTCTGAAAACCTTCGGCTGGTCGTTTGCGGTCACCGCGCTCGGCTTGGTCGCAGCGGTGATCTACGGGGGGTGGACCGCCTTTGGCATCGTGGCGATCCTGGCCATCCTGGAGATCTCGCTGTCCTTCGACAACGCGGTGGTCAACGCCGGGATCCTGAAGAAGATGAGTGCCTTCTGGCAGAAGATCTTCCTCACGGTGGGTGTGCTGATCGCCGTCTTCGGTATGCGACTGGTCTTCCCCGTCGTGATCGTGGCGGTCACGGCCAAGAAGGGTCCGATCGAGGCGGTCAACCTCGCGCTGACCGACAAGGACCAGTACCAACAGTTGGTCACGGACGCCCACCCGGCGATCGCCGCCTTCGGTGGCATGTTCCTTCTGATGATCTTCCTCGACTTCATCTTCGAGGACCGGGACATCCAGTGGCTGCGCTGGATCGAGCGCCCGCTCGCCAAGCTCGGCAAGGTCGACATGCTGTCGGTCTGCATCGCCCTGGTCGTGCTGCTGGTCTCCTCCATGACCTTCGCGGTCCACGCCCACCAGCACGGCGGCGCGCACATCGACAAGGCGCAGACGGTGCTGATCGCCGGCATCGCGGGCCTGATCACGTACATGGTCGTCGGCGGACTCTCCGGCTACTTCGAGGACAGGCTCGAGGAAGAGGAGGAGCGGGAGCACGAAGAAGAGGAGGAGGCCGCGCGGACCGGCAAGAAGAAGCCGGCCGTCGTCCTCGCGGGTCAGGCCGCGTTCTTCATGTTCCTCTACCTCGAGGTCCTGGACGCGTCCTTCTCCTTCGACGGTGTCATCGGCGCCTTCGCCATCACCAACGACATCGTGCTGATGGCGCTCGGCCTCGGTATCGGCGCCATGTACGTCCGCTCGCTCACGGTCTACCTGGTCCGCCAGGGCACCCTCGACGACTACGTCTACCTGGAGCACGGCGCGCACTACGCCATCGGCGCCCTCGCCGTGATCCTCCTGGTCACCATCCAGTACCAGATCCACGAGGTCATCACCGGTCTCGTCGGTGTCGTCCTGATCGCCTGGTCCTTCTGGTCCTCGGTGCGTCGCAACAGCGCGCTCGCGGCGGCCGAGGGAAAAGCGACGGCCTCGGACGACAAGACTGAGGTCTCGTCCGGGGTGTGAGTCCGGGAGCGTGATTCCGGGAACGCTCTGAGCGGGGCGGCCGTCGAGGACGAGTCCTCGTGGCCGCCCCGTCGCATATCCAGGCAACGTGGGGGCGGGACAAGGCAATGGGCTTCTGGGACGACCTGTGGCGCGGACGCTCGACGGACTTCGACTCCGGCAGTGCCGCCACCAATTCCATAGAACTGACCAAGCGGAACCACACGGTCTCGCTCACCAAACAGGGCGCGGCCACCGGCAACCTGCGCATCAACCTGTCCTGGCGCATGCGCACGTCGGACATCGGCGGCGGCCAGCAGCGGGGCAGCCTGCTGCGGCACCCCTTCAAGACCTTCAAGCCGGACGTGGTCCAGGCGCACACCCAGAGCATGGTGAACGTCGACCTCGACCTGGGCGTCATGTACGAGCTCGCGGACGGCTCCAAGGGTGTGGTGCAGCCCCTGGGCAACTTCCTCGGCGACATCAACGACCCGCCGTACGTGAAGCTCAGCGGTGACGACCGGTTCGGTTCCGCGTCCGGCGAGACGGCCTACGTCAACCTCGACCACCGCGACGACATCAAACGGCTCCTGGTCTTCGTGTACATCTACGACCAGACGCCCGCCTTCGACCGTACGCACGCCATCATCACGCTCTACCCGAGCAACGGGCCCCGGATCGAGATCGGCCTCGACGAGCGGCATCCGCAGGCCCGCTCCTGCGCGGTGGTGATGATCGAGAACAACAAGGGCGAGATCACCGTGCGGCGTGAGGTGAAGTTCGTGTACGGCTTCCAGGCGGAGCTGGACCGGTTGTACGGGTGGGGGTTGCAGTGGGGGCGGGGGTACAAGTCCAAGGCCGACCGTTGAGGGTCGAATACAGCCCCGCGCTCCTTTCGGGGCGCTTTCCTGGCGTCGGACCTAGCGTCCGATGAACTGTGGCCCCTGCGGCGGCAGCCTGAAGTCCGGGTCGGGGAGGGAGCCGACCGCCTGCGGGAAGCCGTAGGCCGGCTGGACGGCCGGGGCCGTCTGGGGCCCCGGGTAGCCGTAGGCGGGCTGGCTGGTCGGCTGGGGGTAGCCGTACGCGGGCTGGGCGGGGGCCGTCTGCGCGGGCCCCGGATAGCCGTACGCGGGCTGCTGGGGCACCGGGGCGGCCTGCTCGGGCGGGAGCGGCACCGAGGTCTCCGGGGAGGCCGCGGGGTCCGCCCAGGCGGTGGCGTCGGGTACGGGCGCGACCGCCTCCGGCTCGGACTCGTCCACCGTGATCCCGAAGTCGGAGGCGAGCCCCTCCAGACCGTTCGGATAGCCCTCGCCGAGCGCCCGGAACTTCCAGCCCTGACCGCGCCGGTACAGTTCGCCGCAGATCAGCGCGGTCTCCGTACCGGTCTCCGGCTTGATGTCGAAGTAGGCCAGCGGTTCACCGTCGGACCCCGTCGTGCCGGCCGTGGCGGACGCGTCGTACAGCAGAATGCGTAGGGCGCGTACCTGGTCGAAGGTGACGCCGTCCGCCGATGCGACCAGCAGAATCTGTCCGACACCGGACTCGACACCCGCCAGATCCGTCTGGATGGTGTCGGTGAGGCCCTCGGCGACGCGTTTCTTGCCAAGTCGCCACACCTTGCCCGAGGGATGGCGTGGCTGGTTGTAGAAGACGAAGTCCTCGTCGGATCGCACACGACCGTCGGGACCGAGGAGCAGCGCCGAGACATCGACATCGGGGACACCCTGCCCGGGCGTCCAGCGCAGCACGGCACGTACCGCTGTGGCGTCCAGCGGGACGTTAGACCCCTTCAGCATCGCGTGCGTCATGCGGTCATCCTGCCCTCTCGGTCCTGGTCACGACAACGCGGGGGTAAGGATTCCCGGTCGGGATGTGCGGGCAACCGACATGGCCGAGTTACCTGAACTTCACGCCTGGTGGGAACGACTGACATGGATTTGTACGTACTATTACCGGCCACATCACGTAGGTCCGCCTAGCCGCAACGGGGGAGTTTCATGCGTCATTTCGGGCATATCGCCCCTGAAGAGCGGCAGCGTCTCTTCCACCGGGAGCCGTGCGTCTTCACCGCCGACTCGCCCGCCCGCGTGCTCGCGGCGGCCCTCGGCGCCACCCTGTACAGCCCCGCGACCAGACCCCACCTCGCCGACGACGTCGTCAAGCAGGCCGGACGCGGCGTGGTCTCCATGGTGCTGTGCCTGGAGGACTCGATCGACGACGCCGAGGTCGTGGGCGCCGAGGAGAACCTGGTCCGGCAGTTCGCCGACCTCGCCGGACGGCCGGAGACCGACGGGCTCCCGCTGCTGTTCGTACGGGTCCGTGAGCCCGAGCAGATCCCGGACCTCGTCCGGCGGCTCGGCGCGTCCGTGCGGCTGCTGTCCGGGTTCGTCCTGCCGAAGTTCACCGAGGAGCGGGGCGTCCCGTTCATGGAGGCGCTCGCCGCGGCCGAGTCCGCGAGCGGCCGGCGGCTGTTCGCCATGCCTGTCCTGGAATCGCCCGGGCTGCTGTACCTGGAGAGCCGCCGGGAGACCCTGGTGGGCATCTCCCGCGTCGTCGACAAGTACCGCGACCGCGTCCTCGCGCTGCGCCTGGGCGTCACCGACTTCTGCTCGGCTTACGGGCTGCGCAGGGCGCCCGACATGACCGCCTACGACGTCCAGATCGTCGCCTCCGTGATCGCGGACGTGGTGAACATGCTGGGGCGCTCGGACGGCACCGGGTTCACGGTCACCGGGCCCGTGTGGGAGTACTTCCGGGTCCAGGAGCGCATGTTCAAGCCGCAGCTGCGCCGCAGCCCCTTCCAGGAGGGTGAGGTCGAGGAGCTGCGCCAGGCGCTGATCGAGCACGACCTGGACGGGCTGCTGCGCGAGATAGCCCTCGACCGGGCCAACGGTCTGCTCGGCAAGACCTGCATCCACCCCTCGCACGTCCCGGCGGTGCACGCGCTGTCCGTGGTCAGCCACGAGGAGTACAGCGACGCGCAGGACATCCTCAGGCCCGAGCGGGGCGGCGGGGGCGTGCTGAGGTCGGCGTATACGAACAAAATGAATGAAGTGAAGCCGCACCGCGCCTGGGCCGAGCGCACCCTCCAGCGCGCCGAGGTGTTCGGTGTGGCGAACGAGGACATCGGCTTCGTGGAACTGCTCGCGGCCGCCCTGCCTGCGTGAACCGCGCCGGCCCGACCGACCGACCAACAAGGAATCGATGAAGAACGTGGTGTGGACGGGGACCTGGGTCGCCGAGCGACTGGGTGTCGAGCTCGTCGGTGACGAGAGGCTGAGCGACCTGCTGGGGCTCGCGCTGCGGCGCAACCCCCGCCGGGCGCATCTGCTCGTGTCGAACGTGCTCGGCAAGCACGTCCCGCAGTCACCGTCCGTGGTGTACGGACACGGGTTCGCGCTCGGCCGGCGGGTACGGGAGCTGCTCGGCGCCGAGGACGCCGGCGCCGCCGTCGTCCTCGGGTACGCCGAGACGGCCACCGGCCTCGGCCACTGCGTCGCCGACGGCGTGGGCCTCGCGCCCTACCTCCACTCGACCCGCCGTCCCGTCATCGGCGTCGACACGGCGGGCGGCTTCGAGGAGTCCCACTCCCACGCCACCTCCCACCTCCTGCTGCCGGAGAACCCCGCGCTGCTGGCGGGCGCGGGCCCCCTGGTCCTCGTCGACGACGAGTTCTCCACCGGCAACACGGTCCTCAACACCATCCGCGACCTCCACGCCCGCTATCCGCGCGACCGCTATGTGGTCGTGGCCCTGGTCGACATGCGCTCGGCCGCGGACCTGGGCCGTCTGGCGGAGTTCGCGACGGAGATCGGCGCACGGGTGGACCTGGTCACCGCGGCGAGGGGCACCGTGAACCTCCCGGAGGGCGTCCTGGAGAAGGGCCAGGCACTGGTGGCGGAACACGAGACCACCAGGACCGCCGAGAACACCAGGACCGCCGAGAACACCAAGACCACCGAGCCCGCCGACAGCCGTCCCGGGCACCCCGGTGCCGCCCGGGTCGAGCTCGGCTGGCCCCGGGGTCTGCCCGACGGGGGGCGGCACGGCTTCACGCCCGGGCAACGAATACGGCTGGACGCGGCGCTGCCCGCGATGGCCGCGCGGGTCGCCGAAGCGCTGCCGGAGGGGGCGCGGCGCGTCCTCGTGCTCGGCTTCGAGGAGCTGATGTACGCGCCGCTCAGGCTGGCCAGGGAGCTGGAGCAGGTGGTGTCCGCCGAGGTGCGGTACTCCACGACCACGCGCTCCCCGGTGCTCGCCCTCGACGACCCCGGTTACGCCATACGGACGCGCCTCGTCTTCCCGGCCCACGACGACCCCGACGACGGACCGGGTGAGCGGTACGCCTACAACGTCGCGGGTGCCGGTTTCGACGCGGTCGTGGCCGTGGTCGACTCCGCCGCCGACACGCCCGCCCTGCACGCCCCCGGCGGTCTGCTGGCCCAGCTCGCGGAGCACGCCCCGAGCGTCCTGCTCGCCGTCGTTCCGTCGTACGTCCCCGCACGGCCGTCCACCGAAAGGCCCTCCATGCTCCCCGAGCCCCTCCGTGGCCCAGCCTTCTCCTCGTACGCGCCCGACGAGGTCGGCTGGCTGCTGCAGGACCTCTCGGACGTGACGCTGGAGGCGCCGACCGAGGAGCGCGAGGAGGCGATCCAGAGCGGCGGCGCCCACTACGCGGAGTCGCTGCCGGTCGAGTACCAGCCGAGCCCCCAGTACCAGGAGCTGTTCCAGACGGCCCTCGGCACCTCGGCCGCCCGGATCGCCCAGGCCGTCGGCGCCGTCACCGAGCTGGTGCTCGCCGAACGCTCTCCGCACCCCGTACTCGTCTCGCTGGCCCGCGCGGGCACCCCCGTCGGTGTCCTGATGCGCCGCTGGGCCCAGCACCGGCACGGCCTCGACCTGCCGCACTACGCCGTCTCCATCGTCCGTGGCCGCGGCATCGACGCCAACGCGCTGCGCTGGCTGGCCGCCCACCACGACCCGGCCGACGTCGTGTTCGTCGACGGCTGGACCGGCAAGGGCGCCATCACCCGCGAACTCACCGAGGCCATCAGGGAGTTCGAGTCCGCCGAGGGCGTCACCGGCTTCGACCCGGAGATCGCGGTCCTCGCCGACCCGGGCTCGTGCGTACGGACGTACGGCACCCGCGAGGACTTCCTCATCCCCTCCGCCTGCCTCAACTCGACGGTCTCAGGGCTGATTTCGCGTACCGTGCTGCGCTCGGACCTGGTCGGCGAGTACGACTTCCACGGCGCGAAGTTCTACCGCGAGCTCGCCGGCTCGGACGTCTCCGTCGACTTCCTGGACGCCGTCGCCGCCCACTTCCCCGACGTCGCCGACGCGGCCTGCGCCCAGGCCAAGGAGCTCCTCGCCACCGACCGCACCCCCACCTGGGAGGGCTGGGCGGCCGTCGAGCGGATCAGCGAGGAGTACGAGATCCACGACGTGAACCTCGTCAAGCCGGGCGTCGGCGAGACCACCCGCGTGCTGCTGCGCCGCGTCCCCTGGAAGATCCTGGCGCGCGCCGGAGCGGGCACCGACCTCGACCACGTACGCCTGCTCGCCCAGCAGCGCGGGGTGCCCGTCGAGGAGGTCGACGAACTCCCGTACACCTGCGTGGGGTTGATCCACCCGAAGTACACGCGCGGCGCGACCGGCGCCGACGGCAAGGCGGTGACGGTCTGATGTCCGCGCCCAAGGTGCTCGTCGCCAGCGATCTCGACCGTACGCTGATCTACTCCTCCGCCGCCCTCGCGCTGACCATGCCCGACGCGCGGGCACCCCGGCTGCTCTGCGTCGAGGTGCACGAGGCCAGGCCGCTGTCGTACATGACCGAGACGGCCGCCGCGCTGCTCACCGAGCTCGGCGACACGGCCCACTTCGTGCCTACCACGACGCGCACCCGCAAGCAGTACCAGCGCATCAACCTGCCGGGCCCCGCGCCCGAGTACGCGATCTGCGCCAACGGCGGGCATCTGCTAGTCGACGGTGTCTCCGACCCCGACTGGCACGCGGCCGTGACCGCGCGGCTCGCCGACGAGTGCGCGCCGCTGGCCGAGGTACGGGACCACCTCGCGGCCACCGCCGATCCGGCCTGGGTCCGCAAGCACCGGGTCGCCGAGGACCTGTTCGCCTATCTGGTGGTGGAGCGCGAGCTGCTGCCCGAGGAGTGGGTGAAGGAGCTCGCCGTCTGGGCGGAGAGCCGCGGCTGGACGGTGTCGCTGCAGGGCCGCAAGATCTACGCCGTGCCGAAGCCGCTCACCAAGAGCGCGGCCGTGCGCGAGGTCGCCCGCCGCACCGGCGCCCTCCTCACGCTCGCCGCCGGTGACTCCCTTCTCGACGCCGACCTGCTGCTCGCCGCCGACCGCGGCTGGCGGCCCGGCCACGGTGAACTGGCCGAGGCCGACTGGACGGCGCCGGCGATCACCGCCCTCCCGGAGCGGGGGGTCGCGGCGGGGGAGCGGATCCTGCGGGAGTTCACGCACGCCTGCCGACCGGGCGCGGTCTGAGCGGGAGCCGTGCCCGGCCCGTGCGGGTGCCACGTACGGCCTGAGAGTGCGACACGCCCGGGCCGCACGGAGGATTCGGGCGAAGAAAAGCTGAAGACTTCCTGAAAAATCCTGGTCGATCAGCCGCAGCAACCGCCGCCGCAGCACCCGCCTCCGCCCCCTGCGGACGGGCCAGGAGAAGGTGCGGACGCCGACCCGCCGGTGGCGACCGCGACGGTCGACAGGAGTTTCACCGTGTCGTCGTGCCCGGCGGGACAGTCCGCCGGAGCGGCGGATTCCGCCATCGGGCGGCTCAGTTCGAAGGTGTCGCCGCAGGTCCGGCAGCGGTACTCGTAGCGAGGCATACGCACAGGTTAGCGGCCGGGAGCCGACGATCGAAGCCTTCCGCGGCCCGGTCGCGCACCGGGTCGCGCCGTGATCCGGAACCCGGACCTCCTCGATTCCTCCCCGATTCCCGCCCGGTGCCTTCAGAGGGCCGACTTGACCTGCTGAACATTTCTGTCTGGTTCCTGGGCGAGGAGATCGTATTAGTCGCTGATAATTTAAGAGGGCCGCGACGAGCCGCAAGGTCGGGGAGGGGGGCTCGCAGCCGCATGTGCGGCAGCTGCATCTACCCGCGCGCGCAATTCCGAAGTGCGGAGGGAGACGCAGTCGTGACCGAGGCATGGCATCGAACAGATGCCCCGCAACTCCTGGGCCGTCCAAGCGCCGGAGCCGTCCGTGGCTAGCGGGGAGGGCGACGACCGCCGGAATCGCCGCGGGCTCGGTCCGCAACGGCCCGCGAGCCGTGATGCGGAGGATTCCGCGAGCCGTCGTACGGGAGACCCTGCGAGTCGTCGTGCGGAAGACCCTGCGAGCCGTCGCATGGAAGACTCCGCGAGCCGTCGTGCGGAAGACACGGAGAACGAGACTCCCGCCGAGCGAACCACCCAGCTTCGCCTCCCGCCCGGCATCGAGGAGACCACTCAGCTTCGCCTCCCGCCCCGCGCCGAGGAGACCACTCAGCTCCGCCTCCCGCCAGGCGCCGAACGTCCCGCCGAGAAGACCACGCAGCTTCGCGTCCCCTCACGCGCCGAGATCGAAGCGCACTCAGGTGGGGAGGACCCCGCGCAACGCGCCGATCGAGGGACGGCTTCCGGCCATCGCGGCACCCGCCGCAAACCGGCCATGCCCTCCGCGCTCGCCGGACGCTGGGCGCGCATCGCGCGCCGTCTGAAACCGGCGTACCCGCGCCCCGGCCGCACCGGCTGGCGGCGCTGGGTGCCCTCCTGGCGCCAGTGGCTGGGAGCCTGGGGCCTGGCCATCGGGCTGAGCGGAACGTTTCTGGTGATCGCCTACGCTGCGACAGACATACCCCAGAACCTCAACACGTACGCCACCCAGCAGGACAACGTCTACTTCTGGTCCGACGGGACGCCCATGGCCCGTACCGGATGGGTGCGGCGGCAGGCGATGCCGCTGAAGGACATACCCCAGGACGTGCGCTGGGCGGTGCTGGCCGCGGAGAACCAGAGCTTCTACTCCGACCCGGGCATCTCCTTCAAGGGCATCACCCGCGCCCTGGTGCGCACGATCGGCGAGGGCAACACCGAGGGCGGCTCGACGATCACCCAGCAGTACGTCAAGAACGTCTACCTGAACCAGAACCGCTCGGTGAGCCGCAAGTTCACCGAAGCGATGATCTCCCTCAAGCTCGACCAGAAGATGAGCAAGGACAAGATCCTCGAGGGCTATCTCAACACCAGCTGGTTCGGCCGCGGCACGTACGGCATCCAGCGCGCCGCCCAGGCCTACTACGGCAAGGACGTCGGCGAACTCAACGCCAGCGAGGCCGCGATGCTCGCGTCCCTGCTGAAGGGCGCCGGCCTGTACGACCCCACCCTGAGCCAGGCGAACCACAAGCGCGCCGTGGAGCGCTGGTCCTGGATCCTCGACCGCATGGTCAAGATCGGGAAGCTGTCGCCGGCCGAGCGGGCCAAGTACACGAAGTTCCCCGAGCCGACCACGCAGTCCCAGACCTTCGACACCGGCAAGCAGAGCGACTACCTGGTGGAGCTCGCGACCCAGTACGCCAAGAAGGCCGCGCACATCTCGGACCAGCAGTTCGACCTGGGCGGCTACCAGATCTACACGACCTTCGACCGGAAGCGGGAGACGGCGCTCGCCGACGCCGTGACCAAGGCCCGCAAGAAGGCCCTGAAGAACGACCCCAAGGCGGCGAAGACCGCCCACTACGGGGCCTCCTCGGTGGCCGCCGACGGCAAGATCCTCGCCGTCTACGGCGGCCCCGACCACCGTACGCAGGGCTACAACGAGTCCAACGCGAGCACCGTCCCGGCCGGTTCGGCGTTCCTGCCGTTCGTCTACGCGGCCGGGCTGGAACACGGCGTCCACAAGACCCGCGACAGTACGGCGACACCGGTCACGCCGGAGACGCTCTACAACGGCGACGACAACATCCCTGTCACCACACCCGAAGGGCCCTACTGGGACCGCGCCAACAAGAAGGTCGCCGCCCACAACGACGGCAACAAGTCCTGGGGGCAGATCAGCCTGCGCAAGGCGCTCGCCCAGTCCGTGAACGTGCCGTTCATGCAGCTCGGCATGGACACGGGCCTGGACAAGGTGCGGCAGACCGCGGAAGCGGCCGGGCTGCTCTCGTCGACCATGGGTCCCCAGGTGCCCGCGCTGTCCCTGGGCAACTCCACGCCCAGCGCGATCCGGATGGCCAACGCCTACGCCACCTTCGCCGCGGGCGGGTCGCACACCGAGCCGTACTCCGTGCGACGCATCACCCGCAACGGCTCCCAGGTCGCCCAGGACACCCCCCGACCCCAGCGCGCGGTGAGCCCCGAGGTGGCCCGCGAGGTCACCGAGGGGCTCACGGACGCCTTCGGCACGGCGCACCCCACCGCGGCCCTGAGCGCACCGGAGACGGCCGGGAAGGCCGGCACCACGGCGGACGACACCGCCGCCTGGTACGTCGGCACGAACCGTTCCGTGTCGACCGCCGTCGTCCTCTACCGCATCGACCTGGCCAAGAGCCTCGAACCACTGCCGCTCAAGGGGCTCGCCGGCACGTCCGCCGACGACGTCCCGTACGGCATCTGGGCCGGCGCCATGAGTCCGCTCGGCTGACCGCGACGGCCACGAGGCCGCCCACCCCGACGGCCGAGAGGCCACCGCCCACCCCGACGGCCGACAGGCCACCGCGCATCCCGATGGCCGAAAGGCCCCCGCCCGCTCCTTCCACCCCCCTCGCAGAATGTGCCCCGTATGAACTCGAAGCACAGCGGTCACCGCCGCCGCGAACCCGCGCCCGCTCCCGGTTCCGCCCGCCAGGGTTTCGTGGCCATGGCGGCCTTCCTCGTGGTGACGTCGACGACCGCCACCTACCTGGCCCTGAACCACTCGGACAACACCACACCGGCCGCCTCGGCCGGCGGTCCCCGCTCCGGGGCCGGCGCCACCAAGACGACCAAAGAACCCCCGTGGGACGGCAAGACGAAGGTGCTCGGCGACGGCTCCACGTCCTACACCGGGCCGCAGAAGGGCCAGTTGAAGCCCGTCCCGCTCAAGCCGGGTGAGAAGCCGCCCCAGTTCGTCGTCTTCTCCTGGGACGGCGCCCTCCAGGGCGACGACAAACTCTTCACGCACTACCAGGAGTTGGCGAAGCAGTACAACGCCCACATGACGTTCTTCCTGACCGGCATCTATCTGCTGCCCAAGGACAAGAAGACCCTCTACAAGCCGCCGATGCACGCGCCGGGCGCCGCGGCGATCAGCTACGCCACCGACCAGCACATCCGCGACACGCTGGTGGAGCTCGGCAAGGCGTACAAGGAGGGCAACGAGATCGGCACCCACTTCAACGGTCACTTCTGCGAGGACAAGGGCGGCGGGGACTGGAGCGTGGCGGAGTGGGAGAGCGAGATCAACCAGTTCTTCTCGTTCGTCGAGAAGTGGAAGACCAACACCGGCTACACCGATCTGCCGGCCCTGCCGTTCGACCCCACGAAGGAGGTCAGCGGCGGTCGCGCGCCCTGCCTGGAGGGCCAGAAGAACCTGCTCAAGGCCATGAAGGCGACGGCCAAGGACTACGACTGGCGCTACGACGCGAGCTCCTCGGGCAACCTCCAGATATGGCCCAACAAGAACGAGGGCGTCTGGGACTTCCCGCTGCAGCTGCTCCCCTACGAGGGCGGCAAGTTCCAAGGTCTGTCCATGGACTTCAACTTCCTCGCCAACCAGTCCGGCGACTCGACCGAGGGCGACCCGGCCAAGTACCCCGAGTGGGAGAAGCAGACCGTCGCGTCGTACATGGACGGTTTCAACCGCGTGTACTACGGCAGCCGCGCACCGCTGTTCATCGGCAACCACTTCGAGAACTGGAACGGTGGCATCTACATGAAGTCCATCGACCAGGTCGTCAAGAACGTGTGCACGAAGAAGGGCGTTCGCTGTGTGTCCTTCCGTGAACTGGCCGACTGGCTCGACGTGCAGAAGCCCGCGACCCTGGAGCGCCTGCGCAGTCTGGATCCCGCGCAGTCCCCGGACTGGTCGACGGTGGTGAAGTAGCCGTGAACGGCACCCCGACTTTCGGTGCGTCAACTTACCCTTTTCCCAAGGGAGTTGACCTGAGAGTGCATGAAATCCCCCCGGGTTCACCACAGTTGAGGAGGACGTGTAAAGATTCCCTCCCCGGCATCTGATCGGGTGTAAGGAGATCATCAGTGAGATCGAAGATGTTGAGCCGATGCTCGACCCTGACGGCGATAGCCGTCTCCGCAGTCCTGCTGCCCCTTTCCTCCGCCCACGCGGCGACCGCGTCCATCACCGTGAACCGGGCGACGGCCGACGCGTTCGGCCGGATGGCGGACGCCGTGCTCACCGACCGCACGGCGGCGCTCCTCGACAAGAGCCAGGCGGCACCCCGCACGGCCCTCGCGTCGAAGGCGACGGGAGGCGTCGGGCTGACCGCCGCGCTGGCGAAGACGGAGGACACCGCGGTGACCTCCCTGCGCGGTACCCGCTCCCGCCTCGCGGCGCTGGGTGAGGCCTACACCGCCGCCGACACCAAGGTCACGGTCGACAGGACGCGCAGGTGGGGCAAGGTGGCCACCGCCTGGGTCACCGAGACCACCGTCCTCACGTACAAGAAGATCCGCGGCGACGAACCCGGCACCACGGGCTTCAACGCGCACCACGTGCTGACCTTCGCCGCCCAGCCGGACGGCACCTGGAAGCTCTCGGGCCTGCGTACGACCGACAAGGGCGCCCACCAGGTCAACGAACCCGTCACCGCCGCCCCCGCGCGCAGGACCCCGATGGCCGTTGTCGACGCCCCCCCGGCAGCGACCACGTATCCCGCGCCCGCCAACCCCAAGAAGCTCACCGGAGGCGCGTACGACTACGCGGCGATGGCGACCTACGCGGAGAAGTACTGGAAGAACTACAACACGGCCTACCGGAAGTTCAACGGGGTCGGCGGCGACTGCACCAACTTCGTGAGCCAGAGTCTGCTGGCGGGCGGCTGGCAGCCGATCAGCACCGTGACTCCGGAGGAGTACGACACCTGGTACTACGTCGCCAACGGCCAGTCCGACTCCTGGGCGGGCGTGAACGAGTGGTCCTGGTTCACCCAGACCGCCAAGCGCACCACGCCGCTGGCGAACGTCTACCAGATGGACGTCGGTGACGTCCTGCAGGTGGACTTCGACAGGGACGGGGCCAAGGACCACACCATGATCACGTCCTACCGCAGCTCCAGCGGCATGCCGTACCTGACGTACCACGACGCCGACACCTACCGCCGGTCGCTGTCGAGCATCATCGCGTCGTACCCGACCTCGGCGTACTACGCGTACCGCACCTGATCACCTGGTCACCTGATCTCCTGAGGTGACCTAGGGGTCCGTGGTCCTGGGCGGCTCGGCGGCCTTGGTCTCCGATGCCTTGGTCTCCGAGGCCTTGGATTCCGCCGCCTCGGTGGATTCCGATGCGTCGGTGGATTCCGCTGCCTTGGTTTCCGTGCCGCCCACGGCCTTGGGCGTCGGCGCGGCCCTGTGCGACTGCTGCAGGGCCGTTGCCGAGGCCGACTCCCGCAGCGCCCGGATCTGCTCCGCCCGCTCGGCCTCCTCGGGGTGGCGGGCTTTGTAGTACGGGTTGTCGTGCGGCAGGGCCGAGCCGACCCTCCCGTACATCCCGAAGAACATCAGCAGGACGCCGACCACGAAGCTGAACAGCACGTTCTGGATGCGGAAGGCGAGGAAGTTGTAGCGGCCGTCCAGCAGCGCCAGGTTCAGGAAGCCGTCGAGGATGAACAGGACGCCGAAGACCATGTTGAGCGTCGAGGCGAAGTTCCCGCCGATCACCATGCCCACGAACAGCAGCAGCCCCACGCAGATGGACAGCACACTGAGCGAGCCGTTGGTGTTCAGCCCCATGACCGTGTCCCCGTGGGTGGTGAAGAAGCCGACCTTGTTGGTCAGGCCCAGGATGCCGAAGGCGATCAGGAAGAGGCCCATCAGGCCCGCGCCGATCCGGTAGAACGTGTTCAGCCGGTGATCGACCGGCAGATGGTCGTCGAAGGCGATGCGTCGTCGGGTTCCGGGACGAAGTACGTGCGTGGCCATGTCCGCCTCCCTCTCCAGCTAGCGGAGGCCGTACGTACATCCCAGCATCCGCCCGGAGGCCGGGGACCGCCAACACCGGAGCCCGGGATCGCCGGCACCGGAGAAGCTCAGACCGGGCCGCCGCGCTCCTCGCGGATCTGGGAGACCACCCGGGCGGCCGTCGCCCGTACCGCCTCCGTCTCGGTCAGGAAGTGCCAGTAGTCGGGGTGGCGCCCCTCCAGCGCGGCGATGGCACGCTCCAGCCGGGCGACGGAGTCGTCGAGCGGGCGGGCGTGCCGCGGATCCGGGGTGTTGCGGCCCGCCATGGCCAGGCGCTGGGCGTCCCGGATGGCGAAGCGGGTGCGGTCGATCTCCTGCTGGGGGTCCTTGGACACGGCGTTCAGCCGTCGCAGCCGGTCGCCCGCCGCCGACACGGCCTCGTCGGTACCGTTCAGCAGCGCGCGCACCGTGGACAGCAGCGAGGTGGCGTCCGGCCAGCGCTGCGCGTCGCGCGCGGCCTGCGCCTCCTTCAGCTTGAGCTCGGCCTGCCGTACGTTCTCGGTGGCCTGCTCCGGTACGTGCTGCAGGTCCTGCCAGCACGCGGCCGAGAACCGGCGCCGCAGCTCGCTCAGCACCGGCTCCACCTGCCCGGCGCGAGTGGTCAGCGCCTGGGCGCGGGTGCGCAGCGACACCAGCCGGTGGTCGATCTCCGCGGCCCGCTCCGGCAGCCGCTCGGCCTCCGCACGCACCGCCCCGGCCTCCCGGGAGACCCGCTCGGCGCGCTCCAGCGTCTCCGCTACGCCATGCTGTCCGGCCCCTTGGTTGAGCTTGGTCAGCTCGGGCCCGAGCGCGGCGAGCCGGCCGGCCAGATCATCGGCTCTGAGGCCTGTCTTGCGGACGCCATCGAGGGCGTTCGAGGCGGCGAGCAGGGCCTGACGGGCGCGCTCGACGGCGGGCGCGAGCCGGGCGAGCTGCGTCTCGGCCTTCCCGAGCAGCGGCCCGAGTCCCTGGCCGAACCGGTCCAGGTCCTGTTTGACCCGCCCCAGCTGGTCCTTGGCGGCGGTGAGTTCGGCGCGGGCGCGGGTGGCGACCGACGCCTCCAGCTCGTCCCGGTCGAGGTCGTGGGCGTCGACGGCCTCGATGTACTTCCCACTGGCCTCGTCGATGCGCCGGCCCAGCGCCTCGAAGTCGGAGACGGCGCGGCGGGCCGCGGGGGAGTCGTCGACGGCGATGATGGTCTCGATCGAGATCCGCAGATCGCGCTGGGCGCTGTCCAGCTCGTAGAACGCCGCCGCGGCGGCGTCCTTCGCGGCCTGCGCCTCGGCCCGCTGACTCTCGGCGCGCCCGCCGAACCAGCGCCGAGTGCCGCCACCGGCGAAGGCCGAGGGCAGCACGAGGGCGGCGAGGAGCGGGAGGGTGACGAGGGTCAGCACGTCACGGTGTCGATGGAGCTGACGGCGTACCGACTGCGCGCGTGGCGCAGACGGCGTGTACGGCTCTGAAGGTGTCGCCGTCACATCCCTCTCCCGTGCTGTCATCCGCCTTGCCCGGTCATTCTCCCACCGGTTAAGGACGAACACACGGGCCGGTTAGTTCGCGGTTCGTACTGTGATGCTTCCGTCGTTCGCGCGGGCGGACACGACGTGCGAACTGGCCGGGTCCCGGGGCACGGACACCCGCACGGATCCGTCCCCGCTCTCGGCCGTCACCCGGTACGTGTCGTGGGGCAGCCCGATGGTGAGTGAACCGTCCTGGCTGCGGGCCTCGACCAGGTCGGGTACGACGCCGAGTTCGAGTTGTACGGACCCGTCCGAGGTCTGGGCGCGCACGTGACGCGAGTCGATGCCGAGGGCGTGGATCGAGCCGTCGGCGGTACGCAGGTCCAGCGCGCCGGAGGAGTTCGTCACGCGGACGCTCCCGTCCGACGTACGGATCCCGAGCGCCTCCTTGAACCCCTCCGCCCGTACGCTCCCGTCCCCGTCCACGACCTTCACCGCGACACCGCGCGGCACGACGATCCGGTGCTTGGCGCTGCAGTCGGCGACCACGCCGGAACACTTCATCCGCAGCGTCAGCCGGTCGTCCTTCATCGTCCAGGTCACGCGCGGATCCCCACCGACGACGATGTGCCCCTGGAACCACCGGGTGACCTCGACCTTGTCCGCCGCGGCCGACCCGGCGACCACGAGCTCAAGCGCGGAGTCGTCCGAGTCCACGGTGAGCGTACGACCGTGCAGCGCGAACGCCCGATGCTCCGGATGCCTGTCGTCCCCGGCGTTCGCCCCGCAACCTGCGGCGGTCGCGACGAGAGCGCCGACGGCACCGGCGACGGCCGCGGTCCGCGCAGCCGTCTGTGTCCGAGTCCGAGCCATGAAGATCTCCCCCTGGAATGAAACGCCGACGCGCTCCGATGCCCTTCGATGCCTTTCGACCGTACGGTTCCGGGGTCCGCCGGGGGATCCGGGCTGCTCCCGGACCTGAGGTGGGGTTAACCCCCGGATACGGGTTTGCGGGGCATCCCCCCGGGCAATGTAGGCTGTCGACTCGTCCTGGGCGCGTAGCTCAGCGGTAGAGCGCCGCCCTTACAAGGCGGATGTCGGCGGTTCGAAACCGTCCGCGCCCACCAGGCAAAAGACCCCCAGCCGATCATGGCTGGGGGTCTTTGACATCCGGATCTGACATCAGTGCCGGGATTACTCGTGCTGCAGGCGCCTCGTGAGCAGCCGGTCCATGTGGCTGACCGCCTCGCGCTGCGTGTCCTGGACCACGTGGGCGTAGACGTTCATCGTGACGGCGATCTGGCTGTGCCCCAAGATCTCCATCACGACGCGTGGCGCCACGCCAGCCGCGGTGAGCAGGGTCGCGCAGCCATGCCGAGCATCGTGCAGTCGGATGACCCGCAGGTCCGCGTTCTTGGCGACCCGGGTGAAAGAGCGGTAGACGTTGCGCGGCTCAATCGGTCGCCCCGTTCGCGTGGTGAAGACGTGGCCACTCTCTTCCCAGCGATCACCCGCACGCTCACGCATCGCGGTTTGCCGCATGCGCTGATACCTCAGAGGCGCCACGCAGATGGCCGGCAGGGGCAGCACCTGCCTACGACGTCGGCCCTTGGGATCGTCCTCGTATGCCTCCCCTCCGACCCGTTGCCGCTGCTTGCGGATCCTGATCTCGCGCTTGTCGAGGTCGACGTCCTGCCACCGGAGTCCGATGACCTCTCCACGACGGAGGCCGAGGGCGATGGAGAGCACGAACGCGGGGTAGAGCGGATCAGTCCGAGCCGCGGTGAGGAAGGCGAGCGTCTCGTCCAGGCTCCAGGGATCGAGGCTGCGGGATTCGACCCGAGGCGCGTCGACGAGAGTGACGACGTTCCTGGCGATCAGCTCCTCGCGGCACGCTGCCGAGAGCGCTGTGCGCAGAACCTTGTGGGTCTCCTTCGCGGTAGCCGCGGTGGTCTGCTGTTCCAGCCGGGCAAGGAAGCGGCGGACGTCAGCGACGCTCAGTGACTCCAGCTTCTTCGTCCCGAGCATGGGCACCAGGTAGAGCCGGACGTGGAACTCGTACTTGGCGTACGTGGTCCGCTTCCGCCGAGGCTTGATCACGTTCTCCAGCCAGTACGGCAGCCACTCGGAGAGCTTGGCCGACCGGGTGGGCACGGGCACGCCCTGGTCCACCCTGGCGAGCAGCTCCCGACGCTTGGTGTCGCACTCCTGCCAGGTCTTGCCGTAGGCGAACTTACGGGCCCGGGTGCCGTCCGGCTGGAGGACGTAGACCGCGCACTGGTAGCGACCGTCCTTGCGCTTGGTGATGGTGCCTGCCCCGTTTGGGTTGCGCTTGCGCTGGCCAGCCATCAGGCGGCCTCCTCTATCTGGCCGAGGACGAAGTCCCGGATGGCGTCAGCGGGGATACGGCGGGCGCCGTCAATCTTGATCGAGACCAGGCGGCGCGAGCGGATCAAGTCGTAGACCTTGGAGCGTCCGAGCTTGAGCTGCGCCATGACGTCGGGCACGGTCAGCAGTTCAGGGGTGGCAGTGGTCATGCTGCGGCTCCTTCCTGGGCGCGCTGGTCGCGTAGGGCTTCTCGGGCGGTTTCGCGGTTGTGCTGGAGGTCGCGGGCGATGGTGGCGGCGAGGGCGGATTCGCCGGGGGTGTGGCCGTGTCCGGCGTATTGCCAGTCGGCGAGGACGAGGACGGTGTCCGGCTCGCGGTCGTCCAGGGCGAGGGCTTCACGTTCTTGTGCGGCGCGGAAGTCGGCGCGGGCCTGGCGGAGCTCGCCGAGGGTGGTGGAGTAGCGGCGGGACTTGGAGGAGAAGTGGCCGCGGAAGCCGAGCATGTGAGCCCAGGCCCACAGGCGGCGGTCCGGGTAGAGCGGATCGAGGAGCTTGCACGCCTCGATGAGGCGGCGGGTGTGGTCGGGCACGCCGTGGCGGTCGAGTTCGGAGAGTTCACCGATGCGGCGGTCGAGGGTGCCGGTGTTCTCGGCCGCCTTGGTGGCGTACTTGGCGACGTAGGAGGCGACGGCCTGCTCGGTGATGTCGGAGCCGTCGCCGAAGGCCTTGACGGGGCGGACGTCGAGCTGGGTGCCCCAGCGGAAGGTCCGGGCGGGCTGGTCGGCGGCGGCCGGGACGGAAATCGAGGTGTAGGAGTGCGCGGCGGCGGCGCGGATGGCGTCGGTGAGCAGGCCGACGCTGGCCCAGGACGGGGGTGGGGTGTCGGGTCCTTCGGGGCCGTCGAGGCGGATCACGGCGTGGAAGTGGAGGGCGCCGCGCTTCTGGAACTCGGCGACCTTGCCGTACGACAGTCGGGCCGACTCCTTCAGCTCCCGTTGTGTGAGTCCGGCGCGGGCGGCGATCTCGCGGCGGAGCCGGTTGGTGAAGCGCTGCCAGAGGTCGCCCGCGTGGTTGTTGAAGAGGACGGCGCCCGCGTAGTCGTAGGTGGCCGGGTCGAGCGCGGTCCCGAGGGCCGGATCGGCGGGGGCGTGGTGGGTGCCGCAGCGGCAGACGCCTCGGTCGGGCCGGTTGTGGACGGGGCCGAAGGACGGTGCGGTGAGGGTGGCGAAGACGCGGGGGTGATCGCGGATGGTGGACGGGATGTCGCGGCGGTCGTCTCCGGCCAGGCCCGCGCGGATGAGGTGGTAGGTGTCGCCCGCGTAGGTGAAGGCGCAGGAAGGGCAGCGGGAGGCGCGGCGGTTTCCGCAGGCGACCCGGAGTCGTCCGCCGGGCTCGGACTCGGTCGAATAGTGGTGGAGGGTCTGGCCGGTGGTCTTGTCCTTGGTGAGGGTCCAGCCGGTGAGGTGGATGGGGTCGGCGCATCCTCCGGTGCGGCGGATCTGGTCGTGCCAGCGGTCGAAGTCGTCGGCCGAAGCCACCCTCAGCAGGTCGCCGAGGGTGGTCGGGTCGAGCAGGGTGTCAGGCACGGGCGCCCTCCCGCAGCCGGGCGGGGCGGTGGGCGGTGCCGGTGCCGTGGCAGGCCGGGCAGTGGGCGGTGATGGTGCGCAGGTGGCCGTTCCGGTCGCGGCCGCCGAGGGTGATGGCGGCGGAGGCGAAGCCGTCGCAGTTCGGGCAGATCCGGGACGGCGGTCGGGTGCGGTGCGTCATGCTGGGGGTTCCTTCCGGTTGTGAGATCGGGATGGGGCACGGCTCCCGGGCGGCGGAGACTTGGCGGTTGAGGCCGCCCGGGGGCCGGTCAGCGGCGCTTGCCCTCGGAGGCGATCAGGGAGCGGATCACCAGGGCGCAGATGGCGACGGATGCGCCGGTGATGGCGACCGCGAGGAGCATCGAGACCAGGACGGCGCCGACGACCAGGACCACGGCGGTCCCGCTGCCGACGAGAGCGATGACGGCGCCGGGGGTCAGCTGCACAGTCGGCCGAGCCGGGACCTGTGTCGGGGCGACGACCGGGGCGGGAGCCGGGGTCTGCGGGGTGTGCTGGATGACAGCGGTCGGCTCGACGACGGCGGGCGGGGTCACCAGGCCGGTCGGCTGGGGCATGGTCGGGACCTTGGGACGGAACATGGCGGTTCTCCCTTCGCGGACGGTTACTTGACGGCGGTGTCGATGGCGGGGGCGAGCAGGCTGTCGGCGAGGAGGTAGCCGCCAAGGAGGAGCACGGCTATCAGCCACCAGGGCGGGCGGATGAGCTTGACGCCGAGCCAGCCGACGACGAGGAGGGCGAACCAGAGCGGGACCTGCACGGGGTGTCTCCCTTAGCGGATGGAGCAGCGGTGGGTGCGGGCGGCGAGCTGGGCGGCGGACTGGCTGGAGTAGTCGGCCGACCAGCCGCAGCGGTCGTTGGTGCACACGGCGGCGTGCTTGGTGTGGCCGTGGCGGTCGCGGTGGGTGCCGATCTGCACCGGGCCGATCCGCATGACGGAGTGGAAGTGGTCACGGGCGGGCATGGCGGTCAGTCCTTCCGGGTCAGGTGAGTTGGGCGGCGATGGCGTCGGCGAGCTGGGGCGGGACGCCGAGGCGGGCGCGCAGGGTGTCGGTGTCGATGCGGGTACCAGTGCGGGCGTGGTGGTCGTTGGCGACCTTGCGGGCGTGGTCGACCAGGGCGGCCGGGACCGGCGGAGCCGGGACGGGCTCGGCGGCGGGCAGGGCCGGGGCTTCCTCGGCCGCGGGGACTGGGGTGGCTTCCGGGGTATTGGTGGGGAGGGGTTCGGCGTCGATCTCGGGTTCGGGTGCGGGCGCCGGCGGAACCGGCACCTGGTCCCCGGTGGAGTGGGCGAGGAGGGTGCCGCCGAGGAAGGCGAGGGCGGGCCATCCGGCGATGCCGAAGCGCAGCCAGGCGGGCGGGTGGGCGAGGTCGAGGAATCCGGCGGTGGCCACGTTCGCGCCGAGGGACGCGAACAGCGCGATGACGAACCAGCACCAGGCCAGCCGGGACGGGCCGTCGCTCCGCAGCCGTCGCCAGGCAGCGACGAGAAGCAGGTCCACCGAGATCGGGTAGGCCCAGGCCTTCCACCCGTCCTGTCCGGCGGCGTCGGCGAGGTCGTGCAGGTGGGCGAAGGAGAGCGCTCCGGCGATGACGGCCTGGACGAGGACGGCGTCCACGCGGAGAGCGGGCCGGGCCATCACGAGCCGCCGGGGTAGTCGGGGCCGTCGGTGGGGTCGTAGCCAGGCGGGAAGGTGCCGGGCGGCGGCTCCGGCAGGGACGCGGCCAGCGACGGGCCCACAGCCTCGATGAAGCTGTCGTCTGCGCCGGACGTGTCGGCGTAGAGGGCGAGTTGGCCGAGCAGTAGAACGGTGCGGGCGAAGTCGTCGCAGTCGGGGCACATGACGTGCTCTCCCTTCCTCAGGCATGGAGGGGGTAGGGACCTGGCGCGATGCGGTCGCGCCGACCGGGGGAGGTCAGGCGGTGGCGGGGGCTGTCTTGGACAGCGGCACCCGGTCCGAGGGCAGCGCGGCGGTGGCGGGCCGGAAGGGCGCCAGCGCGGGCAGGTCCGGGGTGCGGTCGGCGTGCTTGTTGCAGAGGTTCACGGCCTCGCGCAGCGAGGTGTGCGGGGCGCGGATACGGGCCCAGCCGCCGGACGAGTCTCCGGTGACGGCGATGCCGGGGGTGTCGGTGGGGATCTGGATGGCGGCGAGGACGGCGTCCGGGGAGATGTCCCCGAAGGCCATGTTCGCCGAGGATTCGTCGTTGACGCGGTGGGCGGTCCGGCCGGTGAGCTGCGCTCGCAGCATGGTGATGCCCTTGCCGAGTTCGGAGCCGAAGCGCTGCCCGCAGATCTCCAGGTAGATCCCCGCGGCACGGCCGAGCTGGGCGAGGCGGACCAGTGCGGTGATGATCCGGTCCCGGCGCTTCTCCTCGTCCTTGGTCGCGAACAGGGCCAGCTCGGCGACCTCGTCCACGAGGACCACGACCGGTACCGGGCGCAGGTGGTCGGGCAGGTCCCAGATGTCGGCGGCGATCTCCGCATCCGGCACGTTCACGGTGATCCGCTGCTCAGCCCGTATGAGCTGGTAGACGCCTTCCATGTGGGTGACGAGGGCTTCGAGGAGGTCGAGGGCGGTGTCAGGGTTGTCGGCGAGCGCGGAGAACCGGCGGGCGAGGGGGAAGAGTTCGACGCCCTGTTTGCAGTCGATGCCGACGAGCGCGACGTTCATCGGGGCGAGCCCGGCGACCAGGTTGCGCTGGTAGACGGACTTGCCGGACTCGGTGGCGCCGAGGGTCAGACCGTGCGGGACGGCCCGGTAGTCGCGGTAGTGCACCGCGCCGTCCTCGCGCAGGGCGACCGGAACCCGCATCGGAGCCGTATCGGTCCTGGCGGGCATCTGCACCCGCTTGAGGACGTCATAGCCGGTCATCCGCACCTCGACGACGCCGGAGCGCAGTTCCCGGGAGGTGACGCCGTACATGGAGAAGGAGTGGCGCAGCCGGTCCGTAGCAGCAGAGACGTCGAAGGCGTCCTGCCCGGGGCGGAGTTTGAGCCGGAGCACCAGGCCGGTCCGGGTGGGGCGGATCCGCAGGATACGAGGTGCCCGGGACTCGGGGACGGGCCGGTTGGTGATCCGGGCGAGGGTGAGGCGCCAGCGGGAGGGCGGGACGGTCAGCCCGCAGGCGTCCATGACGGAGGTGTAGCGGACCAGGACCCGCAGGGCGGCGAAGGCGGCACCGAAGGCCAGCCAGTACCAGGCGGGGCGCCGCCACCGCAGGATCACTGCGGAGGCGACGACCAGCAGCAGGGCGACCGTTAACGCGGTCATGATCAGGCCGCCTTCGATGTCGAGGCAGCGGCGGCGAGCGAGGTGACCGCGACCGCGCGGAACGCGATCCCGTGCCGCTTCTGCCCGTTGAACTCGTTCTCCCACGCCGAGGCGACCAGACCCGTCAGCGCGACCGGGGTCCCCATGGCCAGGTCCTCGGAGACGCCGGGCTGGGGGACGGTGAGCTTGAGGATCTCCACCTCGTCGGGCGTGGAGAACATGACCTCCACGGTCATCAGGGTCACGCCATCCTTGTCGAGGGCGATCTCACCGGTACGACGGTCCTTGACCTTCGGCTGCGGAGCCTTGGCGACCATCACGGTCGCGTTGGTGGTGTCGACGGGAATCTGACGCATGATGGAACTCCCTTTCAGGGGCGGGAGCGGCGTACTTGCTTGGCGGTGGGTCGCCGCTCCTGTGCGTTGACGGGTGGCCCGCAGCAAAGTCGCGGGCGTTCGCGTTTCAATCTGGTGCGCACCAGTAGGTTGCATCTGGTGCGCACCAGATGTCAAGCGTTGTCGCCGGTCCGGCTCTCCAACTCGCCTTTCTGCGACGCTTCTAGAGAACCGCTCCTGCCAACGCCCCGGTAGCCAACAGGGGTTAACACCCGGCGCGTTAACCCCTGCCGACCTGCGCGGATGTGAGGCATGCTGCTATTAGGGCTTGGCAACCACAGGTGGGGCGAGGCGACGTGATGAACGGACTCAAGGCAGCGCGGAGCGCACGAGAGTGGTCGCAGGAGCGGCTAGTTCGAGAGATCGAACGCCATGCGCATCAGCACATGCTCACCGTCGCATCCACGGCCAGCCTGCGCGTCTACGTCTCGGAGTGGGAAAACGGCCGCCGTTCGATCTCGGCCCGCTACGCGAAGATCCTGCGCGCTCTCCTCGGCATCACGGACGACGAACTGCATGGCAGGGGCGAGGCGTTGGCCGCACCCGTCGTGGCTGACGGATACGACGAACTCATAAGCCGGATCGACGCCGCCCGCAGCGTCAGCCTGACCATGGTGACGACATTCATGGATCAGACGGAACTGTTCAGGACCATGGACCGGCAGATGGGCGCCGCGAGCCTTGTCGACCCGATGACGGGGCACCTGGCGAAGCTCGAGGACGCGCTCACCTTCGCCGTACTTCCGGAGACCCGGCGCCCGGTCGCCCTCGCGTTGGCAGGGGCCGCAACGCTGGCCGCATGGCAGGCACTTGACGTGGGCGCCGTGGAACGAGCCTGGCGGCACTATGAGTTGGGCAAGCGGGCGGCACAGGAGGCTGACGAGCCGATGTATCTCGCGCACGCCACGGCCGAGCAGGCGTATGTGCTGTGCGACGCGGGCCGGGCCTCCGTCGCGGTCCAGCTGATACGGGATGCCCAACGCGTCGGCGGCAAGGCGATGTCCCCACGACTCACAGCCTGGTTGTACGCGGCCGAAGCCGAGATCTGCGCCCGGGCGGGGATGCCGGACGACTGCCGGCGGGCGCTGGAAAACGCGATGCGATGCCTGCCGCCGGGGCAGGAAGCCCGAGACGCGGACATGCTGAGCATCTTCTTGAACGAGGGGCACC
Organism: Streptomyces diastatochromogenes; assembly: GCA_001550305.1. Classification (GTDB taxonomy): domain Bacteria; phylum Actinomycetota; class Actinomycetes; order Streptomycetales; family Streptomycetaceae; genus Streptomyces; species Streptomyces mirabilis_D. The sequence goes on from LRTP01000286.1 coordinate 50,943, forward strand.
TCAGCAGGTGGCGCGGCAACGCACTCGCCCTGATAGGTGACGACGAAGCAGTGACCAGCTTGTACGACGCCCTAGATTCCGCAGACCCCACCTTCATACGAGCGTCGGCGGGAGTGCGCTGCGATCTCGCCCAGGCGCACATGGCGCGCGGCGAATACGACCAGGCGCACGAGCACCTGCGGCAGGCTCGACTGCTGGCGAGTCGTACCGGATCAGTGCGTCATCGGCGCCGGATCGAACAACTCACGCAGCAGTTGTAGGCGCGGCTCCAGCACCCCGTGAGGCGAGCACGTGCAGGAGAGCCACGAGCGTCCCTGAGCCCATGAGCTCACCGCGGGTCATCAGGCCGGGAATGTCCGCGAGAGGCACCCAGGCGACGTGCCCCGCTTCTTCGAGGTCGGTCGGTTCTCCGACGAGCTTCGCACCCTGGCCGACGTAGATCTCGTGGGGTGAGTCGACCATGCCGACCATGGGCTGATAGGTGACTACGTGTTCCAGGGCATCCGGCCGCCAGCCGGTCTCTTCCTCGACTTCCCGCAGTGCGGCCTGCGCGGCGTCTTCTCCCTCGTCAACGATGCCGCCGGGCAACTCCCAGCCGAACGAGTCGGGGACGAAGCGGTAGCGCCAGAGCATCAACACGCGGTCCTGGTCGTCGAGGACGGCGGCGATGGCGACGTGATGAAGCCGTACGACGTGATGCTCGAAGCGTTCGACGCCGGGCGGCTCGACGTCCACCAGGCTGAGCTTCACCCAACGGTTGTCGTACACGGTCCGCTCACCGTGAATCTGCCACGGCTCCACGTCTGTTGGCGTCTCAGTGCTCACAGACCGGTCCGGCACGCGGTACGAGCTACGGCCGTGCACCTCGATGGCGCCCTCGGCGATGAGCTTGGCCAGCACCTGGCGAAGGGCCGTACGGCCGATGCTCAGTTCTTCCGACAGGGTGCGCTCAGACGGGAGCTTGGAGCCAGGCTGATACTTGCCCGTTGAGATCCACTCGCGAATCGTGAGGTAGACCCGCTCCGACTTCGGTCCCATCCTGTGAGCACGCTCCCTGCGTCCTGTGATGCTGGTCCGCTCCAGCGTAGCGACCACATACGAAAATCCGTAGGTGGTTGGCCGTTGCTGCTGATCGCCAAGGGGCGCGGTAGAACTTTCCCTACTTCATCAAGGCCCGCGCACGGCGCGGGCGCGCGCCGCCTTGTCGGCGGGGCCGCCGCCCTGTCTTCGCCAGCGGCGGCCCCGCCCGGCGGCGCGCTACGTGCAGCGGGCGGAGTAGGTATGCCCAGCAAGGTCTGGCCAGTCAATGGGCGGCATCGCTGGGCGGTTTACGTGGCTGAAGCGCGGCCGACTGCGGCCATAGCCGTAGTGCTGTTGAACAGGCTGGCTGCGGAAGGGGTGGCGCCGGGGCCGGGCACCCATGCCGGGCAGGAACGGCCGGCATGGGTAAGCCGCCGTACCGCCGCCGTCACGGATGCGAGAGCGTGAGCGGACCATCGCCCGGAGATTGGCGGACGTAGAGCAGCTGCTGCCGCGATGTGGCTGGGCCCGTCGTGGGCGCTCCGCTAGGTGCGCCCCGGTGGATGAACAGCATTCGACATTCGGGCTAGGGTGCTTCCGCAACGCCGCTACTAAGATTTCGATGTTCTTCCCTGAACTCAACTTCTAGATCTATCATCCACGAGAAAATGTTTAGAAAATTGGGCATCTTCACATCTGCGCCAGCCCTTGATGCCCAAGTTTGCAGGACAGCAGAGATGAAGCCGCGGAACTGGATCATGAATCCCATGGGGTGATCACCGGTCTCACCCACGGGCATCTTCAGGGTGATTTCCTTGACCAGCCGGAACACTATTTCGTATCGGGTCAGAAAATCGGGATGTGTCTCCTGGTCGCCCGTGGAAATCCAACTCTCCGATACGTGCGCCAATGCCACCAAGGCGACCATGGAGCCACCAATGGCACGATAAGTACGGGCACGAGATGCGTTCTCTGTAAAAAGTCCGGACAAGAGGATGAATGCTCCGACGTCCGCTTCCACCTCCTTTTTTTGATCCTCGTTCAGCTTGGCAATCACATCGTGAATACCGATTCGATTCAACCAGTCACCGACAGTTTTCCTGACGGTCCGCGAGTGGCGAAATGAAGAATCTGTATGTCCAAGCATATGGTGGCAAAATTCGTGGGCAATTACAAATTGTTCGACTGCGTTCACCAAATTGAAGTAATCGCCCTCCTTCCTGCGTCGGGGCAGGTCAATGTGGAGAGCGTCCGTGGCGCGTACGTGTCGTTCGGCGGCCCACGTATGGACGGCTTGATCAGTCACATCGATGGGTTCAAATGCGGCACGTTCAATCTCCTCCAAGATCATCTGGGTCGTTTCCGTGTCGTCATCGTTAAAGTTAACCTCCTTCCCTGCCGTCAGGATGGAGTCGTAGAAATGGCTGAAGAGCGTAGTGTAGATCATGGCGGCCATGGTGAAGCCGTAGTTCAGTTCAATAATTCCAGCGCTTCTGAAAGAAGAAGCTTCAGCATTGGCCTCCCCTTTGAAGGCGCGCGCTACAAAGATGTTACGCATGGTGGCCTTCCATTCGACAGGGGCGATGTCGATCAGGGCTTTCGTTGCGCTATCGAGTTCCGGACAGTTGGAGTGTTCTGGCCTCCATCCAAGAAATTCGGCATACTTCTGGTCGCTCACGAGTTCTCGGCGATCGGCCTGTTCGAAGAGTGTCTTCCAAAAATTCTCTTCCGGCCTGCCGCAGTCTACGTAGAATCGGCGACGAGATTCACTAAGTTTCCACATGTGCCCCCCCTGAATTCTTTGCGACTACTCCCTAAGGTAATCGAATCATGATGGCACTGATAAGATCCGTTGTCAGCCAGATTTCGCGGAGCGGGGTGAATTTCCACCTACGTGACAACGTCGACGTACAGGGGCGGACTGGCACGCACACTTGCCCTTGACGCGGTCATTGTCCGCCGACCTGGACGGTTGCGCCCCCAGTCAAATCCACTCGGCAGCTTTAGCAAGCTTGCGCTTGGCCCCAGTAGTTCTGTTGCCTTTTAGGTCGATGACCAGTGCATGCCCCGGGAAGTAGTCAACCGGATCTCTTTCCACATCCTGACCAAGTTCACGAAGCAGTGAAACGGTCCATTTGCACGCATCAGTGTAGGCGGCAAATATGGGCAGTTCGAAGAGTTCTGCGACAGTTTTCCCAGCGGCAATGATGTCCTCTTCGAGGAATGTAGACATGCCATCGTCGGATGAACTGTTGGCCATGGCGTTGGAAGAAATCCTCCGCCCTGTTCCGTCCTCGGTTTGCCTGATCCACTCGGGTTTCAAAAGGCGGATCACTGTTAGCTCACTCAGGACAACTTGAGCAGATGCGGAATCATCGCCCACTTGCTTCCGCCTAAAGTCCGGCGATCACGCGAAGAGCCCTGGCTATCTTACTCTCGGCCATATCGAGACTCGTTTCCCACTCATCCCCGTTGGCTCCTTCGAAGTAGGCCTCTCCGCCATCCTGGTCGAACTGAATGAAGAGATAGTTATCCGAGCGCTCCCACTCGAACCCTAGAGCTCCGTCATCGCCGATCGTGAAGAAGGGTCTCGGTGCACCTACGGGGAGTTTCGCGATCCATTCCACGCATGTGCGCTTGGAGATATCGGAAACACGTGGATCCGATGCTGAGCGAACCAGCACTTCACGCACCAGGGGTGTTGCCCAGTCGTTCTGCGATGTCGAGTACAGAAGGGTGCTGACGTAGCTTGAGCTGGCTCGCCCTTGCTCGGGTGCCCCTGTCAGCGTGGACGGATCCGCTGCCCGCTTCGGGCCCCACATTGAATCGACCGCAGTGCTCATCAAACCCCCCAGAATGCGCGTGCTTCTGTAGTTATCATACTTCTGAACGCATCGTTAGCTACGATGTGGGCCTTGTCGAAGAAAGATAGGGCCTTCACTGAAGAGGGATGCGTGAAGTTGAGACTCCTGGCTGTGATATTCAGGTTGATACGGGCTTCAGCCTTTGCCCAGTTATAGGCTGGCTGAACGCTAACGTGAACTCTCCCGAGAAATTCCCCTGCGTCGATAATTGGCGCTGATGCGGAAAAAGAGAACTGTTCGTAGTCCTGGGAGAGTCCAGAACTCACATTTACAACCTTGTGCGTCTCGGAAAGGTTGCTCCACGTGGGGTTTGGTTCAATCAAGTTAATGTAGGTGAGTTCGGCGCGGATCGGCAGTACTGCTCCTCCCGCTCGCTGAAGTCCAGAGTCCGCGTTACTCAAAAAAGTAGAGAAGCGTTGCCTGAGTTCGCCGAAATGTGGATAGATTTGATCCGGAGTGACCCTCTTCCAGTTCAAAGCCAGATAATCGGGCTGAACTTGGATTACTTCGGATCCGTCTACCGAATGCAGCCAGTAACGAGACTCGACCGCATTTGTGAAATTAATGGATGGGCCACTTGGCATGCCCGAGCCGATATCGGGAGCCTGCTCAATCGGCATCACGTAGGGCTGAACGACCTGCACGTTCCGATGCTCCTCGTACCAAGAACCAAGAATCTCCGGAACCCGTGGCCCAACCAGCATGGGCTGTGGTGACATCGCCACCGAAAGTACAACCTCGTTCACTGGCGGCTGTGCGGCGAGCGTCTCGTCTCCCATGCAGTCTCCTTGGCGAGTCACCTACGACTGAGCTTGCCATAGCTTCGAGCTAACGGGCAGGGCACGGTGGGATACAAGCACAATCCGGCTGCAGTCCACTCGGCTGGGCTACCTGTCGGCCTAACGATCGGAACGCGTGGTTGCACACGGGGCGCGGTGCAGTGCTCGCGGGACGGGCTGGTGGTCCTCGGCGTATGGAGGTACGTATCGCAGTGGCGCGCGCGCCAGAACCGTGCCAGATCGAGCGGGCAACCACGGTCGCTCCGAGCCAGCAGCGGCGCAGATGCCCGCTGACAGGCTCTGCACCGACACACACCCGGTGACCAGTGCGGACTGGCTCACGAGGGGCGCCAGGCCTGCAAAGCCGAGGTGTTCGGTCTGCCCCTGGGGCCAGTGTGGTCAGCCAGTAGCCTGCGGCAATCAGCCCACCGACCTTGGAGGCTCCGTGGTCCATGCTGCTCTCACCGAACCGGATCGGCTGTGGTCGGCGCGGGAGGTCTTGGTGCGTCCCAGCCCGGTGCCGGCGGCGGCTGGGGTCTACGGATGGCACTTCGAGAAGGCTCCCTGCCCGGACCTCGATGACGGGCGCCTGCTCTACGTCGGTATAGCCCCGCGGTACATGGCGAACCGGATCAGCGCGCAGAACCTGCGTAAGCGCGTGAGGTATCACTACCGGGGCAATGCGGCCGGATCAACGCTTCGCCTCACGCTCGGTTGCCTGCTCGGGATCGAGTTGCGCCGCGTAGGCAGCGGGACGCGCATGACCTTCGGCAAGGCCGGGGAAGCCGCCCTCAGTCAGTGGATGGCAGAGAACGCCCGAGTGTGCTGGATCGAGCGTGACGAACCGTGGACCATGGAGTCGGAGCTCATCTCTCAACTCGACCTGCCTCTGAACCTCGACCAGAACCGCCACAACCCGTTCCACGGTCGGCTCACGGAAGTGAGATCCCAAGCCCGGCAGCGGGCAAGGGAGTTGGCTGTCAGTGCATAGCCAGTCGGGCTGACATCACCAGTTGACATCAACGGCGGCGAACGATGGTGCACCGGGGCGGTCGCAGACGGATCGGCGAGCGACCAGCGGGTCCCGTTCTGGCACACGGCACCGCGCTGCGAGCGAACTTACAAGGCGGATGTCGGCGGTTCGAAACCGTCCGCGCCCACCAGTCGCAGGACACGATCAAGGCCCAGGTCAGCCGGTGAGAATCCGGTGATCTGGGCCTCTGTCGTTTCCGTCCGCCGAGGGGCGCCGTGCCACTTACGTGCCAGGTGGGCCGCGCGGAGGCCGCTTCATCCCGGTGTGTCGGAGATCGTGGAAGTGGACGTCACCGAGACCGGTCGGGTCGAGCGCGCGGAGCGATATCCGCCGGAAGTAACGGAGAGGAACGGCCGCTCGGTGTGAGTGACCGTCTGCGACCGGTCCGCCAGTCCCGCAAGACCCGACTGCCCGTACTTGCGCACCCACGCATGCACCGACTGCCGTGACACCCCATACCGCGCCGCGACTTGGGTGACGGGAACCCCCGCGGCAACCTCCATGACCGCGTGATACCGCTGCTCGACCACACTCAGCTCCACCAGCACGGCCTCAGCCCTCCCCGCACACGCCGATCGGACGCACACAGCCAAGCCGAGGCAAGCGGTGGCACGTCTTCGGCCCAGGGGGCCTGATCGTCTTGCCGACGCACTGGAGCACGACAAAACTGGCCATGTGGGCATTCCGGAACGTGCTCGGAAGGGAGGAGATCCCGCAGCCCGGCCGATAGACGATCAAAGGGAGAGGGAGTCATGACGGCACAGAGTTCCGCGACTCCAACCGTGACCAGGCAGCCCGACGGTCTCGGCAAGCGGGTCGGCGAGGTAGCGGAAATCACCGTTCTCTTCGATGCCAAGCCAGGCGGGGCAGAGAGGTTCCACCAGAACGCCGCCAAGATCCAGGACGACGCCTTTCAATACGAAAAGGTCGTCGGCACTGTCCACGACTTCCGTGTCACATTCATCAACAATGACACCCAGGTCATAGGCGCGGTCACCTATGACGGTGACTTCAAGCCGTACATGGCTGACATCTTCGCCAACGCCGCACCGTGGTTCGACGAGATGTTCGAAGGTGTCGTTGAGGGCTGGCCCGGGGCGACCTCTCCGAACATCGTCGACTGGCTGGCGACGAAGATCGTGGAGGCCGACATGTGGTACGCCTCCAATCCGACCATGACGGTCGAGGACACCGCCAAGGCACAGAAGGTCACGCAGGCGTTCAACGCGTTGCTGGATACGGCGTCCAGCTAGCGGCGCGCGCTCGTCGGCTCGGGCCCCGTCAGGGAGGTCGCAGCATCATGTCCGACCATCTTTCCGGCACTCGCGCCCTGGCCGATCCGGCCATAGACCTGACCGACCTCTATGCCTTTCCCAGCCCCTCCCGGTCGGGTCGGCTCGTCCTCGTCATGAATGTCTTTCCCAACGCGCGGCCGGGAGCCCTGTTCTCTGACGCTGCCAGCTATCGTTTCCGCGTCCGTCCGGCATCCGTGCCCATGGGAGATTCCGGCTCACTCCTCGATGTCGGCACCGACGAATTCGCGCTCACCTGCACCTTCTCGATTCCGATCGGACCCGATGACAACGGGGAGTTGGCGCAGCGGGGAACGTGCGAGCTGCCCAACGGGGAATCGGTTTCGTTGCTGGTGAATGACGAGCGGGGCGGCGAGGGACATGGCGTGCGCTGCTACGCCGGGCTGCGGCTGGATCCCTTCTTCATGGACGTGGCCAAGGAGGTGGAGACGCGGGCGAGGCGGCGGCTCGCCTTCGTACCGAAGGGCACCAACTCCCTGGAGGGCGCCGACGTCCTGACCGTCGTGGTAGAGCTCGACGTCGCCAGGGTGTTCGGGGCGGCCTCGGGGAGCGTCTTCGCCGTTGCGGCGGAAACCGTCACGGTCGGGCCGTATCCGGTGCGCCTCGAACGCCTCGGCCGCCCCGAGGTCAAGAACATTCTCCTGTCGGACAACGGGGTCGACGCCGCCAATAAGGTCGTTGACCTGCGCGATCTCTACAACGAGGAAGATCCGTTCCTGCTGGGGCCGAGCTACGTGGCCGCCTATCGCTCACGCCTTAACGCCAACCTGGTCTTCTTCGACGGTCTCGACGGCGAGCTGGACTGGACGACGCAGCCGGACGGGACGCATCCGCTGACGGAGCTGCTGCTCGCGGACTTCCTGGTCGTGGACGTTGCCAAGCCGTACGCCGAAGACAGCTATTTCGAGATCGAGCGGGCCCTGCTGGAGGGACGGGAGCATGCGACCTGTGGCGGCCGGTCGCTCAACGACGATGTCATCGACACGCTCTACACGCTGATCGTCAACGCGGGCCATGGCCCGCGCGTGAGCGACGGCGTCGACGGGACCGTCCCGGCTTCGCGCGAGTTCCCGTACCTGGCACCGCCCAACCCCGACCCGCCCGAACCCGTTTCCGTCCCGACGGCCGCCGCAGGCTGATGAGCAGTTCCAGGGCGGCCACTCTTGCAGACGGTGAGAGGGGGCCCGACCTCGCGGGCGGGCCGCCCACGACAGCCGGCATCATCGCCCTGGGCAACCTCGACGCGCGCATCGAAGGTCTGACGTCGCAGGCGACACGGGGACGACTCACCGCCGACGGCTGGGGCGAGTTGGTGGAGCTGACCGCCCTGCGCGGGCATGTACGGGGCCGCATCGACGAGGCCGAGCGCGCGGCATCGCTGGCCGAGACGTTCGTCGACAAGGTGCCGCGCGATCCTCGCTCGTTTGTGGCGCGTGCCAGGCTGGCGGGCCTCTTCCATCGATTCGCGGCGGCGCTGGACGATCTGGACGCGGCGGCTGCGCTGGGGCTCGATCGGCGCACCGTGGACGAGGAGCGAGCCGCCGTCTGGCAGGCGGTCGGGCGGTACGACGAGGCGCTTGCGCTGCGTCGACAGGGGCTGTCGATGCAGCAGGACTTCTGGACCCTCGGCGCCATGGCCCGCTGTCGGGCCGAGAGCGGCGAGGTGGACGAGGCCGAGTCGTGGTTTTTGGCAGCGAGACGCGTCTTCCGCGGGGTCAGTCCCTTTCCGCCGGCGGTCCTCGAATTCCAGTGCGGACAGATGTGGCTGGCCCAGGGTGAACTGGTGAGCGCGCGCGTCTGGCTGGAGTCGGCTACTCGCCGACTGCCGTCCTACGTGCCGGCGCATGGCCACCTCGCTGAGGCCGATGCCGCCGAAGGCAGGGTGGCCGTAGCGATAGAGCGCCTGCGCCGATTGGCCCTCGCCAGTGACGATCCCGACTACGCGACCCGGCTTGCCCGCCTCCTGGGCGGGTGCGAGGCATCGACGGAAGCTCGGTTCTGGCGTGCCCACGCTGCCGCACGCTACGAGGAGTTGATGGCGCGCCACCCCGAGGCGTACGCCGATCACGCGGCGGAGTTCTGGCTGACCGTCGGCGGCGATCCCCAGCGAGCGCTTCGGCTCGCGCGGTGGAACCTTGCGCTCCGAGCGACCCCGCGCGCTCAGGCGCTCGTCAATCGCGCGATGTGCCGTGTCGGACAGCAGCGAAAGTAGCGGCAATTGGTACAAAGTCGCCGATAGTCGACCGGGAGGACGTCATGACAGCGACTGAAGCAGCGCCGCTGCAGCTGGACGAGATTCAGGGCATCGTGCTGCGTGACCGGCCGTCACCGTACGTCGGCACCTACATCCTGTTGCGTGTGGACGATCCCGGCGCCGGGCGCGAGTTGATGGGGCGTCTGGCCGAGCTGGTCGACTCCGCTGCGAACTGGTGGCAACCGGACCTGCCCGCGCTCCTCAACGCCGGACTGACGTACCGGGGGCTCGAAGCGCTCCAGGTCTCACCGGTCGCCCTGAGCACCTTCCCTGAGGAGTTTCGCCAGGGCATGGCGGCGCGCGCCGAGTTCATCGGTGACACCGGGGAGAGCGCGCCCGCCCGCTGGGAGCCGCCCTTCGGTACCGGCCAGGTACATGTCGTGCTGTCCCTCCTGGCTGCCGACCAGGAGTCATTGGCGGTCGTCCTCGAACGTGCGCGCAAGGCCCACGCGCAGCTTCGCGGTCTTCAGGTCGTCCATCGGCAGGACTTCTACCAGCTGTCCAGCGGGCGTACCAGCTTCGGCTACAAGGACGGCATCGGCAACCCCGCGATCGAAGGCAGCGGTGCCGAGAGTCCGCCCGGTGACGGTTCCGTGCTCAAGGCAGGCGAATTCGTGCTCGGCTATCGCGACGAGACCGGAAACCTGCCGCCGATGCCGCAGCCGGCCGAGCTGGGCCGCAACGGCACCTTCGTGGCCTGGCGGAAGCTGCACACGCGCGTCGCGGCCTTCCGCCGCTATCTCCACGACAACTCCGGCAGCCCGGGGGAGGAGTCGCTGCTCGCCGCCAAGATCGTGGGCCGCTGGCAGAGCGGCGCCCCGCTGATCCTGGCGCCCGAGCACGACGACCCGGCCCTGGGAGCGGACGCCCAGCGCAACAACGGTTTCCGCTACGAGTCCGATCCGCGTGGCGCGATCTGCCCCCACGGCGCCCACGCCAGGCGAGCCAACCCGCGCGACTCGGAGATCATCGGTGACATCCGCCTGCACCACATGATCCGACGGGGCACCAACTACGGTCCCCCTCTTCCGGCCGGCATCCTGGACGACGACGGCGCCGACCGTGGCATCGTCTTCGTCTTCATCGGCTCGCACCTTGACCGTCAGTTTGAATTCGTGAAGTCGCAATGGTTGAACGACGGCCATTTCACCGGCCTCGACCAGGAGAAGGACCTGCTCACGGGCGACAACGACGGCACGGGCATCTTCACGATCCCGCAGCACCCCATCCGGCGCCGCCTGCACGGCGTAGAGCGTTTTGTCATCACCCGCGGCGGAGAGTACTTCTTCCTGCCGAGCCTCAGCGCGCTGCGCTGGCTGGCCGACGTCCAGTGAACCGAGCTCGCGGCTTGCTCTGATCGACGGCAGGGTAAGCGTGAGCTGGTTCGAATCCTGTCGGGGGGCACAAGGGCAAAGGCCCCGGACCGATCATGGTCCGGGGCCTTTGGCATCCACGGCCGACATCAACGAGCACGGTCACTGACGACCGGGACGCCTCCTGAGCAGCCGATCCAGGTTGTCAGTGGTCGTGGCGATCGCAGTGGTCATGACGCTCGTCGTGCCCGTCGCCGTCGTGCCCGTGGTGCTCGATCTTGGTGGTGTCGGTGGCGGTGTGAGTCGTGGTGTCACCGCCTCCAGTGACGGTGGCGGTGTTGGTGACCCGTGCACGGGCGTTGCAGGAGACGTCGACCTTCAGGGTGACGGGCGGGTAGCTGTGCCCGGCAGGCAAGACGTCGCTGCGGGTACAGGTGAGGGTGGCCAGAGTGCAGTGCCATCCCCTGCCGGTGATCCTGTCGGCCCGAAGACCTGTGGGGAGGGTGTCGTGGACGGTGACCTTGGTGCCATTGGTCGGGCCGGCTGCGGTGACGTTACCCACAGTGATGGTGTAGACGCCGTCCTCGCCCCGGGTGAAGGTGTCCGCGTGACTCTTGGCGATGGTCAGGGAGGGGTGGCTGACTGGGATGACCGTAAATGTGAGGCCGGTACTACCGGTGCTGTCGGTGTTGCTGGGGTCAGTGGTGGCGGTGCCACTGGGTTCGGTGAGGCCGGTGGTGGTGAAGGCGTTGTTCACCGGCACCGTCCCGTCGTTGCCTTGGGCGACGTGGGCGCGCTGAACCGTGGCGGTCCAGGCTGTGGCCAGGACGATCGCCAGGACGGCCAGCCCGACGGTCACGACCGCCCCCGTCTTGCGGGGCACCCTCAGCCACACTCGAAACATGCCGCCCGTACCTCCCGTGCCGCGGCTTGCTTCAGCCCGCCCTCTCCCATGCCTGAACACCGACATCTCCGCTTCCAAACCGTCGATAACAAGCCATAGCTACTCATCGTGACATAAATATCACTTTACGCTTCCGCGAGTCGGCTCGCGGATACGACACGACGGTGATCGCGGCGAGCACACGAGACTCGACCAACACAGCGGGGGCTCCGTCGGAGTGGTCACCGGCGGCGCCGGAGGAACTTGGAGAGCAGAAGGCACAGAGCGGTGAGGACGAGGGCTGAAAGCCCGGCGACCACAGGGGTGGGGAGGTGTCCTTGCTGGGCGACCGACGCGGCGACCGCTCCGGCGCCACCGGGAGTCGTCGGGAAGGTGATGGTGGCGCGCGTGGTGTGCTCGACCAGGCCGCTTTTGAGCGTGAGCTTCGCGGTCCACGGGCCGTCCGGCAGCCGTGCGTCCAGCGGGACGACCGCCTCCGCAAGGTCGCCCGGAGCCAGTGTGGTTCCCGTCTTGGCCGAGAACGGTCCGGCGCGCAGTCCGGCAGACCCGTCGAAGAGGGAGAGTGCCCCGCTGATGTCCAGGGCGCGGCCCCCCGTGTTGTGGATCCGGGCGCGCACCTCCCCCCGCCCGTCGCGGGCTCGGGTGGGATAGAGCCGCTCGATCTTGAAGTCCGAGGGTGGCTCACCACCGGGACCGACGTCGATGTACATGCGGACGCCCACCCGGCCCAGCATCGCCACATTGTGCGTGCGGTCCGTGGCGGTGCCCGTCTGCGCCCAGATGACGCCGTATCGCTCCCCGGCGGCGGCGTCCCTGGGCACCCGGACGGTGGTGCGTACTCGCGCCGTTTCGGAGGCCGCCAGCTCAAGGTCCGCCGTATCGAGTGACGTCCAGCCGGTCAGCTCGTTGGAGGTGCGCTCCGGCGCGAAGGTGAACTCACCCTTCGCGATGGTGGCCGCCGCGGCGTAGACGTTGACGTGCATCGGTGTGGACGACTCGTTGGTGACCTCCACCCGCCGCTCGATGGTCGAGCCGGGCGCGACGTGGTCGACGATGTAGGCCTGCGCCCTGGGATCGACACGGCGGCTTTCCGGAGCGTCGAGCAGCTTGATACTGATGATCCTGCCCGCAGCCGGGTCCTGGGGGGAGGACACCCCGGGCGCCCCGTGCCCCGCCGCCGGCATCACCCCGGCCGTCTGTACGAAGGCCAGCACCAGCAGCAGAACCCAGTATCGGCGCGCACCCTCCATTCCGTCAGGCAACGGATTGGGTCAGCGTTCCGGTGTAGGCCCCGCCGATGGCGCCGGCGGGCACGCTGACGGTGACTGTCGGGTTCCAGGTCGCGGTGTTGTCTCCGACACCGGCGCTCCCGGTGACCACCGTCTGCCCGGAGTTGCTCAGCGTCACGCTCGTTGGAGTGGCGGTAATGGTACCGGTCGTCGTTACCGTCCCGGTCGTGTAGGTAGCGCTGGTGGCGGGGATCGTCGACGCACCGCTCGTGAAGTCCGTCTCCGCCGCGGTCACCGTCCAGGAGGCCGAGAGGAGGGCGCGATTGTCGGTCACGGTCACGGGGCCGATCGGCGCGCTGATCTGGGTGCCGGGCGCTCCCGAGCCGAGGCTGGCGCTGGCCGGTACCGACAGCGTCAATGCGCCGGACGTGACGGTGTACGTGACTGCGGTGCTGGGGTCGTCCGCCGCGACGGCGGGGCCCGGCTGGATCAGGACGAGAGCAGCGGCTGCGGCCGCGACAGATAGGCTTCGTGCGCGCACGTTAACTCCCGAAGTAGCCGCCCGCCAGCGGACATCCTGGCTGACGGCGGACATGCTGGCTGACGCGACGCAGACAATCGGGCGCGGCCTGTTCACACAAGCCGACGCGCGCCGCACTCCACCACACGAATGACCATATTTCAGCCGGAGCGGGGTGACCTGCGGCGTTGAACGCCGAGCTGAGCGACTGACGGGCTGTGACGTGCCGATGGCAGCGAGGCGGCCGCAGCCCCGCACGTGGGCACGCCTCTGCCTCGCAGCGCTCGTAGCCCCACGGCACAGGCCTGGAGTCGTAGGCAGGCCGCTGCCCGTGCGCGGCTTCAGTGAGGTGGAACGGCGTCGGCGAGCCGGTACACCTCGGGCACAGAAAGGTACGGCCGCTCGGGTGTCAACTGGCTCAACCCGGTAAGGGGAAGACACGACGCCCTGTCGCTGTCTACCGAAGTCTGTTTCTTACCTGGCCTTACTTCGGTGGTCCTATAGTGCGTCGGTTACTGGCGGACCCCCGAAGGGCTACGGCGAAACCCCATGTCTTTGCCAGGCATACGGGCAGTGGTGACACCCCTCCCCAAACGCCTCGACTCCCTCACGAGCCTGCGCTTCTTCGCGGCCTTCGCAGTCTTCACCACCCACTTCACCGGGAGCGGCGGCAAGACCGGGCTGGGACGGGCGCCGTTGATCTTCCCCTACGCGCAGTTCGGCGGAAACGGCGTCAGCCTCTTCTTCGTTCTGTCCGGTTTCCTGATGATATGGGTCTTCAAGCCGAACGAGCACCCAGGCGCCTTCTACTGGCGCCGCGTAGGCCGAATATGGCCCGCTCACCTGGTCGCCCTGCTGCTGGGCACCTACGCGTACTACACGGCGGCGCACCTCGCGATCAGCTGGCCCAGCCTGATCTCCTCCGCCTTCCTGGTGCAGACCTGGTCCCCGAACGTCACCCCGGCCCTCCCCGGGAACGAGGTGACCTGGACGCTCAGCGTCGAACTGCTCTTCTACGCCCTCTTCCCGCTGCTGGCCCGGATCGCGGTCAGGCTGCGCACCCGCTGGCTCGGGGCGGTCACGGCAGGCGGACTGGTGGGAATGTGGGCCGTGGACTGGTTCGCCACCACCCACTACTCGCCCGCCCACGCCGCCTGGGTGATGCGTCACCCCGTGGTCTACCTGCCGGAGTTCCTGCTCGGCATGACGGTCGCGCTCGCGGTCAAACGCGGCTGGCGGCTGCCGCTGCACCCCTCGCTGCCAGTGGTGCTGCTGGCGGCCTGGGTCTACTGCTACTACGAGGGCCAGGCCGGGTTGCCGGCGGGGGCCGCCGCGCAGCTCGACTATCTGGTGCGGCCGGTGGTCGCGGTCCTGGCCGCACTGATCATTCTCTCCTTCGTCCAGCGCGAGGTCCGCGGACTGCGCGGCGTACTCAACGCCAAGCTGATGGTCCAGCTCGGCCTGTGGTCGTACTGCTTCTACCTCCTGCACCACTCGATCAGCCGGCTGGCCATCTACCAGTGGGGCCGCATGCCCGACAACAACGGCACGCTGTTCGCGCTGGTCGGCATGTGCATGGTCGTCATCGTGCTGGCCTGGGCGTTGTACTCCGCGGTGGAGGAGCCCGCGGAGAAGTGGTGGCGGCGGCACACGCCGCAGCGGTGGCTGCGGCAGGGGCCGCCCGGCGGGCGAACGGCGGCGGTTCCACCGTCTCGCCGGCCAGAGAGCGAACCGCGCGAGGCGGTCGCCAACACGTCGTGAAGCCGGCCTCGTGATCGTCATGTGCGTCGGATGACCAGCACGGCCACGTCGTCGAGGTGGTCCACCGCGACCGCGGCGTCGAGGACGCGGTCGGCGATCTGCTCGGCGTTCAGTCCGTCGTGGAGGGCCGCGCCGGCCAGTGTTCCGGCTCGCTCCAGTCCGGCGTCCAACGTGAGGCCCGGTCCTTCGACCACACCGTCCGTGACCATGACGAGCGCGCTGTCCTCGTCCAGGGTGAAGGTCTCCTCGCCGTACTCGGTGTCGGGCACGACTCCCAGGACCGGGCCGCCCGGCAGCTCGCGGATGCTGTGGCTGCCGTCCTCGCGCGCGCACAGCAACGGCACGTGGCCGGCGCTGGTGCCGATGACCTGTCCGTCGCGTGGGTCGAAATGCAGCATGGTGCAGCTGGCGAATCGTGGGGGAACCATCGTCGTCAGCAGCTCGTTGGTGCGCATCAGCACGGTCCCCGGATTCCGTTCCTGGGCGGCGATCGCGCGCATGGACAAGCGCACCTGTCCCATGAGGGCGGCGGCGTCCACGTCATGCCCCTGAACATCGCCGATCTCCAGGGCGACCCCGCCGTCGGGCATCTCGAAGGCGTCGTACCAGTCTCCGCCGATGTCCAGCCCGTCCCGGCTCGGCCGGTAGCGGGCGGCGACCTCCAGGCCCGCGAGATGCTCGGGCAGCCTGGGGAGCATGGTCTTCTGCAGCGCCGTGGCCAGCTCGACTCGTGCCTGCTGCAACCTGATGCGCCTCAGTGCCTGGCCCGCCAGGTCGGCCAGCGTACCCATGAGGATCCGCTCGTCCAGGGACGGCCGGTGTCCGCTGTGGTAGGTCACCAGCCACGCCCCGAGCGGTTGATTGCCTGCCTCACTGAGGGGGGTGATCGAGGTGGCGTAGTCGGAGCCGAGGAGGCCGAGCCGAGGAAATTCAGCCCCGTGTGGCCAGCGGTGGATGTAGTCCTTCCGGCCGGGGATGAACTGCGGCTTGCCGGTGCGGATCGACTCGGGCAGGGCGCTCGGGTGGTCCAGCGGCAGGCCGTGCAGGACGTCGGCCTCCCACATGGCTATCCCGGCATCGGTGGAGACGCGCAGGCGGCCTTCTTCGACGAGTGCGAGCAGGGCGCCGCTGGCGCCGAAGGTTGCGGCGAGCCGGGTCACGACGACCTGCTGCAGTTCCTGCTCCGTGGCCGCGGTGATCAAGGCGGAAGAGAAGTCGGCGATGTCCTTGGCGCGCTGTCGCTCGGCAATCAGTGCGGCCTGCGCCTCTTCCTTGCGCTTCTCCTGTTTGGTGTCGTCGCGGACCAGCCCGAAGATCCGCTCGGGGCCGGCGTATCCCAACTGGATCCGACGGGTCTGGGCGGCCAGTTGGTGCCAGCCCTCGTGCTGGGGGAGGTACCGCACCCTCACCCAGGGGGACTCCTGGGTGGAGGCCGAGCGCAGGAGCTGCCGCAAGGCCTCCCGGTCGTCAGGGTGCACTGCCGATACCACTCTGGAAAGCGACGTAGCGGGATCCGGGAAGAGCGCGGCCACGGCGGGTGCGCCACCGAGCCACTCCATCTGGTGGTCATGGGGTGAATACATCCACAGGCCGAGGTGGGCGGCCGTGGTGGCCATCCGGAACGGGATCAACAGGCTGGTCAGGTCGTTCCGCGCATCCAGTGCGCGCACCCAGACCAACTGCTCGTCACCGGTGGGATCCTTGACCGACCGCGCCTCGATCAAGCTGGCGACGGGTGCTCCGTCTCGCGCGGGGAAGTCCAGCACCCGCATCGCGACGGCCTTCGTCTTGGCGGCGTGGGCCACGAGGCTCTCGGCCGACATCTGCTGGCCTGCGGGCCACAGATCACCGAAGTCACGTCCCAGGCACTCCTCCGCAGACCTGCCCAGTGCTGTGGCCATCGCGGTGTTGAGGCCGAGGACAGCACCGTCCGGCGTCAGAAGAGCCGCCGGGTCAGCCCCTTGAAGGAGTTCGTCCGAGGTGTCCATCTGCGGCTCCCTGGCCCATTCCAAAAAAGCCTGTTCATCCATAATCGCGCATTTTGCCGTTCCTTTGGATTGCGCGATGGAGATCCGAGGCCCAGGTCGGCCCGGTGCTCCGCCGCTGGATCAGGACCGTGCAGGGCAGGCCGTCGCGGGACCCGAGGACGCCGGAAAATCGGTGGTTGCGCTTGTGGGTGCTGGCCATACTGCGGCCATGGATCCCGTGACTCTGGAGACCGCGCGACTTCTGCTCAGGCCCTTCGGCCCCTCCGACGCGGACGCGGTGTACGCGGCCTGTCAGGACGAGGACATCCAGTACTACACGCCGGCGCCGTCACCGTTTCGGCGTGAGGATGCCGAGAAGTACGTCGGGGAGACCGCGCCCCAGGGCTGGGCCGGGGATCGCGACCACATTCTGGGTGCCTTCCGGTCGGACAACGGTGCGCTGGTCGGTTCGTTCTGTCTGACGAGGCTCTCCGAGGGGGTCTACGAACTCGGCTACTGGGCGGCCAAGGAGCAGCGCGGCCGGGGGTACTCCGCGGAAGCGGCCCGGGTCCTGTGCGACTGGGGTTTCGCCGTACTCGGGGCACACCGGATCGAGTGGTGGGCGATGGTCGGGAACGTGCCCTCCCGCGCACTCGCCGAGAAACTCGGCTTCACCGTCGAGGGAACCCTGCGCCGTCGCACCGTGGTCAGGGGTGAACCGCGTGACTGGTGGGTGGGCGGACTTCTGAAGCCCTGATGGTCGAGAGCTCTGACAGTGGAGAGGTCTGACAGTGGAGAGGTCTGACGGTCGAGAGTTCTGACGGTCGGACGTCCGGCCCCGTCATTCCTCGGCGAAGACCAGGTCCTCGATGGGGCGGGTCATGCGTACCGTCCCGCCGTTGACCTCGACCACGTGGTGCAGGCCGGTGAGGGTCTTGGCGGTGGGGCCCTGGGAGAGGATGCGGAATCGGTCGGCGCCGCCGAAGAGGTAGCTGGGGAAGCAGTCCAGCGAGGAGTCGGGCGCGAAGCGCAGATGGTCCGCGAGGCGGCGGAAGAGCTTCGGGAGCAGCACCAGGTCGTCCGTGAGGGAGGACAGGCCGGTGATCGCCGCCCCGGTGGTCGTCGTGTCCTTGGCCCATACGCCGAGGCCCGCCGACCTCGCCTGCTGGGACACCGCGGTCAACTCGGTGCGCAGGTCGGGGAAGAGGTTCGAGTAGAAGGTCGGGAAGACCAGGCCGAGCGCGAGCAGGTGGTGGTTGGCGGTGGTGCGGAGCAGCGGCACGTCCACGGTGATCCAGTCGCCGCTCTTCTTGCCCGCGGGTGGTGCGCCGCGACCGGCCAGCGCGACACAGCGGCTGTGTACGTCGATCGCGCTCGCCAGGATGAAACCGGGCACGCTCTCCGGGGTACTGGCGGTGACCTTCTCGCCCGCGTGCTGGACGGTGGTGAAACCGAGCCAGCTCAGCAGCTCGTCCCGGGCGGCGTGGGCGAGGTCCAGCGGCTGGTGCACCTCGTGCGGGCCCGCGCCCAGATAGTGGGTCTCCAGCGCGTCGATCGCGTCGAGCCTCAGGTTGGCGCCGCCACGGCTGTTCCGGTGAGTCTTGTCGATCTTGTGCGTGCCGGGGATCTCGTACCAGAAGGCCGCGTCGTGCGGGTCGAAGCGGACGGTGTCGCCGTCCGGTTTCGCGTTCGGGATCCGGTAGTCGCCTTCGATGAGGAGCACGGGCATGAGTACCTCCGCGTCGACGCCGGTGACTCATTGTTGCCGCGCGGGGGCTCCCTCGTACCCGGAGCGACTGGAATTACGACGTTTGTGGCGGGCCTTCGTGGGCGTGCTTCAGCTTCGCGCGGGCGTCCACCGTGTCCGGTGGGGCGACCTCCGACCAGAAGCGGTGGCAGGTGACGAAGACGGCGAGCTCTCGTTCTCGTTGGCGGAGCTTCTCGACCTCGGCCTGTTCGTCGGGTGTCCAGCCGGGGGAGGCGGGGCGTTCCACCTTGCGCCAGCCCTTGTCGTCGCTGAAGCCGTCCAGGGGCTCCACCGACCAGGGGAGCCTCTTGAGCAGGGCCAGGAGCTCCGCCCGGACCTGATGCAGCTCCTCCTGGCCTGCCAGGAGGTCACTCGGGAAGTCATAGGTCGCAGCCACGCGGCAATGGTACGCCTGTTCGAATTTGAGGTGCGAGTTCCTTCGGGGACTTCACGCGAACGGGTGGGGCGTCCGCTGCGGACGGCTTCCTGTCGCGGCGGCCCGAACCGTCAGTCGTCGTCGGCGAGTTCGCGGCTGCGCGCGTTGGCTCGGTCCACCTCGGCCATGTGCTCCTCGGCCCAGGCCCTGACCATGGCCAGCGGACCCTCCAGTGACAGGCCGAGCGGAGTGAGCCGGTAGTGCACGCGCGGCGGCACCGACGGCTCCACCCTGCGGTCGACCAGGCCGTCGCGGGTCATGCCCTGGAGGGTGACCGACAGCATCTTCTGCGAGACCCCGGGCATCCTGCGCCGCAGTTCCGCGAAGCGCACCTCCTCCGGGGACGCCTCCGCCAGCACTTTGACGGCCATCGACATCCACTTCGTACCGATCCGGTCGAGCAGGCGACGGGTCGGGCACTGCGGATCGAACAGATCCCCGCGGCTCCCGTCGCGGGGCTGTGGTGGAGAAGGGGTCATGAGGGGGTCACCCGGGGCTCACTACCTGTCGTGGAAGTGCGGTCTTGGCGTCTCCAGGTTAGTCACCTAGCGTTTGGTTGTCACCATTGGTAACCGCCTCTCCATCGCCCCACCGCCTTCCCCCCCCGCACCTGGAGGTCTCATGTCCGTCGCACTCCGGCAGGTCGAAGCCAACGGCGTCGAACTCAACGTGGCCCTGGCCGGCGAGGGCCCGGCCGTTCTGCTGCTCCATGGCTTCCCGCACACCTGGCAGCTGTGGACCCACGTCCTGGACGGGCTCGCCGGGCGGTACCGAGTCATCGCACCGGACCTGCGCGGATGCGGCGCGAGCGCGCGCACGGCGGGCGGCTACGACGCCGGTACGCTCGCGGCCGACGCCGAGGCCCTCCTCGACGCCCTCGGAGAGACCTCGGCCGCCGTGGTCGGCATCGACGCGGGCACCCCGCCGGCGTTCCTGCTCGCGATGCGCCGCCCCGACCTCGTCCGACGACTCGTCGTCATGGAGTCGCTGGTGGGCAGGCTGCCGGGCGCCGAGGAGTTCCTCGCCCACGGCGCGCCCTGGTGGTTCGGCTTCCACGCGGAATCCGGCGGCTCGGAACCGGGCCTCGCGGAATCCAGCCTCGCGGAATCCGACCACGCGAAACCCGGCCTCGCGGAATCCGTCCTGACCGGGCACGAGGACCGGTACATCGACTGGTTCCTCGACGCGGGCACCCTGGGGCAGGGCGTGGACCCCGCCGTCCGTGACGCCTTCGTCCACGCGTACACCGGGACCGAGGCCCTGCGCTGCGCCTTCTCGTACTATCGCGCCCTGCCCGAAAGCTCCCGGCAGATCCAGGAAGCCGTCCGTACGGCCCGGCTGACCGTGCCCACCATGGCCGTCGGCGCCCACCCCGTGGGCAGCGCGCTCGAACGACAACTGCGGCCGGTGGCCGACCACTTGATCGGCCACGTCATCGAGAACTGCGGGCACATCATCCCGCTGCACCGCCCGGACCGGCTCCTCGGTCTGCTGGAGCCGTTCCTTGCCCCGGCGGGGTCAACGGGTCAGCTTCAGCATCATGGCCGGCGGCAGTGACGGGTTGGCCGCGGCCGCCTCCGCCACGCGGCCCTCGGCGTCGCCGAGCAGTTCGACGACGACCGGTACCGGCAGGGACGGGTGGGCGGCGGCGATCGGTCGCGCCTGTCGGTCGGTCAGGCAGGCGAGCAGGGCCGGCGCCGTCGCGTTGCGGTGCCGGGCCACCTCGCGGAACGCCTTCGGGACCGGTGGGTCGTGTCTCGTCACGTGCTCCAGGAGGGACGGCGACGCGTCCGGGTTCGTCGCCACCCTGGCCAGCACCCGTACTCCGTGACGGTCGATCATGTCGCGCAGCCGGGCCTCGGAGAGGCCGGGGTGAGGGGCGATGGACTTGAGCACCTTCGCGTCGGTGTCGGCGGCCAGCGCGTCGCGCGTCCCGGGCGGTAGATCACGTCGTGCGGCCAGGAGCATCCGTACGGCCGGGTCGGGAGACTTGGCCAGGCTCTCGACCTCGGCAGGGGTCGCGGCGGCGATCCGTGGCAGCAGGGTCGCGCCGATCTTGGTGGTGCCCGCCAAGGAGGCGAGCAGATCCAGTGGCACGCGGGGATTGTGGGCCAGGCTGCGCCGTACGTCGGGGCTCACGTCGGTGGCCAGCGCGCGCAGGTGGGCGGCGTCGACCGCGGGGTTCTCGGCGAGGTCGCCCCGTATGCCGGGCAGCGGATCGTCGGCCAGCCGTCCCCATGCCTCCGGGGGCAGATCGGAGCGGCCGGCGAGCGACCAGCGCAGCAGCGCCGAGGAATGGCCGGCGAAGCCGGCGGCGGCGCGGGCGGGAGTGGCCGGGTTGCTCAGTGCCTGCCGCCACATGTCATGCACCGTGGACTCGTGGGAACCGGTGCAGAACGCGCCCGGCGGCAGGTCGTCGGCCGGGTGCGGGTGCGGGTGCGGATGTGGGCGAGCGTGAGGGGCCGGAGTCCCCTCACGCTCGCAGACCAGGCAGTGCCGCGCCGGAGGCAGCCCGTCCCCGGTCAGCAGCATCTCCAGTACGGCCGGTGGGGTCGCCTCGTTGGCCGCCACCGCGCGGCGGACCTCCGCATGCGGGTGCCGCGCGAGCCGGGCGGCCATGTCCGGCGTGGTCCACAGCGCGAGCTCGGCCACCACCGCGATCTCCGAGTCGGCGGCGAGCGTGTCCGTCACATCGGGGGGAAGGTCCTGGCAGGCGGCCAGCTTCTCGCGGCGCTCGGTGACCGGATCCGTCGCGAAGCGGCGCGCCCACTCCGGGAGGCCGGCCCCCGTGTCGAGCAGGGCGAGCGCGGCCTGCGGCTGGGCCACGGGATCGATGTCGGCGGACGTCAGCCGTCCCTCGTACGCGAGGTGTACGGCGGTGCCCTCGTCGCGGGCGGCCAGCGCGAGTGCCTGGGCGCGGCCGAGGTCCTTGCGGGCGGCGAGTTCCGTGGCGATCTCGTCGTCGGCGACCGTGATCAGCCGGTCGACCAGCTCGGCGGGGAGGGCCGGGTTGGCGGCGAGCCCGCACAGGATGTGGTTCACGGGGGCACATCCTGCCCGGGGCGGGCGGGAAGCGCCCGCGGATTTCCTTCCGGTTCCCTTGGCTCCCCGTATCACCGGACATTGCTCAGCCCAGTGGTTTGCTCAGCCTGGACTGTGCAGTTCGAACTGGACAGTCTGGACTGAAGGTCCTAGCGTGGGGGGCATGGACGACAGCAGGGATGACACCGAAGGTGTCGACGGCGTCTCCGGGTCCGCCGCCCGTGCCGCGCGGGATCTCCGGGTCGCGTTCAACCGGCTGCGCCGGCGGATCCGGGAGGTCGCCGAGACGGAAGGTGAGGCGC
Organism: Streptomyces diastatochromogenes; assembly: GCA_001550305.1. GTDB lineage: Bacteria > Actinomycetota > Actinomycetes > Streptomycetales > Streptomycetaceae > Streptomyces > Streptomyces mirabilis_D. The sequence continues at coordinate 73,427 of LRTP01000286.1, forward strand.
AGGACCTCACCCCCTCCCAGGTGTCCGCGCTCACGCTGGTGAGCAAGAGCGGCGCCGCGACGGCCAGTGGACTCGCGGCCTCCGAGGGGGTGCGCCCGCAGTCGATGGCCGCCACGCTCGCCGCGCTCGACCAGTACGGGCTGATCGAGCGCAACCCCGACCCCGGGGACGGCCGACGGCAGCTCGTCACGCTCACCGACGCGGGGCGCGAGCGCATCGAGGGCACCCGGCAGGCCCGTGCGGAGTGGCTGGCCCGGGCCTTCGAGGACCGCTGCACGGAGGCCGAGCGGCAGACCGTCATCGAGGCCATGGCCGTACTGGACCGGCTCACCCGGCCGTGATGCCCAAGATATCCGGACTCGCTCGCTCCGACCGGCCCTCGCGCCCTCGCCCCGCGGAGTCATGGGCATCCCGCAGGGCCTCAACGACCTCGCCAACCAGAACGCCCTCTACCGGCAGGCCGACCCCGCCCGCACGGGCTCCGCGGCCGGCCTCCTGCGCACCTTCATGTACCTCGGCGCGATGGTCGCCTCCGCCGCCGACGCGGCCGTCTTCCCCCATGGCGCCGACACCGGGGGCCTGCACGACCTGGCCCTCTTCATGCTCGCCGGAGCCACGCTGCTCCTGGCGGTGACCCTGCTCGACCGATCCCTGCGCTCCCTCGCGCCCTCCACCCCCCGAAAGGCCTGACCATGGCTGTCACCACGCTCGACCCGAAGACCGCGCTCGTCGTCATCGACCTGCAGAACGGCATCGCCGGAAACCCCGGCCTCGCCCCGCACCCGGCCGCCGAGGTCGTGGAGCGGGCGGCCCGGCTCGCGGACGCGTTCCGCGAGCAGAGCCTCCCCGTCGTCCTCGTCCGGGTCACCGCCGCCGCCGACGGCGCGGACGGCGTCCCCGGGCGCATCGACGGCCCCGCCCGCGCCCCCCGTGTCTGGCCGGAGGGCTGGGACGTCCTCGTCGACGAGCTCGCCGGTCACCCGGAGGACATCGTCGTCACCAAGCGGAACTGGGGCGCGTTCTACGGCACCGACCTCGACCTGCAGCTGCGTCGCCGCGGGATCACCCAGATCGTGCTGGTCGGCATCGCCACCAGCATCGGCGTCGAGTCCAGCGCCCGCGCCGCCCACGAGCACGGCTACCACGTCACCCTGGCGACCGACGCGATGTCCGACATCGACGCCGAGACCCACCGCAACAGCGTCGAGCGGATCTTCCCCCGTCTCGGTGAGACGGGCACGACGGACGAGATCCTGGAAGTGCTGGCCAAGACCCACGTCTGAGCCGCGCGTCGGGTGAACCGTCGTCGGGGTGAACCGTAGCCGGGGTCAGTGGCGGCGGTTGCCCTCCAGCTCCTCGGGCTCCTCCAGTTCCTCCGGCTCCTCCAACTCCCGCACCAGCCCCCGCGCCACCGGCACGGCCACCCCGTGCCGGTCCGCTGCCCGCAGCAACGCGCCGCCGATCGCGTCCAGTTCGAGCGGACGGCCCGCCTCGGCGTCGCGCTGCATGGAGGACTTGGTGTCCGGCGGGAAGGCGTCGTAGCGGGCGAGGGCCACGGCCGGGTCCGCCGGGGCGCCGCACGCCCGGCTGACGGCGGCCGTCTCCGCCACCAGGGCCGTCAACTCCTCGCGGTGGCGCGTACGGACCTCGCCCAGCGGTACCCCGTAACGGGTCGTCAGCAGCGCGAACGGCGCGAGGAACGACATCTTCGCCCACAGCGTCGCCGCCTCGTCGTCCAGCACGCGGACGGTGGGGCCGGCGGCCGCCAACACCCCGGCGAGCGCATCCAGTCGGCCGCGCGGCACGCTCTCGCCGGTCAGGTCGATCTCGGCGAAGGGGCTGCCGTGTTCGACGACCCCGGGTGCGGTCCGGGTCGACTCGACGCGGATGACGGCGGGGGCGACACGGGCGGCGCCGTAGCGGGCGCGCAGCGTCGCGGGGTGTTCGACACCGTTCAGGAACGGGACCAGCAGGCCGTCGCCGAGCACCTCCGGCCGTACCCGCTCCAGGGCCGCGTCCAGCGCCGTGTGCTTGACGGTGATCAGGCAGGCGTCGACCGGTTCGCGCAGTTCGGTGTCGGCCTCCACGGCCGCCGTGAAGTCCCCGAACAGGCCGCTGCGGACGCGGATGCCGTCCGTGCGCAGCGCCCGCGCCGTTTCGTCCCCGGCCAGACAGATCACCCGGTGCCCGGCCCGGGCCACCAGCGCCGCCAGCAGCCCGCCGACGCCGCCCGGGCCCAGTACCGCCACGGTCGACGGTTCCTCGGTCCGTTCGTCGGCCTGGTCCTTCGCCCGGTCCTTCGACTGGTCCTTCGTCATGGCTGTTCGATCCTCTCGTCGGTCGGCCCCGGAAGGTGGCCGCCTCGACGTAGATCATCCCGCTACGGAAACAGGACCGACGCCCCGGGTTCCCACAGGCGTGCGCGAGACTGGACGCATGTGCCGCAGCATCAAGACACTCCGCCCGCCCGTGCTCCCCGAAGAGGCCACCGAGGAGGAGATCCGGGCCGCCGCCCTCCAGTACGTCCGCAAGGTGTCCGGATTCCGCGCCCCGGCCGCCCACAACCGTGAGGTGTTCGACCGCGCGGTCGAGGCGATCGCCGCCGCCACGGCCGAACTGCTGGACGGCCTGGAGGTACGGGGAGCCGCTCAGCCGCAGCGCGCCGGATAGCACCCCGCGCGTCCGCAGGTCCGCGCGGACGCGTATCCGCGGGTCTGCGCGGACGCGTATCCGCGGGTCTGCGCGGACGCGTATCCGCGGGTCTGCGCGAACGCGTATCCGCGTTTCCGCAGGCCCGTGGGTCAGGCGCCGGTGCCCGACTCCTGGGGTTCGGGACGGCGCATCAGGTACGCCGCGCCCGCCCCCGCGCCGAACAGCGCCAGGAACGACACCCCGGTCGCGAACCAGCTCGCGCCCAGCCACTGGCCGCCGAAGTAGCCGAGGGCGACGCTGTAGGCGGCCCAGACCAGGCCCGCCACGATCGACCACGGCAGGAACTCGCGGACCCGACGGTGGGCCGCGCCCGCGCC